>OMVV01000012.1 GCA_900314585.1 uncultured Erysipelotrichaceae bacterium
TGATGGGTACCCAGTTTCCTAGACACTAAATGTTTGTTAACTGGATTATATCATAAGGCCAACATGGATGCTTCCCTAAACTTAGATGGAGGCATCCATTTTGTTTTGCTTTTAATCCGATTGTTATTGTAATAATCAATATAGTCCGCAACTGCTTTTTTAAACTGATTGAATGTTTTGAATTCTGATTCGTGACCATAAAACATTTCGTTTTTCATCACTCCAAAGAAAGATTCCATTATGCAGTTATCAATACAGTTTCCTTTTCTAGACATTGATTGAATAATACCTTTTTCCTTAAGTCTTTGTTGGTAATAGTTATGTTGATATTGCCAACCCATATCACTATGAAAGATTAGTCCTTCTAGATCAGGATATTTTATAAAAGCTTCATCTAACATTCGCTTGGTTTGTTCTAGATTTGGAGATAATGATAAATCCCACGCAACAACATCTCCCATTCCCATATCAATGATCGGAGATAGATAACATTTACCAAATGCACAGTTAAATTGAGAAACATCTGTTGTCCATTTTTCATTCGGCTTGTTGGCTACGAAGTTTCTATTAATAAGATTCTCAGCTATATGACCGACCTCACCGATATAAGAATGATACTTTTGTTTCTTTTTAACCGCTCTTAGACCTAATTTGGTCATTAATCGGAGAACTTTCTTATGATTGATTAAATAACCGCGATTACGAAGTTCCGCTGTTATTCTTTTGAAGCCATATCTTTGTTTATTTTCATAGAAAATATTCTGGATTAAATCCATTATTTCTTTGTTTTTAATATCTTTATCAGGCTTATTGAGCTCAAAATAATATGTTGCTCTAGGAAGAGAAGCCGCTTTGAGTAATTTAGAAAGCTTCCATTTCTTATGTATGGATAATAACTCGTTAATTACTTTTGCTTTTTCGCCCTGGCTTCCGCGGCTTCCCTCTTTGAGACCAAGGCATCGAGTTTTTTTAAGTACTCATTCTCCATTTCTAAGTATTCATTTCTTTCTTTTAGAAGCTTTAATTCTTCTTGTTCAGAAACGGATAACTTAGTTTTCTTAGTTTTCTTTTTCATAACGATTTGTTTAGTTGGTCTACCTTTTTTACATTGTAAACCATCCATACCTTTTTCGTTATATCTTCTTACCCATTGGCAAAGCTGACCTGAACCGATATGGGCATTTTTAGCTACAAAAGTGATAGAATTGCCAGCTAAAACCTTTGCCACTAATTCAAAACGTTGTTCAGGTGTCCAATTTTTGTTGAACGAGGAATGTTTTAAGCCATCAATGCCAAGATCATCATAGTTTTTGACCCATTCTCTTACGTGATGCATAAATATTATGTGCTGATTCCTAGTTTTTCCGGGTGTCGGAATATATTCGCCATTTTTATACTTGCTGACGCATTCAAGTTTGAATTCCCATGAATATTTCATAGAAAAAGTACCCCTTTCCTAATGTCTAGGATTTGGGGTACCTTTCAGACCTTTAATGGTCCTTTTCTTTTTGCTATAATTGTATCGCCATCGCGATAATTTAGTGCGAACCAGGTCAGGATAGGAATATAGCAGCCTTAAGCAATTTAAGTTATGTGCGATGGTTTAATTTATCGTTATGAATCTTGATGAAAAATATATGAGAATTGCTCTAAAAGAAGCGCAAAAAGCGATTATTTTTGACGAAGTTCCAGTTGGAGCAATCATTGTAAAAGATGACAAGATTATCGCAAGAGCGTTCAATAAAAGAGAGACGACAAACGACCCAACAAGTCACGCGGAAGTCAACGCAATTCGTAAGGCGTGTAAGAAGTTAAATTCATGGAGACTTGAAGGCGCGACTATCTATGTCACCGTCGAGCCATGTTCAATGTGCGCCGGCACTTTGTTACAATGTCGAATTGGCCGAATCGTCTATGGAGCGAAAGATCCAAAAGGCGGAGCAATCGAATCATCTCTTAAACTTTTTGAGGCCAAAAATATTAATCATCACCCGCAAATTTTAGGTGGAGTTCTAGAGCAAGAATGTTCATCAATCATCTCGAATTACTTTAAAAGTAAAAGAGTTAAATAATCTTTATACACTGTATTAGATTTGATATACTTTATTCGAAAAGTTTACTTTTAAAGCCAAGTATATGCATAAGAATAGTAGCATCGAAAGAAAAATAGATAACGTCGAACATTTTAATTCGGACTTAAATGTTGGTCTTACCGATGAGCAAGTTCAATCTCGTATCGACGATAATCTAGTTAATCGAATTCCAAAGCACGTTTCGAAATCATATTTCCGTATCTTTTACGATAACGTAGTTAACTTTTTTAATATTTTTCTTTTTGCGATCGCTGCATTCATGATCGTTGCCGGCGTTCCTTTTACAAGTTTCGCTTTCTTGGTCATTGTTGTTATAAATATTGGTATCGGATTATTCCAAGATATTAAAGCCCGTCGCTTAACTGATAAGTTAAGAGTGGTTTCTTATCCAATTGTTACAGTTTTAAGAAACGGTCGAGAAATTCAAATTCCTGCGAACGAACTTGTTTTATCTGATATTGCAATTCTTACCTTAGGAAATCAAATTGTCGCAGACGGAACGATTATGGATGGCATGGTAGAGGTTAACGAATCAATCCTTACCGGTGAATCCGCGAACGTTAAAAAGTTACTTGGAAGTGAAGTCTTGTCTGGTTCGTTTGTTACCTCTGGAAAAGCCAAGTATCGAATCGATCACTTAGGTAAAGCTAATTACGCTGAAAAGTTGCAAGCATCTGCGCGTTACTTTAAAAAACCAAAATCAGAAATTCTTAAAACCCTTAATTTTATATTTAAAATAATCTCAGTTGTCGTTTTGGTCTTAGTTACTGCATTAACAATTACATATATCGTTAAAGGTAGTCTTAATCCTGCTAATCGATTAGATTTCGCTAAACACGTTGGTCAAATTGGTGGTTCATCCGTTGCGATGATTCCATCAGGCATGTATCTTTTAACATCTCTTACTTTAGCGGTTGGTGCAGTTCGACTCGCCAATAGAGGAATGCTTGTTCAAGAACTTTATTGTATTGAGTCATTAGCAAGAGCCGATGTTTTATGTCTTGATAAGACCGGAACAATTACTGATGGTTCGATGAGTGTTCATGATTTGATTACTTTTGGCGTTAGCAATGACGAACTTGAAAATATCCTTCACACCTTAGTGGAAGCAACTGGCGACACAAACGTCACTGCTCTTGCTATTAAAGACGCATATGTCTCTAAAGAAACCCTTCCATATTTCTCATCATTACCATTTAACTCGGAAAGAAAAATCTCGGCCGTCATGTTGAAAGATGGTCGTTCAATTGTTGTTGGTGCAAGAGAGTTTGTCCCACATCGTGATCGAGATTTTGATCGTCGCTCAGAAGAAATTGAATCACAAGGATATCGTGTTCTTGCTATTGGTGTTTACAAACAAGTCGTAACACCAGAAACCAATCTTGATGAATGTAAGATGATTGGTATTTTAGTCCTTGAAGACCACATTAGAGATGACGCGATTTCTAACATCAAATGGTTTAAAGAAAATGGCGTCAAAATTCGCATTATTTCCGGCGATTCCCCGATATCTGTCAGTGCAATTGCTAACCGTGTTGGTGTTGATAATGCTGATAAATTTATCTCGCTAGAAGGCATGTCTCTTGACGAAGTTAAGTCTATCGCAAATGACTATGTTGTCTTTGGTCGAGTCTCTCCAGAACAAAAGCAAACGATCATCGAATCACTTAAAGAAGCAGGCCATGTTGTAGCGATGACTGGTGATGGTGTTAACGACATCTTAGCCCTCAAAGTTGCCGACTGTTCAATCGCGATGGGTTCTGGTTCAGATGCTGCTAAAAACGTTGCGCATCTTGTTTCAATTAATTCCAATTTCTCAGCGTTACCTGATGTTGTCGCAGAAGGTCGCCGAGTTGTTAATAACTTACAAAGAACATGTTCACTCTTCTTGGTTAAAACTATGTTCGCGGTTTTGTTTACTTTGCTTTCCGTTATTATCATGTGGTCTTCACCAAATAGCAATGCTCCATTCCAATATCCATTCACTCCTAACAATATGTATGTTTGGGAACTCTTGACGATTGGTATTGGCTCATTGTTCTTATCTTTGCAACCAAACAACGAACGTTTGAAACCAGGCTTCTTAAACAACATTCTTACTAGATCCGTTCCTGCCGCACTAACACAGGTGCTTGCGTGCGTTGTGTTTTTCATCGCCGCATTCGCTACCGCCGGTACATTCATTGATTTTGAAACCGCGAAGACAATGGCGGTCATTACATTCAGTGTTGGAAGTTTCATCGTCTTGTTTAGAATCTGCATGCCATTTGATATTTACCGTGTCGCTTTAGTTATTGGCTTAGTTATCATCGGCGTCATCTTCTTTATGATCGACATCTTTGTATTCTATCCAAACCTCCAAGGCACCGGATTCTTTGATATTAATTATCAATCGATCAATTCCACTAACTGGTGGTTATTATTGGTCGTTATTATTAGCTCTGTATTTGTCTACATGGGCTTAGAAACTATCTTCGTACGAATCTATGATTCGTTTATCAGACAAAAACATGAAATAAGGAGTTTAGATTAATGAAAATTTCAAAAGAAGTTCAAGAGGCTTTAAGAAGCAACAAAGCTGTTGTCGCATTAGAATCGACAATCATCTCACACGGTATGCCATATCCAAAGAACGTTGAAACCGCTCTTAGAGTGGAAAAGGTTATTCGTGATCATGGTGCAGTTCCTGCCACTATCGGCATTATCGATGGCGAACCAGTTATTGGTATGTCACCAGAAGAAATCGAACAATTTGGCAAACGTAAAGGCGTTGCTAAAGCATCTCGTAGAGATCTTCCAATTATCTATGCGAAGAAGATGTGGGGTGCAACAACAGTTGCTGCCACAATGATCTTAGCTGCCCAAGCTGGTATCGAAGTCTTCGTTACTGGCGGCGTTGGCGGGGCCCATCGTGGAGCGCAAAACAATTTCGACATCTCAGCAGACTTAGAAGAACTTGGTAAAACCAACGTCACAGTTGTTTCAGCGGGCGTTAAAGCTATCTTAGATTTAAACCTCACCTTAGAAATATTAGAAACTAAAGGCGTTCCAGTCCTTTCGTATGGAACTGATGAATTTGCTGATTTCTATACCAGACACTCAGGCATCAAGATGGAGAATGTTGTTAACTCTCCAGTTGAAGTCGCCAAAATCATTAAAGCAAAGCGCGATAACAAGCTTGATGGAGGTATTTTAGTCGCTAATCCAATTCCAGAAGAATACGCAATGGATCCAGTTGTCATTAATTCTGCTATCGATAAAGCCTTAAAAATGGCTGATGAAGCCGGAGTTAAAGGAAAAGACATCACTCCGTTCTTACTTAAAACAATCGTCGAACTTACTGGTGGAGATTCCTTAGAATCTAACATCCGTTTAGTCCTTAATAATGCTGCATTAGGAGCAGAAATCGCTAAAGAAATAACAAAGTTATGAAAATAGAAGCCGCATATCAGGAATCTCTAAAAAAATTAATCAAAGAGAAACCACTTGATGAAATCAATGTGATTATGCTTTGCGAACACGCGAATAGTAATCGTCAAACTTTTTACTATCACTTTAGAGACATATCTGATGTTGTTGAATCTATCTTCTTAAAAGCGAAAGTTGGTTACGCAAAGAAACTACTCGACTATGAGCAGATTCTTAAAGAAATGATTAATTATATTAATAACAACTATAATTTCGTTTCTAAAATCAACAAAAGTTATTCCCAAGAGAAACTATATTCATTCTTGTTCTCGTATTTCTATGCTCGTATCGGTGGATTACTCAAAAACCATCTTGCTAACGGTAATGAAATCACAAGATACATGTCGACATTATCTGCTCATGAATTAGTGTTTTGGATCGGAAATAAGCGCAAAGAGAAGACTCCAGCGTTAATCAAAAGACTTAATACTGTATTCATTTATTTTGTTAATCAATATCAATCGGATTTGAAGAGAAACATATTCTAATGAAAGACTTTAATTTCGTATCTCCAACTCGAATTCATTTCGGCAAAAACGCGATGAACTTTTTGAGTGAAGAAATCAAAAATAAATACAAAAAAGTCTTACTTGTTTATGGTCAAAACTCGATCAAAAAGATTGGTGTCTATGATGCAGTAATTTCGCAATTATCATCAGCAAACGTCGAGTATTTTGAGATTTCTGGTGTTCGTCCAAACCCTGAAATTTCTAAAGTAAAAGAAGGTTTAAAGCTTGTTCGTGAAAACAACATAGATTTGATTCTTGCTGTTGGTGGTGGTTCAGTTATAGACACCGCAAAATCTATTGCTGCTTCTTTTTATTATGATGGCGATCCATTCGATTTAAATCTTCATAAAGTTAAACCGGAAAAAGCATTACCTCTTGGAGTAGTTCTCACTATTTCTGCATCAGGATCTGAGTTATCTGATTCATGTGTTGTGATGAATGACAGCACTAAAGTTAAACAAGGATTTAATTCCGATGTCGTTCGACCAGCATTTGCAATTATGAATCCTGAATATACATACTCAGTTAGCAAGTATCAAACCGCTTGTGGAATCGTTGATATTATTTCTCACTCGCTCGAAAGATATTTTTCACCAAGTGAGAATCTCGAAGTTTCTGATTCGCTCGCATTGTCGATTATGAAAGATACGATCGAAGCCGGAAAAGTCGCGATTAAAGATCCAAATAACTATGATGCTAGAGCAGCACTAATGCTATTAGGAGCATATTCACATAATGGATTAACTTCGTTAGGCAAAGAAAAACAAATGCCAATCCATAAAATGGAACACGCTTTAAGTGCATATGATATTCGCATTGCTCACGGAGCAGGATTATCAATCCTCATCCCAGCCTGGATGGAAGCATCTTATAAAAATGATGTAGATAAATTTGTTAGATTCACCAAAGAAATTTTTAGTGTCGAAGAGAAAAATAAAATAAATACTGCTTTAAAAGGCATCGCATTATTGAGAGAATATTTTCAGTCAATAGGAATGTCTATTAGCTTAAAAGAAGTGGAATTATCATCTAAAGATATCCCTTCGTTAGTGGAAATGATGTTTGCTGACACACGTATGATTGGTCAAAAATCGATCAATCCACTATCTAAAGAAGATGTCGAAGAGATGCTTCAATCCATCTTATAGGAGGCTATTATGAAAAAAGAAGATGTCGCTAGTTTAGTTATCTATCTAATTATGATTGCTGCAGCAGTCATTGTTGGTTTAACAGCAGTCAAAGGGGTATTCCAATCACATTATCATATTGATCTGGTTTCATACGCTTTTGCGCTTATCGTTATTTTCGTTGGACTACTCTTTAACATTATTATGTTAGAAGCATTCCATGCATTGGGCGCAAAAATTGGTGGTTACCGCATCGTATCATTCAATGTTCTTGGTTTATGTTTTTATAAGAAAGAAGGTAAATGGAAATTTGGTTTTAAAGATTTCGATGGTTTAACTGGCGAAACTAAAGTTGTTCCAAAGAATGAAAAATCAAAATTAACTCCATATATCTGGTTACCAGTTTTAATGTATTTTGTTGAACTTGTTGGTTGTATTGTTATTTACACATTATCAGAAGATAAAAACCTTAGTTTTGATTCCCCGCTTCACTGGTTAAGCGTCGCTGCAGTGTTATGGATTATTATTTCCTCAATGATTGCTCTATATAATTTAGTGCCAATCAAACTCGATTCAATGACCGATGGTTATCGTTTAACCTTAATCGCTAAGAAAGAAAACATTGAAGCCTACAACGAACTATTAAGAATCGAAGAATGCCAAATGGAAGGCAAACCAATCGGCGAAGTCAAGATCTTCCCACAAATCACCGAGTTCACCGCGAGTATCAACTTAATTTCAGTTTACGAAGAATTAAATAACGCTCACTATGATCGTGCCGAAGAATTAATCGACATGATTATCGTTGATCCAAAGAAGGTTTCAACTCAAACATATAATCGTTTATTAGCCCAAAAACTTTATATCAAAATCATGACTCTTCCTTTGGAAGAAGTTAAAGAATATTACGACAAGCAAATCAATGATTCTGTTCGTAAGTTCATCGCAAACGACCTATCAATGGAATCCTTAAGAGCCTATATTCTTATCGCTGGTCTTCTTGATGATTCTAATGGTGAAATCGAATTCGCTAAATCTCGTAAAGAACGCGCATTAAAACGAAGCGTTCCATCTAGAGTAGCTATCGAACAAAAACTTTATGAAGAAGCATTAAACAAAGTTTACGAAGCTCATCCAGATTGGAAAGAAGAGAAAAATAAAAAATAAGCAAAAGAAAACATCGCCAGATTAAACGGCGATGTTTTTTTCATTAATCCTTTTCTTCGTATCTAGAATTATCTTCGGGTGGATAGTCTTCCGAAATTACATTTTTAGGCAAGACTTGTGGAGAACCTTTCTTTACGAAATGTTCGCCTTCCTTAAGATGATTAGAGACCGAAGATTTTTCGTCTAGGAAATCCGCAACATCAAAATCTAGGATTCTACATAATTTCTTAACATCGCTTGGTTGAGCAACATATCCCGCACGAAGCTTTTTAATTAAGCCGAAGTGAGCGTGATATTTTTGTAAGAACTTATGCTCTGTTAATCCATAGGATTTAACAAGATATTCAAATTTCTCTAAGACGGTCATAGACTATTTATTTCTTCTTTTCAGCAAGAAGATCACGAATTTGTGTTAATAATTCTTCAGTAGTTGGAGCAGGAACACCTGGTTCTGGTGGTACTGGTCTTTCTTCTGGGTGCTTCTTGTAATATTCTTCAAGGGCTTTTGCTTTGATAGCTTCATTCTTTCTTTGAATGGAGTTAGCAACTTTGACAATGATGAATAAGACAATCGCAATGATAATAAAGCTGATGAATGCGGTTAATAATGCACCCCAGTCAATAACAGCGGCTCCGTTGAAAACGAATAAACCACCATGGGCAGTGTAGTTATCGCTAAGTTTGCCACTTCCGTAGATCAATGCTTGACCAGCATCATCGATACCAGCAGCTTGACCAATTTGAAGCGCAACAGCGTCATAATCGCCTTTGGCGAATGTTTGACCAACACCATCAAGACCCTTTTGAGCATCATTTAAAGCTGGTAAAACTGTAACCAAACCTTTTAAGCCGCCTGGGACGCCCCATGTAGCAACATTCATCAACATATTAACGAATGCGTTAACGATTGCTGAGAAGGCGCCGCCAATAACAACACCAACAGCAAGCATGAAGGCATTTCCGCGATTGATGAATTCTTTAAATTCAGCAAAGAATCCTTTTACTTTTTTAGCTTTCTTTTCTTTTGCCATTTATTTTTATCCTCCGAGAGTGATTATAATTCAAAATCAAAATAAATTAAATAAATAATATATTTTGGTATAATGTCACATATTGGAGAAAAAAATATGAGTAAAATCAAAATTGTTGGAGATTCCACTCTCGACTTATCTAAAGAATTATATGAAAAATATGATATGGATATCGTTCCATTAAACGTAAGCTTTGGTCAAGAAACGTTTAAGGATGGTGTTTCTATTACCCGCGATCAACTCTATAAAGATGTTGAAAAATATAAATCATTACCAGCCACTTCTGCTCCAGGTCCACAAGTTTTCGAAGAAGTTTTCAGAAAATGGTTAGACCAAGGATATGAAGTCATTTATATTGGCATTGGTTCGACACTATCCACCGCTTTCCAAAGTGCGAATATTGCCAAGAACTCAATCGATAGTGACAAGATTTATCTTGTTGATAGTAAAAACCTTTCTTCAGGTTCTGGCTTACTCGCATTAAAGGCTGGCAAGCTTATTAAAGAAGGCAAAAGCGCGGCAGAAATCGTCAAAATCTTGGAAAAAGATGTTCCAAATGTTGTCGCTCAATTTAACGTTGAAACCCTCGATTATTTACATAAAGGTGGACGTTGCTCTGGCACCGCTAAAGTCTTAGGACACTTATTACATATCCGCCCACACATCTTAGTGAAAGACGGAAAACTTATCGTTTATAAAAAACCACGTGGCAATATGAAAGTTGCCATTGAAGGACAAATCGAAGAGCTTAAAAACGCTCTTCCAAATGTCCAAATGGACAACATCATGATTACCGATTCTGGTGTCACTCCTGAAATTAGAGATTACTTTGTAAAACAAGTCTCAAAATATGTTGATCCAAAAATAATTAGACCCACTCCAGCAGGATGCGTCATCGCATCTCACTGTGGACCTGGAACAATCGGATTACTGTTCATTAAAGACTAAAGAAAAAAGGCTTTAAGCCTTTTCTTTTTACTTACCTGTTATCGACATCTTTTTGATGAGGATTGATGGGCAGGTTGTTGATGTTGATATAACCAGTTTGGAATTGTTTCCAACATCTTTAACGTTCATGAATACATTTAAGATGTTATCCGCAACAGTGATTAAAGATAACGGTTCTGCCAACTTACCATCATGGATCATAAATCCCGCTGATTGAAGTGAGAAGTTGCCACTTCTTTGATTCATGCCTGCGTGCATACCTTGAAGGTCGTTGATATAGACACCTTCTTTGATGCCAGCAATCAATTCCTCTTCGCTCTTACGACCAGGTTTAACAAAGATTTGATTTAGTTTAGCGATTGTCTTTCCGCCAACATTTACTCCGTTACCGGTCGGTTCGACACCAGCCTTCTTCGCAGTTTCAAGAGTGTACAAATATGTTTTTAATACACCTTTTTTGATAATGTCACGTTTTTCAATCGCAACACCTTCATCATCAAAATAATCAAAGAAAATATTTTTCGCTAAGCCATTTTCTATGACATTAAGCTTCTTTGAAGCTACTTGAGTATCTAACTTACCAATAAAGTAAGATGATTTCTTTTCAACTTCTTCGTAATCGATTGGATTAAGGAAGAACTTAAGAAGAATAGATGCAGTTTCTGGATTGAGGATAACTGGATACTTTTTAGATTTACATTGGACCGAACCAAGTTTTTGAAGTGCGTCTTCTGCAACTTCTTTAACAAATTCATCTGGATTGAATTCGTTTGGATCCATAGACGCAAACACCTTAAAACCGGTGCGGATTTCTTCACTATCTTTTGCACTTATTTGAGCATAGTATGTGTATGTTCCGCTCTTAGCTTTTAGTTTTAATCCATAGGTATTCGCAAGCGTTGTTTCACCTACTTCTTTTTCAAAACCAATTGTGACAACTTCACTGATTCGTTTATCGTAGGCGAACAACTTCTTTTCAATATCTAAACATGTCTTAATTGCGTCGGAGATTTTCATGTCTTCAATTGTTTTGTTATAGACATTTTTCTTGTGATATTTTTTGCTGCCTTTAAAGATAATTCCTTGTTCTTCTTTTTCAATTAATTTTGCAGTGTTTTTAATTGATTCAACGAGGAATTGCGCGGTATTTTTATCAATTTGTTCAGTTGAAGCGGCACCGAATTTGCCGTTAATAATGCCACGCGCATCAATCGAAATATCTTCATGTTCGTTATAAGAATCTATCTCACCATGAAAAATAGAAAATGAGGTTGAAACGCCATGGGAATAAGATAAATCAGCAGCTTCAAAACCATTTGCTTTTGCGAGTTCAAAAAACTTCTTTTCATTTACTCTCATTTAAGTTCTCCTCCATTTCCACCAACAGTGATTTCGCTAATTCTTAAAGTTGGTTGACCAACGTCGACTGGGATGTGTCCGCTAGCAGCACCACACATACCTTGAGCGCGTTTTAAATCATTACCAACCATATCGATTTTCATCAGGATGTCTTTGCCTTGGCCAATAAGGGAAGCACCACGAACCGGTTCACAAACTTTTCCATCACGGATGATATAAGCTTCACTACAAGCAAAGTTAAATTCACCAGTCGTAGGATTGACGCTTCCGCCACCAAGTGATTTTGCATATAAACCTAACTTAGTGGCCTTGATGATATCTTCTGGATCACTTGTGCCGTTGTCGATATATGTGTTTGACATTCTCGAAGTTGGTTCAAACTTATATGATTGTCTACGACAAGCACCATTACCAACTTCATTCATTCTTCTACCATTGAAATCATCAATTAAGTAAGAAGTTAAAATACCGTCTTTAATTAAGACGTTACGTTGAGTTTTGTTGCCTTCGTCATCAATATTATTGGAACCCCAACCATTGATAATTGTGCCATCATCAATTGCGCTCACCAAAGGTGAAGCGATTTGTTGGCCTTGTTTTCCAGAGAAAACCGAGATGTTTTTGGAAACAACTGACGCTTCAAGTGGGTGACCACAAGCTTCGTGGAACAAAACTCCACCGAAACCATTGCCGATAACAACCGGCATCTTGCCACTTGGACATTCTTTTGCGCCTAACATAGTTATAGCTTGTTTAGCAGCAGTCTTTCCAAGTTCAACTGGATCGACACTGTTCTTGAAGAACTCATAACCCGCAGCGGCTCCTGGAGCAGCATAACCGGTTTCAATTTTTTCACCCTCACCAGCGATGCATTGGAAACCAATTCTCGCACGTTCGATTTCATCTTTAAATGCGAAACCTTTGGAGTTATAGATCCAGACGTTTCGTTTTGAAATACCAATCGATGAGTATGTGCGAATGACACGCTTATCATATTCGGCCATTGCCTTAACACCTTTCTTAAGATAATCGACGATTTCTTTCTTATCGACACTTTCAAAAGGAATTTCGACAGGAGTTACGTTTTTAATTTTTTTATTTTTTAAAGAGGTTACGAACACAGATTGTTTTTCAAAAAATGAGTTCGATAACGACTTAGCTAAATCGATTAAACCTTTTCGAGAAACATTATTCGTGTAGCCATAAACGGAACGGAATTTATAAAGGAGTCTGATCCCTGCTCCATATGTTTTATTGATCGATGCATTTTCGACTTTTCCGTTATCGATTGAAATGCCGCTTGAGAGCTTTTCTTCGATAAATATTTCAGCGAAATCTGCACCAGTTGCTAAACCGCAATTTAGAACTTCAATAGCTAATTTTTTTGAAATCATAAAATCCTCCTAATTTGATTAAATAATCGAGATTTGACGAAAAATCCGCGATATTCACGGATTATCTATTTACTAATTTAATGGCATCGAGTAGCTCGTGATTTGCTTTTCTTTGCATCTGGAGAGCATCATCGATTTTGTAACGAACAATCTTGCCATTTTTTAGACCAAGGCAGATGCTTGATTCGCCATCAAGAATTGCCTTAACAGCTTCGATGCCAAAGCGAGTCGCTTCAATTCTATCTTTGCTTGTTGGTGAGCCACCTCTTTGTAAATGACCAAGAATTTCTGCTCTTGTTTCAATACCAGTTTGTTCGGTAACTTTCTTAACGAATTCAAAGATGTTTGGATATACCTTTTCCGAGACGATAACTAATGAGTGTTTCTTCTTACCACCCTTGAGTGATTTTAGTTTAGCGAAAACATTTTCATCACTAATTGGATCATCTGGAGTAATAATCATTTCAGCACCTTCAGCGATGCCAGAGTATAGAGCAAGATCGCCGCATTTGTTACCCATAACCTCAATGAATGTGCAACGTTGATGTGATGTTGTTGTGTCACGAAGCTTATCGACACATTCACAAATGGTGTTACAACATGTATCAAAACCAATTGTGTATTCAGTTGAGGCAATATCATTATCGATTGTGCCAGGGACACCTACGGTGTTGATACCTTTATGCGCTAATTCTCTCGCACCACGATAAGTTCCATCACCGCCGATGACAATTAACGAATCAATTCCGAAGTCATGGAGTTGTTTTATTGCCATTTCTTGAATTGCGTCTTCTTTGAAGGCCGGAAGTCTTGCGCTTCGTAAAATTGTTCCGCCTCGATTGATGATGTCGGAAACGAAGTTACGATCGACTTGTTCGATCTTACCTTCAACTAAACCTTTGTAGCCGTCATAGACTACAAACATGTCGCATCCAGATTTAATTCCTGAACGGACGACCGCTCTTACACAAGCGTTCATTCCTGGGGCGTCACCACCAGATGTTAGGACTGCAATTTTCTTACTCATGCAATTATTATTGCAAATTAAAAAGCTGAATTAAATACTTAATTTGATTATTTTTAGAGAATTTTTCTAGATTGATATTTTTTAATATCGCCCTTGATTTTCTTGGCTATGATTGATAAGATTTCACTTACAAACTTTCTTTAGGACCCTAGAGGCCTAAGGCGGAAGGAGTTAAAAAATGAAAAAAGGAATTCACCCAGAAACCCACAAAGTCAAAGTCACTTGTGTCTCTTGTGGAGCGACATTTGAAACAACATCAACTAAGAAAGACATTCACGTTGATACTTGCTCAAACTGCCATCCATTCTATACTGGTAAACAAAGATTCGTTCAATCTGATGGACGTGTCGACCGCTTCAATAAAAAATACGGTCTTAAATAAGTTAGAAATACCCATCGAAAGGTGGGTTTTTTCTTGAAATATACCTCACATCTTTATTTTATAAAGGATAAGTGGTATTATTACTCTACTCGAGGTTCGATGTATGAAAAAAGTTAAATATTCTCTTCTAAGTATCGCTGCAATCAGCCTTCTTTTGACTGGTTGTAATTCTTCTAGTGGTGGAGGAAAAAAGCATCCAAGCCACTCTAGCGACACAAGCGAAGGGCCAACAACAACTGGATCGGATCCAACCACCGAACCAGGACCATCATCAACCTCTGAATCCCCTTCTCCATATATTCCTGAAGGATATTATGATGCGTGTGAAGGTTTATCTGGCAACGCTCTTGAAGCAAAGCTAAAAGCTATCAACCCTGCTAAAGCCCCAAACTATTCTTGGTCTAGATTCGAAGCAGAAGATGAAGCTCTCGATGATCCAAACTCAATTTTGTCTTTATACACAAGACACAATATTGGAAAGAAAAATCACTGTGGTGATTATTCCTGGGATACATGGAACCGCGAACACATTTGGACTAAAACGGCGTTCCCTGCTAGTGATGAAGACAATCACAACATCTTCGCTTGCGAAGGGCAAATTAACCAAGTGCGTAGTAACTACAAATTTGCGGAGGGCGGCAGTATCGTTACTGTCCATGGCCACCAAACCGATTGTCGTTTTTCGGGTTCCACATTCGAACCATGCGATGAAGCGAAAGGTGAAGTTGCTCGCGCAGTCATGTATGGCGCGGTTATGTACGGCTACACGATGACCCAAGAAATTCAATCATTTGAACTTGCTCTTAAATGGCATCTTCAACATCCAAATACAACTCGCGATACTGTTCGCAACCAAAGAGTCTACCTTTTACAAGGTAACCGCAACCCATTTGTTGATCATCCAGAATACGCTTGCCGTATTTGGGGTGAGAAAAACTCAGCAACCAAGTCACTTTGTGGCATTAATTAATTTAAAATTAATTTTATTCAGAACTGGGAGTCCCTCATATGAAAAACAAGTTCTATATTACAACACCTATTTACTACCCAAGCGCGGAAGCGCATATTGGGCACGCTTATTGCACGACAATGTGCGATATTTTAGCCCGCTATAAAAGAATGCGCGGAGTCGAAACATATTTTTTGACCGGCACCGATGAACACGGCGAAAAGATTCAAAAGAAAGCCGCCGAAGCTGGTGTTACTCCACAACAATATGTTGATGACATCGCTGCAAAATTTAAAAATCTTTGGAAAGCGATGAAGATTTCAAATGATGACTTCATTCGCACTACTGAAGAAAGGCACACTAAAGTTGTTCAAAACATCTTTTCAAAGTTATATAAAAACGAAGACATTTACCTTGGTAAATATGAAGGATGGTATTGTACACCATGTGAATCTTTCTGGACCGACACCCAAGTTGGTGAAGATCACCTTTGCCCAGATTGTGGCCGTCCAGTTCATAAAGACACCGAAGAATGTTATTTCTTCAAAACTCAAAAATACTTACCTTCCTTATTAAAGTATTACGATGAAAATCCAAAGTTCATTACTCCTGTCGCTCGTAAGAACGAAATGTTAAATACATTTATCAAACCGGGTCTAGATGATCTTTCAATTTCTAGAACCACATTTGATTGGGGAATCCCTGTTAAAGAAAATAATCGCCACGTCATGTATGTTTGGCTTGATGCCTTATGCAATTACATTACCGCATTAGGCTATGACACAGAACATCACGAACTCTTTGATAAGTTCTGGGGTGAAGATTCAGAAATCGTCCATGTCGTTGGAGCGGATATCACTAGATTCCACACCATCTACTGGCCAATGTTTTTACAAGGCTTAGGACTTAGACTTCCTGACCGTGTTTTTGTCCACGGATTACTTGATCTCAATGGTGAAAAAATGTCCAAATCCAGAGGCAATGTCGTTTCACCAATCCCGCTAATTGAACGTTATGGAGTTGACACTGTTAGATGGTTCCTCGCTAAAGAATTTTCGTTCGGTAGTGATGGACGTTTTTCACCTGAACTTTTTGCCGAACGAATTAACGTCGATTTAGCGAACAATTTTGGTAACCTTGTCAACCGCACAACCGCGATGATAAACAAGTATTTTGGAGGCAAGGTTCCGGCTCTATCAAATCCAGGTGAAAAAGAGAAGTTTATCGAGGATTTGACGGGAAAAACAGTAAGAAAGTACGAAGCTTTAATGGATGATTTACAACCAACAGAAGCCTTCGATGAAGTCATCAATTTACTTAACTCAACCAACAAATATATCGAGGAATCTCAACCATGGGTTTTATCCAAAGAAAATCGTGTTGAAGAACTCGGTAATGTTATGGCGGTTTTAGTTAACTCAATCATCACTTGTACAAAGCTTCTTTCTCCAGCGTTAGTTGAAACTCAAGACAAGGTTTTTGCAATGTTTGGATTAAGTAAAGAACAACAACAATACGATTATGTAAATAAGTTCTGTGTTTATGAAGGAAATGTGGTCTCAAAAGGCGAACCACTATTCCCAAGATTAGATGTAAAAATCGAAACAGATTTTATTAATTCAATTTCTCATTAGTTCTTATTAAAATAGAACCACATATATAGAGCCTGATAACGTGAATACGAATGTACAACGTATTCTGTTTCAGTATGGATAACATCGATATCATCTGTGTAGGAAATTGTGCCTACATCATTGTTGAATTTTAAATACAAATCGTTGAACCAATCCGAGATCTTGTCAAAGACAGCGTGTTTTTCCCAATAATCATTTTCGTATGCATTGTTGTAATAAATATTTGGATTAACCATGTCATAAAAATCATTAAGATCTTGTTTGTTGTTGGTTGCTAAAACCAAAGAACCAAGTGACCAAATTGTTTCATTAAATCCAGAGAAGCGAATGTATGGATCTTCGCTATTGATACACATGTATGCCGCAACTAAGTTAGCATCTTCTTCAGGCATAGCGCCTTTGGCGTGTGCTAATTCATGTGCGATTGTGAATGGAAGTGCGGCGTCAGGGGTTAAGATATTGTAGTTACCTTCACCGGTTGGAGCGAACGAAACACCTGATATAGATAATGCTCTATAAAGCCAACCTGTATATAACATTGGTTTTGCTGTTGGGGTGTAACTATGGAAATAATCTGAATCTAGTTTTTCATATTCCTTTTTAAGATTCTCAATTAATTGAGTTCTGTCGTAAGGCATTATCAAAGAACCGTCTTCACGATATTGCATCTGCGCTGCGCATTCATTAAATTCATCCATGAACTTAAAACAGATTTCTCGATAGTCTTTTGGATTCTCAATTAATTGATGATGAAGAGGAATATCGACAGGATCACGAGCATATTCCATTCCAGCGGTAGCTTGATAAGTCACTCCAATCGATAAAGCAATAATCGCTAAGCGAAGGAGCATGTGATAACTCTTTTTAATTCCGGTTTTCTTCGTGTTGATGATAAAGAAAACGACGAACGCAATTGCATATACGATTGTTCCGTATACAAATAGTTCAAAGAACGAGAACGGGAACGCGGATGAGATATGACCGAAGATATAGAAATAGAATCTAACAAAAGTTCGACTATATCCTTCACAAAAAGACTGCGAAAGCCTAAGAAGTAATAAAATTACTAGGATCAATAAAAGCGAACCCAAAATAATAAGTTTTGAGAATAGATGTTTATCGATTTTTATTCCTGTTTTCGCTTTCTTCATATTTGTATAATACAAAATTTTTCACTCCCTTAAACACATTTTCTAGATAACACGATAAAAGAAGTGAAGTTAATAGATATTATCGTTATACGATTTCACACATTATTATGTTATTCTATCGTTATGGGATTTATAAAACTTCCGTTATCAATTGCAGTTGCTTCGATGGCTCACGGAGACTCTAAGTTTAATGATTCACATCGAACCTATGGTCATATCAATAATAAAAAAGATTTGAACTACTGTTCAGATGGCGAAAAAGAGCACTGCTTAGATATTTTGACTAACCCCAACAAATCGAACAGAATTGCTTTGTTTTACATTCATGGTGGAGCCTACGTTTATGGCTATAAAGAAGATAGTCGCATTTTCACTTCGTGGTTTGTCGATAAAGGTTTCACTGTTATTCCAATCAACTATCGACTTGCTAGAAAAGATGGAAGCATTTCAATAATGGATCAAGTCAAAGATGCAGTCGAAGCTTTAAAATTCGTCGTTGAAAATGCAGTTCACTATGGAGTTAGTTTAAAGAACCTGTTCTTAATGGGCGATTCTGCGGGCGGTCATATCTGTTTAATGCTCGACATTTTGTCTAAGAGCGAAGAAGCAAGAAAATATTATCAATTAGAAGATTTTCCAAAAGTTGAAATCAAAGGTGTCGCACTAAATTCGCCTATGTACGACTACATGCTCGTGAGAGCAGCCGCGAAAGAAGTCTTATCTAAACGTAGTCGTCGTTGGATGCTTTCAAAACAATATCTTGATGATGAGTTCATAAATAAAAATAATCCTCGTTATTATTTCAAAAACGGTTTTAAACCATCTCCATTATTTGCATCAACATCATATTATGATTATTTCAATAATCAATCGCAAAGACTCAAGAAAGATTGTGATGCATTAGGCATCAATATTGATTATCTTTTTGAGGCCAGTCCTGACAAGAGTATTGGTCACATATATAACCACTTCCATTTTGAAGATGAAGAAGGAAAAAGATGTAATAACATGATGGTGGATTTCTTTATTAGGAATTCCAAAGTTGATAAATAGATTTTTATATAATAAAATTTTGAATTATGAGTAAGCTTGATCAGAACAAAACACCGTATTTAGACGCTTTAAAAAAATACGTTTCAAAAGACGTTCTTCCATTAGATGTCCCTGGACACCATATGGGAAATGTCGCTAATAAATTTAAATCATTTATTGGCGAACAACTTTATCGTTGTGATATTAACGCTCCAATTGGAATGGATAATTTAGCTAATCCAACTGGAGTTCTAAAAGAAGCAGAAAAGTTAATGGCAGATTTTTGTCATGCTGACGATGCATTCTTTTTAATCAATGGTACGAGTAGCGGAATTCTTGCAATGATTATGGCTACTTGCCACGCTAATCAGAAGATTATTATTCCGAGAAACGTTCATAAATCGATCGTTTCCGCTTTAATTCTTTCTGGCGCATCTCCTGTTTACATCATGCCAAAGCTTGATGCCGAACTTGAAATCGCTAACCAACCATCAGTTGATGATTACATCAATGCGATGCATAGATATCCAACCGCTAGAGCTGTATTTGTTATTAACCCAACCTACTTTGGTGCGGTTGGTGATTTAAAACGAATTGTCAAGGAAGCTCATAAACGCGGAATGGTTGTTCTTGTTGATGAAGCCCATGGTGCTCACTATTACTTTGATAAACAAGGACCAGTTTCTGCAATGGATGCTGGAGCAGATATGTCTTCTGTCTCATTCCACAAAACCGGTGGAAGCTTAACTCAGTCCAGCGTTCTTCTTCTTAAATCAAAAGTTATCGATAAAGCGATTGTTCAAAAGACAATCAATATCTTGAATACAACCTCTCCATCCACTATTTTGATGGCCTCACTTGATGCAGCTCGTCAATATGTTGCAACCAATGGTGAACAAAACATGAAAAGGGTTCATGAACTAAGCAAATATGCTCGTGAACAAATTGCAAAGATCAAAGGCTTTGTTCCATGTAATAAAGATCACTTCATTGAAAGAGGTTGCTACGATTATGATGAGACAAAACTCGTCATTAAATTAGACCATCTTGATATCAATGGTTTTGAACTTTATCGTCTTTTAAAAGAGAAGTATGAAATCCAAGTTGAACTCGCTGAAACATATGTCATTATGGGCATCTTGGCGATCGGTTCAGACAAAGCACAAATTACAAGATTTATTCGAGCTTTGCGCGATGTTTCGAAAAATCACTATCACAAAAATCTCGATTATCAACGTCACGCTTTCGGGGTGGATTTTCCATTCCAGATTTGTCGTCCACGTGTTGCATATCACGCTCCTGGAAAGATCGTTCCACTTGGCGATGCAGTCAATGCAATCTCCAAGGAATCAATCATGATTTATCCACCAGGAATTCCATTAATTGTTCCAGGTGAAGTTTTCACAAAAGACTTAGTAAATCGTATTGAAGAATATAAGAAACTTGGTGTCACCATATTATCTGATTATGGTGCAACAAAAGTTAATGTTATCGACACTGATAATTGGTCTAGATTCGGTTCTTACCGTAACAAATTAAGCGATTATCTTGTTAAACGTATCACCACTCCTCGAGCGGATGGATTTAGAATGCCATTTGAAGGTGATAAGCATAGTGGCACAATCATTCTTCTTCCATATCGAAAAGATACTTGGAGAAACGGTGCTAAACCAGCTCTTGAATGTTTCAAAAAAGTTATTACTTCAATTGCGAAGTATGAACCTGTCTATGTTGGCATCGATCCAACAATCTATAACAAGGTTTATAAGGAATTCAGTGATATTAAAAACGTTTTCCCAATTCGTATTAAATATAACGACTCCTGGGCCAGAGACAATTGTCCTATCTTTGTCACCAGCGAAAATCAAATGCGTGTGGTCGACTTTAGATTTAATGCCTGGGGCGGTGAAGTTGATGGGCTTTATTCCAACTACAAAGATGATGACTTATTAACTAAAAGGTTATCCAAACACTTTGGAGTGGAACGCTATTATCTTGATGACTTTGTTTTAGAAGGTGGCTCTATTCACGTTGATGGAGAAGGAACATGCATAGTTACAAAAGCATGTCTTCTTTCCAAAGGAAGAAACCCACATCTTAACCAATTAGAAATCGAAGAAACCTTGAAGGTTTATCTTAATGTTTCCAAAGTTATCTGGTTAGATAATGGCATTTATGAAGACGAAACAAATGAACACGTTGACAATATGGCTTGTTTCATTGAACCAGGCGTTGTTGCTTTAGCGTGGACAAACGATAAGAGTGATCCTCAATATAAATTCTCACAAGCTGCGTACAAGGTTTTAACAAGCAGTGAAGATGCTAAGGGAAGAAAACTTAAAGTTATCAAAATAAAACTTCCTAAACCTTTATATATGAATAAGAATGAGGCCAAAGGAATTAAAGTTGGCCGATATGATGCAAAGCCTAGACCAGAAGGTTCACGTCTTGCTGCCTCATATATCAACTTCTATCAAGGTGAAAAATTCGTTATTCTTCCAGGCTTTGGAGTGCCAGAAGATAAACTCGCAAAAGAACAATTAAAGAAACTTTATCCTAACAAGGATATCATCCAGATTAACACTCGAGAAATCCTTTTAGGCGGTGGTAATATTCACTGTATTACAATGCAAATTCCATATAACAAGGAGTTTAAAAACAAAAATGAAAATTAAAGTCGCGATTACACAGATGAGTTGTTCATCAAACTATGAAGAAAACATTAAGAAAGCTGATGCGATGGTTGAAAAATGCGCCAAAGCAGGGGCGAACATCATTCTTCTTCAAGAATTATTTGAAAATTTATATTTTTGCCAAGTCGAAGACTATGCGAAATTTGATTTAGCGGAAGTTAGATCTTCCTCAAAAACAATTAAACACTTCCAAGAAGTTGCGAAGAAATATAATGTCGTTCTTCCAATTTCTTTCTTTGAAAAATCAGGCGCTAACTACTTTAATTCATTAGTGGTTATCGATGCTGATGGAAAAGATTTAGGTTTATATCGTAAAACCCATATTCCAACCGGACAATGTTATGAAGAAAAATTTTATTTTTCTCCAGGCGATACAGGCTTTAAAGTTTTCAAAACGAAGTTTGGCAAAGTCGGTATCGGCATTTGTTGGGATCAGTGGTTCCCAGAAACTGCTCGTATCTTAGCTCTTAAGGGCGCACAAATCCTTTTATACCCAACCGCGATTGGTTCTGAACCAGTTTTAGTTAGAGATTCCATGCCACACTGGAGAAACACGATGTGTGGTCATGCTGCCGCAAACATCATCCCTGTTTGTGCCTCTAACCGTGTGGGTGAAGAAAAAGCTCCTGGCTCAAGCATGGTTTTCCAAGGTTATTCTTTCATTGCCGATCCTCATGGTGAAGTTGTTGAAGAACTTAACCGCACCGAAGAAGGATTTAGAATCCACGAATTTAATTTAAGTGAAATCGATAAAGAAAGAGTGGGCTGGGGAGTCTTTAGAGATCGCCGCCCTGAAGCGTATAAAGAAATCGTTGGTTTCGCAAAAGACATAGATGAATAAAAACGATCGAAAAAAAGAATTCCACACCGGAAAAGTTAATCCCAATTCAATCAAAGAATTTGTTGTTCATGAAGAATGTGAACTATTAGATTTTTTACTATCAAAATATCCAAAATTATCGAGAAATGCCGTGAAATCTTTACTTTCCAATCACCAAGTTGGTGTCAATGGAGCGCCGGTTTCCCAATATAATTTATTGCTCACAAAAGAAGATATAGTCATCGTTTCGAAAATGAGAATTTCCAAGAAAGTTAGGAATAATTTACCTATCATTTTCGAGGACAATGATTTGATCGTAATTAATAAACCAAGCGGACTTTTATCGATTGCTTCTGATCGCGAAAAAGGTCGTACTGCTTATCGAATGGTTAATGATTATGTTCAGCAAAAAGATAAGCACAACCGCATCTATGTTGTTCACCGCCTTGATGAAGATACCTCAGGAGTTTTAGTGTTTGCGAAAAATCCGAAAATCAAAGACGCTCTTCAGAAGAATTGGAATGATATTGTTTTGAAACGTGGTTACTATGCCATTGTCGAAGGAAATATGGAGAAAGATGAAGATACTTTCGTTGATTATCTCCAAGAAAATTCTTTGAACTTAATGTATGTAACAAAAGATCACAAAAACGGAAAGAAGTGCGTCACTCATTACAAGCTTATCCGCAAGAACAAATACTATTCCTTATTAGATGTCGATATTGATTCGGGTCGTAAAAACCAAATCCGTGTTCAACTCGGCCATCGTAATCACTATGTGATTGGTGATGATAAGTATGGTGAACCAGCTAATCCTCTTAAACGTTTAGGGCTTCATGCCTATTGCTTAAAATTCGTGAATCCATTAAGCAAGAAGACAATGACATTCAACGCTCCAATTCCACCAGAATTTAACAAATTGTTTGATAAATAAATTATTGTCGATTTTAAAAAGTGTGTGCTTTGTTGCGCACGCTTTTAATTTTCGGTTATAATTATCTACGTGTTTTTAGAGTCGTTAGTTAAACTAAAAGAATCATTCCTATCTACCCTTCCTGTTGTTGTGGTAGTTCTTTTATTAAATTTCATCCCAGGAATTGGCTTTGATTTAACTACTACTCAACTCGTTATCTTTGGCATTTCAGCCGCATTAGTCGTTGTTGGTATGTGGCTATTCAATGTTGGCGCCGATTCATCAATGCATAAGATGGGTGAACTTGTAGGTTCATCTTTAACAAGGAAGCAAAGCATGGTTTTGCTTGTTGTTATCTTCTTCTTATTTGGCGTGTTTATTACAGTTGCCGAACCAGATTTATCAGTTCTCGCTAATCAAGTTCCAACCATCCCAAGCTTCTTATTAATCGGGTTAATTAGCTTTGGTGTTGGAGCATTTATCGTTATCGGCGCATTAAGAATTCTTTTTAAAAGGAACCTAAAGGTTTGGTTATTAGGATTCTATGGATTAATGTTCGCATTGTGCTTATTAATCGACAAATCTTATATTCCACTATCTTTAGATAGTGGCGGTGTTACAACTGGCCCAATCACTGTTCCGTTTATTCTTGCGGTTGGTGTTGGTATCGCTACATCACGCGCAGGTAATAAATCAACATCTGATTCCTTTGGTCTTGTTGCATTTGCTTCAATCGGACCAATCTTAATGGTGCTCATTTTGGCATTGGTGTTTAGAGATAACTTAACTTACGATTTCCAAATCAATTCATTGATTGATCCAAATAGTCCTGAATCCGCAGCCGGCTTTAACGGAGCAACTGTTGGTAACGCATTTCTTAGGGCCCTTCTTCCACATGGTTCTGAATATGGCGCTTTACTAAGTGTGACCATATCCTTATCACCAATCTTATTATTCTTTGTTGTGTACGAACTTATCTTTATTAAATTATCTTCAAGAACTATGTTCTCGATTATATTTGGTATCGGCGTTTCCTATGTTGGCTTGATCTTATTTATGACCGCTGTCAGCGCTGGATTCTTACCAATCGGTCAAAAATTAGGTCTCGAACTTGCTCAAGGTGAACTCTGGATCTTGGTTCTTGTTGGAGCGTTCTTAGGTATCGTTGCAGTATTTGCCGAACCAGCTGTTCACGTTTTAACAAACCAAATGACAGAAATCAGTGATGGTTCAATTAGTAGAGTCACCGTTGTTCTCGCATTAGCGTTTGGCAATGGTGTCGCAATCGTCTTATCTGTATTAAGAATTTATTTCGGTGTTGACTTCAGTTTGTTATACATCGTTGTGCCAGGTTACATTTTGGCATTTGCATTATCATTTGCTGTTCCAGACATTTACACTGCAATGGCGTTTGACTCTGGCGGTGTTGTCTCTGGTCCAATGAACACGACTTTCATATTACCGTTTGCGATTGGTGCGTGTTATTCCTTCTGGGGTAACGACCTTATTATGACCAATGCTTTTGGCACGATTGCAGTGGTCGCATTAATGCCGCTTATCATGATTCAACTTATCGGTTTAAGTGCATCAATAAAAATACGTGCTCAATACCGAATTGCTCGCAATCGTATTCGTGAAGAATTCGATGATCAAATCATTCATTTTTAGGAGGAACTTATGGCTGAGAAAGAAACAAAAAAATCTCAAAAATCTTCGCAAAAATCGAATTTTGTGCCTTTTGAAAAAGAATATGTGCTTCGTCCACTTAAGCTCTTTTTCATCATCGTTCCAGCTGGTCAAGCCAACGCGATCGTTTCTCGTTTAAATGAGTTTGATATTGCTTGTAGTTTCATCTTTTCTGGCGAAGGAAATGCCAAGTATGCGATGGGCAATAAAGAAAAAGGTGTTTTCGATTACAAGAAGCAAATTGTTATGGCGGCTATTCGCGAAGACAAAGTTGAATTTATTAAGCGTAAACTCGAAGAACGTTTTGCAGTCTCAAGAGCGGCTCGCGGTTTCGCGTTCTCAATTAACATTACCTCTGTTGCAGGTGTTTCAATTTACAAATTTTTAACAAATACAAGAAAGGTTACAAAGGTGGCTAAACATGGCAGAAAGTAAAAAATCATTAATCGTTTGCATCATCAATAACGGATTCTCTGATCTAGTTATGGATGCTGCAGTCAAATGTGGAGCGAAAGGTGGAACAACCTTCCACGCTAGAGGAACTGGAAACAAGGATATTGAAAAATTCTTTGGTATCACCATTTCCCCAGAAAAAGAAGTCGTCTTAATTGTTGTCGATGAACAAATCAAAGACGATGTCGTTTTAGCAATATATCAAGATGCTGGCTTAGACACTAAAGGACAAGGCATCATTTTCACCTTACCTGTCGAAGATTTTGTTAATTACAAAAAGAAATAAAAGTTCGATGAGTTCTTAAAAACGGGCACAAGCGTGTTCGTTTTTATTTTTTCACAACTTTAGTTATGTTAGAATAAACTCCATGAAAACGTTCGCAGAAGAAAGACATGCTATAAGCATCAAGTTTCGTGAGAAATTTGCATTTTTGTTTGATAAGCATTCTTTGTTTTACCATGTCCTTCTTTTAATTCTGGTTGGACTTGGTTTCTTCGCGTACGCGTTATTGACCGAAAGATTCACTACCCCATTTAGTGGTGACTATTCAATGCAATATATTGCGTTTGAATATAACTTCTATGATGATTGGTGGACGTTCTTTAAGACTGGTCAGTTCCCATTTTATGATTCAAATACCTTCCTAGGTGCTGATAATGTTATCTCAAACACCTATTACGGATTATTTTCCCCTTATACATTCCCGATTTTATTCTTTCCAAGAAGTTTTGTTCCACATGCAATGGCATTAGTGACAATCGCTAAGCTTGTTGTTGGAGCGTTGCTCTTTAGACTCTATCTCAAATACATGGGCGTTTCAGAAAGTAGCGCGAGAATTTTCTCAATCGCATATGCCTTCATGGGATGGACCGCATATTACTTATGGTTTAACAACTTTGCTGAAGTTTTATCATTCTTCCCGCTTGTCTTATTTGGCATTGAAAAGATCATTCGTCAAAAACAAATGTGGGCGTGTTCGCTCGGTTTCTTCTTGATGGGTTTAGGAAACTATTTCTTCCTTCTCACATTTGGTATTTTTGGAGTCGTCTATGCCCTCTTCAGATTTTGCCAAACTGTAAAGGAAAGAGGCGGCTGGAAAAACTATAAAGAACACGCGATTGTTTTGGGATTAGGAATCGCCGGTTTTGCTATTGGATATTTATTGTCTGCCGCAGTCGTTTTCCCTGCAGTTTTAGGTTCTTTTGGCATTTCACGTGCGTCTACAAGTTCAAAATATTTTGCCCTTTTAAAACAGGCAATTGATGGCAAAGATCTAAAGCAATTATTTAGGATTGTTTTCACCTATTGGCATCCAAATGTAATCAGTGGTGCAGAACCAAGCAATTACTTCTTTGAATTCACATTCCCACTAGCATCATATTTCTATCCAACCTTATCTGACCGTTATGTCAATATCGTTGGTTATTCTTCTTTTGAAAATGCTGGTAGTTCAATCTTCTTCTTTACCCCATGCATCATTATGTTTGGTGGTTGTTTATATCGATCCTACATGAACAAAAAAGTTTCGCACTTTATTGCGATTGGTTTATGTGTCCTCTGCCTATTTGTTCCGTTCTTCTATTTCCTCTCTGGAGCGTTCACAAATAACTATGGCCGTTGGGAAATTATCGTTCCAACGCTTGGTTTAATGTATATTGCTCTTAACTTTGATCATCGAAACGAAATTCCTAGACCAGTAATCATTATCTCTGCCATTGTCGCGATGGTTGGAATGATTATGACCTATGTCTTAGCTTTAAAGATGATCGAACTTTATGGTTATGAAGAAGGCGTTCGCACCAGCAACTATATCATGTCGCTTTATGATGACGATCAAATTGCAGTTGTTTGGTATGAAATCATTCTCTGCAGTTTAGAAACAATTCTTATCTGTGGTTATTGGAAGAAAGTCTATTTAGCCAAGATTATCAAAGTTTTCATTATTGGTGAAGCTATCATCATGGGTAATGTTGTTGCGAACATGCATTATCTCCAAAGCATCGACACTGATGTTAACAGTGGACTTGAACCACTGTCTCATCAAGTCGCATTGATCGATAGAGTTAATAAAGAAGACCCAACATTCTTTAGAATGTATTCTTCAGTTGCCGATGACGCTCACGTCAATATTCCACAAGCTGATAACTATAATGGTTTAACAACCTTCCATACTTTCTATAACAACCAAGTCGATGACTTCGTTCATATGATGGACATGATGACTTGGGATGAATCGTGGTCAGCTCACTATCTTTATAAGCATCAATACCTCGAATCATTCTTAGGTGTGAAATATTACTTAACTCGCGATAGTGACACTAAATATTACAACCCAGATCACGTTTACGAACCAAACGTTCCACTTAACTATTCGCTTTATATTAAAGATGAAGAAAATGGTTATCGCATTTATAAAAATGACCACCACATTAATTTTGGTATAGCTTACGACACTCTTTACTACAAGCATCGTGATGCTGAAACTCCAAAATACAATGCTTTCTATAATCCAAGTGAAAGTTCTGTTCGTGCGTACTTACGTAACGAAGAAGTTCTTTTTAAAGGCGCAATCTTAAATGATGAAGATTTAGTGGAAGTTGCTTCAGCCTATCCAGAGAAATTTAATGTGATTGATGAAGTTCCAAAACTTCAAATGGCCACTCAAACGATGAGACGCGAAGGAATTTATGCTCCATATAACATCAATAGCGAAGGCGAAAAAGAATATTATTATCTCGATCCAGAAAATCCAACTCACGCTATCAAAGATGAATTTTTAGTGACTGATACTAAAGATAAATCTATTCCCGTTAACGCTTATCAAATTGTTTACAAACCATTTGTTGGCAAGGTTTTCCCACATAGTGCGAAAGGTTCTTATTTTGTAATTGATTACCCAATTCGCACTCCATGGAATAACTACAATGCTTGCGTGTGGTTAATCGATGAACAAGGCAAAACAATCACCTTTGACGAAGTCAGAAATACTTTATCTGATGGTCGTTTTGTTGGCCGCGCTCTTTATTCATCAGTCCCAGTTTCAAAGATTATTATTTGTCCAATGTCTGATGAATTCTATGACCGACAATCATTAACTTATTACTATGAAGGCTACACCACCGTTGAGAAGAGACTTGATAAAGCTGCTGATAACGGAATCTATGATTTTACAAGAAATGGTAATAGATTCACGTTTAAAACAAGCTATGACAGCGAGAAATTCTTTGTTAGCCAATTAGCTTACACAGAAGGCTGGAAAGTTAAAGCTACATCCGCTACCGGTGAAGTTTCATATCCAAAGGTTTATAACGCTCAAGGCGGATTTGCCGGCTTTGTCGCACCTCGTGGTGAAACAACATATGAAATTACCTATATGACTCCAGGTCTAACAAAATGGGCATTAGTAAGTGCAGCTGCCTTCCTTGGTTTAGGTGCATCAATTGCTATTCCAATAATTGTTAAAAGAAAAAGAGAGGACAAATCCTCTCCTACAACTTCTTCTAATTAATGTGATATATCTTATAGATATAGTTCTTATTTAGGTTGGTCGTCTCGGCCACCTTTTTTATTGCGTCTTTCGTAGATAATCCCATATTGACCAGATTTTTTACCATTTGAATTATTTCATCATTATTGATGTCTGGTTTTATTTCACCTAATGAACCTTCGACGATAATGACCATCTCACCTTTCAAGGTCTCTGGATCAAGTTTTGAAAGTTCTTCAAGACCCCCACGAATAAACTCTTCGTGTTTCTTTGTGAGCTCTCTAGCGATACAAGCTTTACGATTACCAAGAATCACAAACATATCGTTAAGAGTTTTTTGAATTCGATGTGGTGCTTCGTAGAAGATAAGTGTTTCATTTCTATCTGCAAGCTTTCTTAATTCTTCAAGCCTTACGGATGATTTTGCATCCAAGAATCCATGGAAATAGAAATGATCTTCACATAGTCCTGAACTAGTTAATGCATTTAACGCGGCGTTAGGACCAGAAATTGTTGTGACATTAATATCGTTTTGAAGAGCGAGTTTCACTAAACGTGAACCTGGATCAGAAATGCATGGATAACCAGCATCTGACATATACGCAACTTTCTTTCCTGATAGGATTTGTTTAATAACTTCTGCAGAGGCAGATACTTCGTTATGTTCTCTTAGGGACACTAGTGGTTTTGACAATCCAAGCATCTTTAAAAGCTTTCCGCTAACACGAGTATCTTCACAAGCGACCAAGTCGACTTCTTTTAATACCTCAATTGTGCGTGGGGAAACTTCATTCATGTTACCGATTGGAGTGGCAACTAAATAAAGAAGTGGTTTTTTTGAATCGAAATTTAGTGATCTCATTTCTTAATTGGTGCGTAGTCTTTTAAATCGGCAAGTGAGACGAATCTAATATCATCTTCACTTTCAAGTTTGACTGTACGTGATAATAAGTTAAGTCCAGTAATTTTGAAGACTTTGTCTTCAGCTTTATATAATTCCCCGATACGAGGGAAGTCTTTTTTCATTTCGGTGTAGGCATCATCTTCATAAAGAAGGCAGCAAATAAGCTTTCCACAATGTCCGCTTAATTTCGGGATATTTAATGAAAGCATTTGGTTCTTCGCTCTATTAATAGAGATACCTTCCATATTGGTTAGGAATGATGAACAACAAAGCGGAAGACCACATAAACCAATTCCACCAATCATCTTCGCTTTATCGCGGCTACCAACTTGACGTAATTCGATACGACAATGGAAGCGATACGCTAAAACTTTAAGTAAATCACGGAAGTCAACGCGGTCATCGGCAACATAAGCAATTGTTAACTTTGTTCCATCGAGAGCGTATTCCGCATCAATTGGTCGCATTTCAAGGCCGAGTTTATTGATTTCTTCCATCGAAATACGCATTGCTTCTTTAGCGCGTTTCTTGTTTTCTTCGAAAAGTAAAATATCGTCTTCGGTTGCGCGACGAATAACTGGTTTAAGTTCTAGTGAGGAGGAATATTTTTCAATTTCAACTGGTAAAGAGGCAACTTCACCAACTTGAAGCCCACGAATTGATTCAGCAACAATCTTATCGCCAACATTTAAATCATCGATGTCAGTACCAAAATAATATGCCTTTCCAGAGCTAGTGAATTTTATTCCTACAAAATATTTAATTTCCATTAGTTTGCCTCCCTAGTAATTTCGTATACGATATGATCAAGCAAGAGAGCAACGTTTACGTTGAGATCTAGCTTGCTTAATCCAGATAAGATCATTAGTAACGATTTATCGATATGAGTTAAGTGAGTTAATAATTCTCGTAATATATTATCATAACTTTTCAATGTTATGTCTCCATTTACAGATAAATTAAGGAGATTCTTAAAAATTTCTGCGAGCATTTTTAGATATAGTCTAGCGATTTGAGTGTTTCCCTTTATTGCTGGAATGATTAATCTTTGGCAAGTAAACACCGCATCATCAGGTGAGATTAGAATCGCATTTAGTTGATCATCAAGAGCTTGTTTTGCGACTTTATATTCTTCGCTTTCTGAGACAGTTTTTATCATTTCTGCATCGTTATAAAAACCACTTAAAATCTCGGCATCTTCATCCAAAACACCGGCAATTCTCGAATTATTTATGATTTCTTGTCGATCAATTTCTCTGAAGCGGAGGACCTGAGTTCTTGAGATAATTGTTGGCAAAACTTTGCTTTCATTTTCAGTAGTAAGGAACGCGAAAACATTTCTGCCAGGTTCTTCCAAAAACTTTAATAATGCATTGACCGCAACTGTGGTCATATTCTCCACTAAATTGATGACGTAAATCATGATTCCTTTTTCTTCAAGGGCGGTGCGATCGAAACTTCCGATAATCTTTTGGACATCTTCTTTTTTGATCCTGCCATCACCGCCATCAAAGATAATTAAATCTGGATAGTTACCTTCGTCCACTCTTAAGCAAGTGATACATTTTTCACAAGCAAGCGGATTAGAATCATCACAGATTAGTGACTTAGCTAAAAACATCGCTGTTTCTTTAAGTGGCATACCAATTGAGCCACTCAAAAGATAAGCATGAGATAATTTGTTATCCTGCTTCGCGTTTATAAATGTTTTATAAATGATCGGCTGATATTTTTCTAAGTAACTTGCTATTTGCATTCTTTGAGTTTTTCTTTGATTGCCGCATAAGCATCTTTGACGACTTCATCAAATGGCTTCGAGGCATCTAATATGACAAATCGATCCGGGAAACGTTTCGCTAAATCTAAGAAGGTTTGACGAACTGAATCATGGAAATCGATTTTTTCTAAATCTAATCTATTAACTTCACGACCTTTGTTGGCAGCAATTCTTGCTAAACCAATACGTGGATCAATATCGAATAACAAAGTTAATTCTGGATAAAAACCATCTGTTGCATATTGGTTTAAGGCTAAAATCTTATCGATTCCAAGTCCACGTGCGCCACCTTGGTAGGCGAGCGAGGAATCTAAGAAACGATCAGAAATAATAATCTTGCCCGCTTTTGAAAGTGGCCATACTTTTTCAACAAGATGTTGTCTACGACTTGCCGCATAAAGTAATGCTTCAGTCATTGGATCCATTTTAGTGTTTTCTTTATCCAAGATAACGTTACGAATTTGTTCGGCGATTGGAGTGCCGCCAGGTTCTCTAGTTAAAACAACCTCGTAGCCTTCTTTTTCTAAAAGTTTAGTAACTTCATTGGTAACGGATGATTTGCCGCTTCCTTCTGGTCCTTCGATTGTAACAAACATAGTTTTTACCTCTAAATTTTCTTTCTTCCTTCGAGGGCTTTGGAAAGTGTGAGTGAATCCGCGTACTCAAGATGTCCGCCCATAGGTAGACCATAGGCTAAACGAGTAACGCTGATATGTTCTTTTTCCAAAATTCTCGCTAAATATAAAGCGGTTGTTTCACCTTCAGTAGTTGGATTGGTCGCAATGATAACTTCGTTAACATTGTTTTCTTTGATTCTCTTTTGTAAGGAAACAA
>OMVV01000005.1 GCA_900314585.1 uncultured Erysipelotrichaceae bacterium
ATGGATGCCTCCATCTAAGTTTAGGGAAGCATCCATGTTGGCCTTATGATATAATCCAGTTAACAAACATTTAGTGTCTAGGAAACTGGGTACCCATCAGTCCTCTTCAAGTCGATATATTTTCTTATTTCTTTGGCTTAATAACTTCGAGTCCGCCCATCCATGGTCTTAAGACTTCTGGAATAACAACTGAGCCATCGGCTTGTTGATATTGTTCAATGATAGCAGGGAAGACACGTGATGTTGCTAAACCTGAACCGTTAAGGGTGTGAGCAAATTTAGTTTTGCCGGTCTTTTTATCACGATATCTAATCATTCCGCGACGGGCTTGATAATCGTGAGCGGTACTGACAGAGCTAACTTCTTTATAAATGCCAACACTTGGAAGGTAAACTTCAATATCGTAGGTTCTTGCCATTGAAGCAGAGATATCTTCAGCGGCTAATTTCGAAACACGGAATGTTAAGCCGAGTTTTTCCATTAATGAAATGGCTTTGCTAACCAATTCTTCGAACGCTGGTTGATCGCCTTCTTCGGTGGTATATTGGAACATTTCAATTTTATTAAATTGATAGCCACGAATCATGCCACGCTCTTCGGTACGATACGCACCAGCTTCTTTTCGATAGCATGGAGTGTAAGCAAAATACTTCTTTGGAAGCTCGTCTTCTTTTAAGATTTCATCTCTATGGAAGTTAACTAATGCTGTTTCGGCAGTTGGAAGAATGAATTTCTTTGGCTCAACATCTTTTAAAGAGAAGACATCATCGATGAATTTTGGGAATTGTCCCGCCACATATCCAGATTCATAGTTAAGAATGTGTGGAGGAAGCATAAATTGATATCCATCTTTAAGATGTTCGGAAATAAAGAAGTTTAATAATGCCCATTCAAGTTGAGCGCCTAAGCCTGTGTAGACCCAAGTTCCGTGTCCACTCATCTTTGCGCCACGAGCATAATCAATTAAACCGAGGTTTTCACAAAGAGTGACGTGATCCTTAAGTGGGAAATCGAATTTAACTGGTTTTCCAAATTCATGGATAACCTTGTTGTTTTCTTTTCCACCAGGAAGCAAATCATCATCAGGAAGATTTGGAAGTGGTAAAAGGAAGGCTTTGATATCTTCTTCAATTTTGGCGAGTTCTTTTTCATCGTCAGCACTCTTAGCGGCGATTGCTTTAACTTTCGCAAAAATCGCATTGACATCGCCACCAGCTTTTTTAACTTGTGGGACGCTTGCTGAAAGGTTGTTTCTTTCCATCTTTGCATTCTCGACTGAGAGCAATAATTGCTTTCTACGATCATAAAGTTTTAACAAAGGAGCGAAATCAACAACACAGCCTTTCTTGGCTAATTTAGCTTCGATTTGTTTAGGATTTTCAATGATTTGTTTTATATCAAGCATAAACAATCCTCTTTTCTTTTATATAATACGCGCGCGGGGCTTTATAAAATATTCGCGCAAATCTCGATTATTCTTCGGATTTTACTTCTTCAGCTGGAGAGACTTCAACCGGGGCTTCTTCACCTTCAATTTCATCCTCGTGTGGGACGACAGTGATTGAAGAAACGCGTTGCTTATCATCGTCTAAGCGAATGACGCGGACACCTTGAGTGTTACGGTCAGAAACTTTGACTTGATCAAGTGGAATACGAATGACGGTTCCGCCATTGGTGACCATCATCAAATCTTCATCGCCATGGACTGCTCTCATCGCCACTAAACGACCATTCTTTGGAGTGGCGTTAAGTGTGGTAACACCTTTTGCACCACGGTGGGTTTCACGATATCTTTCGATCTCGGACATCTTACCATAACCCTTGGAAGTGATAACTAAGATGTAATTACCTTCTAAGGATGTGGTCATGCCAACAACATAGTTATTGGCTTCATCACCTAAGTTGATACCAATGACACCACTAGCCGTACGACCAAGTGGACGAGCATCGCTTTCAACGAATTTGACGAGTTTACCACGGTTAGATGCTAAGCAGATTGTGGTGTTGCCTTCGGTGTATTTAACATCGAGTAAGGAATCGCCTTCACGAAGTGTGATCGCGATTTTACCATTACGTCTAATTGATTCATATTCTGCGACTGGGGTACGTTTGACGATACCGTTTTTAGTCGCGAAGAATAAGTAGTGGCCTTCGCTATAATCGTAGACTGGAATGATAGAGACGATCTTTTCGCCTTTTTCAAGGTTGAGTAAGTTTTGGATTGGAATACCTTTGGAAATACGGCTTCCTTCTGGGATCATATATCCTCTTAAACGATACACGCGTCCGAAGGATGAGAAGAACATGATATCGATGTGTGTCTTGGTGTGAAGCATAATCGCAACATCGTCGTTTTCGTTTGTAGCCATACCTTTAACTCCGCGACCGCCACGATTTTGGGTGCGGAAGGTTGAGGCTTCCATTCTCTTAACATAGTTATTCTTGGTGAGAGTAATGACGATTTCTTTTTCTGGGATTAACGCTTCATCTTCGATGGTAGCGGCTTCATCAGAAATATCAGTCTTACGTTCATCAGAATATTTTTCTTTAATTTCTAATAATTCTTGAACAACAACTTCGGTGACATTTTCTCTTGATTCAAGAATGTGCTTATAGTTAGCAATGTTTTCTTCGAGTTGTTTTCTTTCTTCTTCGAGCTTGCCGGATTCAAGACCAGTAAGTCTACGGAGAGTCATCGCTAAAATAGCAGCGGTTTGTTCTTCAGAGAAACCAAATTTAGCGATTAAAGCTTTGCTTGCGTCATCTGGTGTGTCAGCTTTCTTGATAGTTTCAACGATTTCATCGATGTTACCAATTGCTTTTAATAAACCGACAACGATATGATCTCTAGCTTCGTCTTTGGCGAGCAAGAATTTGGTTCTTCTTTCAACGACTTCAATTTGGAAATCTAAGTAATGTTTCAAAATGTCGGTAATTGGAAGGATTTTTGGTGCGCCATCAACAAGGCAAAGCATGATGATACCCATACTGGTTTGAAGTTGGGTCATCTTATAAAGCTGATTCAAGATAACTTCTGGGATTGAGTCATGACGGACATCGATAACGATACGGACTCCTCCTTTGGAGGATTCATCGCGAATATCGGTAATACCTTCAATGACTTTGTCTCTAACTAAATGAGCGATTGATTCGATCATGTTAGCTTTGTTAACTTGGTATGGAATTTCATGAACGATGATTTGTTTTTTGCCAGTGCGTTCATTTTCTTTAATTTCACATTTGGAACGGATTACGATTGAACCAGTACCGGTTTCAAAATAATCTTTGATTCCGCTTCTTCCAAGAATGGTCGCGCCAGTTGAAAAGTCTGGGCCATATAAATAGTTGGACATGATTTCAAGTGGAGTGATTTCTGGATTTCTTGCAACCGCGACAACAGCGTCGATTGTTTCGCCTAAGTTGTGGGTTGGAATATAGGTTGCCATACCAACGGCGATACCATTACTACCATTAACAAGTAAGTTCGGGAAACGAGCTGGTAAAACGGATGGTTCAACTTCAGTACCATCATAGTTATCAACCATATCAACTGTGTTGCAGTTTAAATCGCGGACCATTTCGGTAGCGAGTTTGGTCATTCTTGCTTCGGTGTAACGCATCGCAGCAGGTTCATCACCATCGACAGAACCAAAGTTACCATGACCATCGACTAAGGTGTAACGCATAGCGAATGGTTGGGCAAGTCTAACGAGGGTGCTATAAATAGCAGCATCACCGTGTGGGTGATATTTACCCATAACATCACCAACGATACGAGCGGATTTCTTGTAAGGAGTGCCTGGGACCATACCAGTGACATGCATACCATAAATGACACGGCGGTGGACTGGTTTACAACCATCGCGGACATCTGGGATTGCACGAGCAACGATGACTGACATCGCATAATCAAGGAATGAGTTCTTGACTTCGGTGGCAAGATCAGCGTCTCTTAATCCTGGAACGATACCTTCTTCGATTTTTTCTAATTCGGCTTCGTCGACTTCTTTTTCTTCTTCGACGACTTCGTTTTCTTTAATTTCGTCTGCCATAATTATTAATCTCCTTTCCTTAGATATCTAAGTTCTTAACGAACTTAGCGTATTTGTGAATGAACTCTTTTCTTGGTAAGACTTCATCACCCATTAAATCGGTGAAAATCTTATCGGCTTCGATAGCGTCAGACATTGTGACGCGAAGCATCTTACGAGCTTTAGGATCCATGGTTGTTTCCCAAAGTTGTTCAGCGTCCATTTCACCAAGACCTTTATAACGTTGGAATGGGTATCCAGGTTTGAGGTTGAGTTGTTTTTTGATGACTTCGAGTTGATCATCGTTATAGGCATAATATTGTTTACCATGATATTCGACTTTGTATAGTGGTGGTTGAGCGATGTAGATATAACCTCCATCGATTAACTCACGCATAAATCTAAAGAAGAATGTTAAAAGTAAGATACGAATGTGGCTACCATCGACATCAGCATCGGTCATGATAACGATTTTGTGGTAACGAATCTTTTCGACATGGAATTCTGGGTCGATACCCGCACCGATGGCGACGATCATGTTACCAATTTCAGCGTTTTCAAATGCTTTTTCTTGAGTAGCTTTTTCAACATTAAGGATTTTACCACGAAGTGGTAAGATAGCTTGTGTCTCACGGTCACGGCCGTTTTTAGCACTGCCGCCAGCGGAGTTACCTTCAACGATGTAGAGTTCGCATTTTTCTGGATCTTTACTGGAACAATCGGATAATTTTCCAGGAAGAGTTGTGACATCAAGTCCAGTTTTACGACGGACGCTTTCTTGAGCTGCACGCGCTGCCATACGAGCAGTAGCGGCAGTTCTAAGTTTTGTAACGATCGTTTCAGCGACTTTTGGGTTTTCAAGGAGGAATCTTTCGAGTTGTTCGCCAACGATTTGAGAGACGATCTTACGAACCTCGCTATTACCTAACTTAGTTTTGGTTTGTCCTTCGTATTGTGGATTTGGGTGTTTGATGGAGATGATTGCGGTTAAACCTTCCAAAATATCGGATGTTTCTAAATCATCTTGGCCATCTTTAAGAAGTTTGTATTTTCTAGCGTAATCGTTCATCACACGACGCATTGCAAGACGGAAACCTTCTTCGTGGGTTCCACCTTCGTGAGTATGAATGTTGTTACAGAATGAGAAGATGGTTGGGTTATAACTTTCGTTATATTGCATCGCCACTTCACAATAAATATGACCTTTGTCTTCGCCACCAACAATGTATTTTCCTCGACCTTCGCAATAGATGATTTCTTGCATGATTGGCTGCTTGTTGAAGTTGATTGATTCAACATATTCTTTAATACCGCCTTCGTAGCAGTATTCTTCAGTCTTTCTTTGATCACCACGATCATCATTAACAATAATTCTGACCCCTTTGTTAAGATAGGCCATTTGTTTTAAGTGATCACAGATGACGTCATAATCATAAACGGTTGTTTCAGTGAAGATTGTGTCATCTGGTTTAAAGGTGACGGTTGTGCCGCTTTCTTCAGCCGGGCAATCACCAATACGCTTTAAATGATCAAGTGGCTTACCACCACGACCGAATTTGATGTAGTGGATTCCACCATTTTTCTTAACAGTTACTTCTAACCATTCAGATAAGGCGTTAACGACAGATGCACCAACACCATGGAGACCACCAGAAACCTTATAACCACCGGTTTCACCGAATTTACCACCAGCGTGAAGGATCGTGAAAACAGTTTCGACGCCAGATAAGCCAGATTTGGCAACGATGTCGACTGGAACACCACGACCGTTATCTTCGACAGTAATTGTGTCTCCTTTGTTGATTGTGACGACGATTTTGTCACAGAAGCCAGCGAGCGCTTCATCGATTGAGTTATCAACGATTTCCCAAACGAGATGGTGTAAACCCGCGGATGCGGTTGTACCAATGTACATGCCTGGGCGTTTGCGAACCGCCTCAAGGCCTTCGAGAACTTGAAGATCTTTAGCGCTATAATCGGCATCAGGACGATCTTCAGCTGTTTCGTCGACGTTTAGTTCGACTTGTTCATTAAGTTCTTCCATTAAGCATTCCTCCTAATAATATTTGCTTTTTTAACTTCGTATATCGAAGCGTTTTTAACGTTTACTTTTGTGGAAGTTATGAATACTTGTTCTAACTTCTCCAAGAATTTCATCAATCGATCTTGATGAGTTTTGTCGAGTTCTGACATTACATCATCAAGGACAACGATTGGTTTTTTGTCCTTATCTTCGATTAGGAAGAAGGGACATAACTTTAAGGCGATTACTGCTAAGCGGTTCTCACCTTGTGAACCATGGGTGGAGATGTCTTTGTCATTTAAGAACATCTTCATATCTTCTCTATGGATTCCAATTTGAGTGATTTTATGACGGATATCACTATCGAGACCTTTTACGTACGCGCGTGTAGCGTTTTTCACAAAGTCTGAATCCACTTTAACAAACGGGTAATATTCAAGGCGCACTTCTTGATCAGAGCCTTTGATACTCTTAATAATCTTGCCTAAGATTGCGTTAATTTCGTTCACATAAGCTTGACGATATTTACACAATACTTCTTGCACGGTGATTAATTGAGTGGTCACAACATTAAGTTGTGTTTGATCAACATTCTCTTCTTTTAGTAATGCATTCCTTTCTTTTAACAGTTTGTCAAATGACATCAAGTTTTCTAAATAAATCGGCGATTTCTTGGATAAATTGATATCAAGGAAGTTTCTTCTCACCAAAGGTGAGTCATGGAACATCAACGCATCTTTTGGTTCAAAAACGATGACATTGATGAGGCTAGAGAGTTCGGAAATCTTCTTAATTGGCTTCTTGTTGCAGGTGATCTTTTTGCTTGAAGGGGTCAATATAGCAACGATATCTTTGCGGATGGTATCTTCTACTACCCGAGCCTCTATCGACGCGAATTGGCGCTCATTTTTGATTAATTCGCTAGTTTCTGATGTCCTGAACGAGCGAGCTAATGACAAGAAATGAATCGCTTCAACAATATTGGTCTTTCCTGCGGCATTATCTCCAATGATGACATTTATCTTTGGATCGAAGCTTACTTCCAACCTTTCGTAGTTGCGGAAATTCCTGAGAATAAGACGTGAGACAATCATTTAATTAAGTATGTCTCGCCTAAGATGACGATTTTGTCTCCTGCTCTGAGCTTTCTTCCTCTTCTTACATCAAATTCGTCATTGATATAGACATCGTTTTGAGAAAGGAAAAGTTTTGCCTCGCCACCAGTTTGAATGATGTCGGCAAATTTCAGAAATTGGCCTAAAGTTATGAAGTCAGAAGAGATATTAATTTCTTTGATTTTTTTATTCATAAAAAGACCTTTTCTTACTCTCGAGATACATTTTAGCATATATAAAATAAAAAGGGAATAATAAATTCCCTTATAAATCAATATGTTTTAAAATGTCAAATTTTTAGGTTTATGAGCGTAATGGAGTGACCAACATATCAATGGAGTCATCTTTGCTATTTTTGACAACAAATGGCTTCATTTCGCCTATAAATGCAATTGTAACATCCTCGCTCTTGCACGCTTTAATCGCGTCAGCAACAAATGATGATCTAAAGCTGATTTCAAGACGTTCGCCAGAGAATTGGAAAACGTTCAATTTTTCATTGGCGGATCCAACTAAGGATGAGCGAGAAATGATTTCAACTTCATCTTCGGTCATGACGACTTTAACAACACCATCATGTTCAGCAGAAAGAAGAGAAACTCTCTCCATCGCCTTTAAAAATTCAGATGAATTGACTTCGAGAAAATAATTGAAATTCTTCGGAACAATGTTCTTTGTATTTGGATATTCGCCATTGATTAAACGAGTTGAAATTGTGGTGTTTCCGAAAGTGAAAATTGCTTTCTTATCGCTTACAGCGATTTCAACAGATTCTGCCTCTTCAAAACTACGGACGATGTCAACCATTTTCTTCGCTGGAATATTGGCGACAAAACGGACATCTTGATCAATGTCGATTGACTTACGAGCAAGACGAGCAGTGTCGGTAGCAGTGGCGGTTAAAAAATTGTCATGAGCTTCGATGTTGAGGGCAGTGAGAATAGGTCTAGTTTCCTTTGTAGAGGCCGCAAAAACGGTTGAATCAACAAGGCTAACTAAATCCTTGGTAGCAACATTTAAGACAGCTCCTGAGGCATTTAAATCAATTTGAGGATATTCATCAGCTCTGATGGAATTGAGTTTAAAGTTGGATTTGTTATCTTCAATTTCAAGCATCGAGCTGTCGACTAAATCAAAAGTGACATATTCTTCTTCTAAATGTCTAACGACTTCTAAAAGAATTTTCGCACCAATAAGAGTTTCACCGTTTTCACTGTTACGGATGATTTCTTTGTCACCAATCATATATGGAATAACAGTTTGAATTGCAATATTGTTATCACTTCCAAGAATTTCTAATCCTCTTTCGGTTAAAGATAACTTCATGTTTTGAAGGATTGGAACTTCTGCTTTTGGAGGAACAGCTTTCGAAACCAATGTTAATCCTTTTAACAATTGTTCTCTATTTATAGTAAATCTCATAAATATATCTCCTTATTTAATCTAGTAATAATAAGCTCTGTGGATAATGTGGATAACTATCTTTCTTTTCTTTAATTCTTTATTCATTTTAGCACACGAATTTTCACGCGCACACATAATTTTTATAAAATTAAGATTTGAGACGTTCTTTAATCTCAGAAATCGCGGTTTGATATAGCTCATTAGTTTTCAACGATTTCTCCACCTTGTTTACACCAGACATAACGGTTGAGTGATCCTTACCACCGAAGATGTATCCGATTTTTGTGAATGGTACATCAAGCATTGTTCTGATGAGATACATTGCGATATGTCTTGCCATCGTAAGTTTACCTTCACGAGATGGTCCAGTAACTTGTGATGGAGTCAAATTGTAATAATCCGCAACAACGTTGATGATCTTTTGTTCAGACAATTTTTGTTTTGCATCTTTGACATCGATTAAGTTGTGGAGAGCTTCCATTGCGGTGTCCATATCGATATATTTTGTTGGTTTGTAGTTAGTGACATACCACACTAATTTGTTGAGTGCGGAATCAATTTCCCTGACATTTTTCGAGAATTTTTGGCCAATGAAGTCCAAAACGCGTGGATCAAAATAATTAATATCAAGAGGACTATTTTCAATTTTGGAACGCAAAATGGCAACACAAGTTGGGACTTCTGGTTGATTGATAACAACAGTTAAACCAGAAGCAAATCTCGATTTAAGTCTTTCTTCAAATCCTTTAAGTTCAGAAGGCGCTTTATCACTCGTGATAACGACTTGTTTTCCGAGCATCAACAATTTGTTGAATACATCGAAGAATAAGACGAGAGTTTTATCCTTGTTTGCGAGGAGTTGAATATCGTCTACTAACACAACATCGTGTGAGGTGATGAATTTCTTCAAAGCATCGATTTGTTTCGCACCAGAAGCGGTGTCGACAAACTCTTGCAAAAAGTCGCCAGATTCGCAATATAATGCCTTTTTGCCGGGTAATTTTTCACGAACGAAGTTTACAATTGCCTGCAAAAGATGAGTTTTTCCAAGACCTGGATTCGAATAAATAAATAACGGATTAAAGCCCGCACCTGGGTTAGATGCGATATACATTGCGGCCTGTTTTGCTTCAAGGTTTGATGGACCAGTTACGAAGTTATCGAATGTTAAGTTTTTGTTAACGATTGAGCTTTTGAAATAATTTGGTTTTTCTTCCGCTGGTGCGACAGATTTTAAGTTATCAGGAATATCAAATTTGATTTTGACATCGCTTCCAACTGTCGATCTAACAACATTTTGAATAACATCTAAATATTTAGTAGAAAGAATTGTTGCTGCTAATTGTGAGTTAACAGCAATGATCATTTTATTTTTATCAAATGAATGAATATAAGATTCGGATAAGAAAACATCAAAAAATCTTACATCCTCAACATTTTCTCTAAGTTTTTTATTAATAGCAGACCACAAATTTTGTAGTTCTGTAACTGTCTCAGCCATAATCTAACCTCTTTTCGCTTGAAAATAAGTATACTATTAATTAAATTAATATCAATCAAAAATGAAGAGAGAATAATTTTTTCCACAATTTCGATTCAATATAACCTAACAATTCATCGAATATTTTTGAGTTTTCCACAATTTTTGATTGTGAATTTATCTTGTATGTGAATTGTGTGGAAAACCAGTCGATTCTGTTCATCAACACTTCTAAAAATATTAACAACCAATATTTTACAAAAACTTCGAATATATCGAAATAAATTACGTTTTCAACATATTAACAAACACAGTTATTAACATTATGTGGATTCCACATCATTTTTTAATGTAAACGCTTACATTTTGACACCTATTTTCATAGCAAATTGTGGATAAATTGAATTCTCTATTAAATAAATAAGGTTTGTGGCGAGCGAGCATACATACACATACGCAAATAATCTTTGACTTATAGCATATGCGCCTATATAATTTTTCTCGCGTGTTAAAAACACAGGGAGATTTACTGTATGAAAAGAACATATCAACCAAGCAAGAAACACAGACGTAATGTCCACGGTTTCCGTCAAAGAATGTCCACCTCAAGTGGTCGTAAAGTTTTAGCAGCAAGACGTAGAAAAGGTAGAGCTAAACTTACCGCTTAATTTTTCATGAAAGTTTTAAATCGCATTAAAAAGAATATTGAATTTAACAAAGTAATTAGTGAAGGCGAGTTAGTTAAGTCCGACACGATTACGTTACACTTTCTTAAAAACGATTTAAATTACACTAGAATTGGAATTTCAATTCCAAGGAAAAGCGGAAAAGCTGTCGTTAGAAATAAAATGAAACGACAGATTAGAGCAATTATTGCTAGCGATGCTGATTTAACAAAAAGTTTCGATATCGTAATGATCGCTCGCAAGAACTACGACATCTCAAAATTTGAGAAAACACGTAGTGATATTGATTATTTATTTGAAAAAGTAGGATTAAAAGCGTGAAAAGATTACACAAGATTGGTTTGGTTTCCGTTGGATTATTAGCCATTACTTTTGTTGCTTCTGCCTGTACTGCAAGCTTTTGTACCACACAAGATAAAAGCAGAATCCTTTTTGCTGTCGAACCAGGTGTTTCAACCTACTACGACACTGAAGCTGAAGCAGATGCGGCCTTAGCGAGCCTTCCAAACACCACTTCTTTCAAACAACAAGTTGAAGGATCTAATGTTTGGCGAGTCGTTGGTAAAGATGTAGATGGCAATTTTGCGATGCTCGACTACAAGAAAGGCGAGTATGTTAAATTAACCCAACTCGAATCCATTATTAAAAGCGCTGTGACAAATGGTGCTTATCGTCCTTCGGACAGATATTTTGCGGCTTTAGACCAAAAGGTACTTGTTGAAGCCTACAAAACCGCAAATGTCTCTTTAGCTTCAGCTAATGCTGAAGATGTTAGACATATTCTTTCAGATTATGGTTATGTCAAATTCAATGGTTTTAACGATTTATGGGAAAACTATGATGCATTCAATTCTCAACTCATAGCCGAATTACCATTAGGCGTTGACGAGTGCGCATCCGCATCATTCGTATCCGCATATAAAACCGCTCTTAACAGTGTTGCCAATAACAACAGATCCTGTATTACATCTATTGATGGAAGTTATGGTAGCTATGGTCAATTCCATTCAACCGTCAAACTTACTGGTATTGGTTGGGGCGATGCTTGGACTAAAGGCGGTGCGGTTATCGAAGGTTTAATCGTCTTCCCGGTCGCATGGTTAGTTGACCAAATCGCATATTCAATCGCTGGTGGCGGTGCTGCTGGTGTTGATGCAATCAACAATGCATATCAAAGTGGTGTTCCACAATTACTTTCATTATTGATTGTTACCTTGATTGTTAGATTGTTCATCTTTGCGGTGTCATTCAAATCGACATATTCACAACAAAAGATGCAACAACTTCAACCAGAACTTGCGAAGATTCAACAAAAATATCCAAATTCAAATACCAACCAAGCTCAAAAACAAAGACTTGCTGAAGAGCAAATGAAACTTTATAAGAAAAATAAAGTTAATCCTTTATCTTCATTACTTGTCCTTGTTATCCAATTCCCAGTCTTTATTGGTGTTTGGGGCGCGATGACCGGTTCAGCTGTCCTTTCAACAGGTGCGGTTTTGAACCTCAATTTATCCACCTCAATCTGGAACGCTTTAACTAACACAAATGGTTTACCATCCAATGAAAATGGTTGGTGGACTGCATTAGTATTAATTATATTAATGTCTGTCGCTCAATTCTTAGCGATGAAGATTCCTCAATGGATCGCAAAACGTCGCACAAAGAAAGTTGCTAGACTCGGTAAGAATCCAGCCCAAACTCAACAAGCTAGAACCGCTAATATTATTAGCTATGTCATGTTAATCATGATTATCGTCATGGGCTTCACTCTTCCAGCAGCCATGGGTGTTTATTGGTTAGTTGGTGCTCTTATCACCTTAACTCAATCGTTATTAATCCAATTCTTTTTCAACAGAAAACGTAAAAACAAATAGGAGAATAAAATGAAATCTTACACTGCAAAAACAGTTGATGAAGCAGTTAAATTAGCGGGTGAAGATCTCGGTATGGAAGAAAATGACCTTGTATTCAAGGTTGTTGAAGAAAAGAAAGGTATCCTTTCAAAGAAAGCCACTATCGAAGTATTTGAATTCACCGACGTTATTGAATTCGCTGAATCATATATTAAAGATGTTATCGAATCACTCGGTATCGGTGGTGTCAAAACTAAAGCCTCTTTAGAAGATGACATTATCCGCATCGAAATTGATTCTGATCACAACCCAATTTTAATTGGTAAGAATGGTGTTACCTTACAAGCTTTAAATGAAATTGTTCGTTTAGCTGTTTCAGGTAAATTCCATCATCGTTACCGTGTCCTTCTTGATATCGGTGATTATAAAGACGCGAAATATTCACGTGTCGCTGCGATCGCAAGAAGAACTGCTAAAGAAGTTCAAAAGACCAAAGTTGATGTCACTCTTGATCCAATGCCATCGGATGAAAGAAGAGTCATCCACAACGTACTTACAAACTTCTCTAACATCAAGACAGAGTCTTCTGGTGAAGGCCACCATCGAGCTGTTACAATTAAATATGTTGAAGAATAGAGAGTTTACTCTCTATTTTCATTAATAAGGGTATGTTTGAAACAATTGTTGCCTTAGCTAGTGCACCTCTAAAGTCCGCTTTAGGGATTATTCGTTTATCTGGAAACGATTGTTTTGACGTGGTCTCAAAAGTCTTTTCAAAACCATTAACAAACCTAAAGAATAAAGAAGTTCATTTTGGTTATATTATTGATGGTGAAAAGCAAATTGATCAAGTTGTTTTGCTAAGCTATGTTCACCCACATTCATTTACTGGCGAAGACAGTGTTGAAATCATCTGTCACGGATCTGTTTTGATTGCAAATCAGATCATTGAACTCCTTCTTAAAAATGGAGCAAGGATGGCCACGAATGGTGAATTTTCATCTAGGGCCTATCTCAATGGCAAAATCGATTTAGTTCAAGCAGAAGCAATCAACGATATGATCAACGCGACAACTTCTGAAGCCAAAGATTTATCGATGCTTTCTTTAAAGGGCGAGACCTCAAAAATGTTCAAACCAATTAAAGAAAAAATCGGTGAACTTCTCAGTCAAATTGAAGTTAATATCGACTATCCAGAATACGAAGATATCGAACAAATCACAAAAGAGAAAATAATCGAAGTTTGCGAAGAAATCGTCGCAAATATCGACGTTTTAATTAAAGAAGGCGAACGAAATCGTCTCTATAAAGATGGTTTAAAAATCGCGATTGTCGGTAAGCCAAATGTTGGTAAGTCTTCTTTATTAAACGCGCTTATCAAAGATGATAAAGCAATCGTTACAAATATCGCCGGAACAACTCGCGATGTTGTTGAAGGCGACTTCATTTTATCTGGTGTTCCATGTCACTTATTTGATACTGCAGGACTTCATGAATCCGATGATGAAATTGAGAAAATCGGAATCTCGAAATCGCTCGGTGCAATCAAGAATGCTGACTTGGTTTTATTTGTTGTAGATGAAACCGGATTTGATCAAGACTTATATAAACTTGTTAAAGATAAAAAACACATTGTCGTCACCAATAAAGCCGATTTGTTAAAGAATAAAAGCAAAGACGAGGTTTATGTTTCTGCTAAAAACGGCGAAATCGAACCTCTTTTAAAGAAAATTAAAGAAGTTATGGATATTGGTGAGCTTAAAGTTAAGCCATCATTTAACAATTTGAGACAAATCGGTTTATTAAAGAACATTTCTAATTCGTTAAATATCGCGATTAAAGACGCGAAAGAAGATCAACCAATTGACTTAGTTTCAACATCCATTATGATCGCGTATAACTCAGCCTTAGATTTAACTGGCGAAAATAACAAAAACGATTTAACAGACGAAATCTTTTCAAGATTCTGTGTAGGAAAATGATAGATTCACATTGCCATATTAACGACCACGCCTTTGAAGGCTTTGAAAAAGAATATGTTAATGTCGCTAAAAAAGCAGGCGTTAACTCATTTTTGGTTGTTGGTTGTGATTTAGCTATGTCAAAGAAGGCTGTTGAAATCGCAAACGGATTTGAAGAATGCTATGCAGCAGTCGGAATTCATCCAAGTGACAGCAAACACGCAGGCAAAAACGATTTAAATGAAATCGAGAAACTTATATCTAATAACAAAGTTATTGCGGTTGGGGAAATCGGTTTAGATTACTATTGGGACAAAGAACCAGAAATAAAAGAACATCAAAAAGAATATTTCATTAAGCAAATCGATTTAGCAAATAAATATAATTTACCTATTTCGATTCATTGCCGTGATGCATTAGAAGATTGTTTGAATATATTAAAAGCCCATCCTGTAAAAAGAGGCGGAATCATGCACTGCTATGCAGGTAGCAAGGAAATGATGGGCGAATTCATTAAGCTAGGTTTTTATATTGGAATAGGCGGAACTGTTACATTTAAGAACGCAGTAAAGATTAAAGAAGTTGCTGCTAATGTTCCTTCTGATAAATATCTTTTAGAAACCGATGCACCTTATTTAGCGCCAACACCGCATAGAGGCCAGCAGAATCACTCAATGTACTTATCTTTGATAAGAGATCAAATTGCTGAGCTTAGAGGTGTTGATCCAACACAAGTCGAAAAAGAAACAGATAACAACTTTAAAAAATTATTTAATTTATGAAGATTGATGGAATTGTAGTGGTGGAAGGTAAAAGCGATGTCGCGTTTTTATCTAGCTTCTTAGATTGTGAATTCGTTACTACAAACGGATCAGAGATTTCTAAAGACACAATTTCATATCTAAAGAATCAAAACAAAAACATCTACGTATTAACCGATCCAGATTATCCAGGAGAAAGAATCAGAAAAGTTCTAGACGAGAACATTCCAAATCTACATCATTGTTTCATCAAAAAAGAAAACGCGATTAAAAACGGCAAAGTTGGAGTTGCAGAATCTAGTAAAGAAGAAATCCTACAAGCTCTTAAAAATGCAGTTGTGTTAGCAAAAGAAAATATAGGAAATATCACCATGTCAGACTTAAATGAGTTAGGCCTAACTGGCGAGACAAATTCAAAAGAAAAAAGAGATAAAATTTCTGAGCAATTACACCTTGGTCACACGAACGCGAAAACGTTCTTAAAAAGAATAAATTATTGTAATATAACTATTGAACAAATTAAGCAGTTATTATGAACAAAGAAACCTACTTTGAAAACATTAAAACTTATAAACTTCTCGCCAATAAATCACTTGGTCAAAATTTTCTAATTAATTCGAGTTTTGCCGAGAAATTTGTTGATTTACTTGAATTAGAAGACAGTGATAATGTCCTTGAAATTGGCGCGGGTTTAGGTTCACTTTCATACTTTTTAATAGAGCACAATTCTCACTCAACTTTAATCGATGTTGATGAAAGAATGCTTTCTTATTTACAGTCTCAATTTGGGAATAAAAACAACGTTGAGATTAAGCGAGAAAACATCCTTAAATTTGACTTAACTTCATATAGCAAAATCATTGGCAATTTACCTTACTACATCACCTCCGGAATTATCGAACATATTTTAACTAACGCCGTTAATGCAAAGAAGATTGTTTTGATGTGTCAAAAGGAAGTGTATCCAAAGCTATTAAAGGATAATATCTCTCCTTTATCTTTATTATTAAATTATGTGTGCGATATTTCTTCGCCAATCAATGTTGGTCGTAACAATTTTACGCCTGTTCCACATGTCGACTCTGTCGTCTTTACATTAACTCCTAACGAAAACATTAAGAAGCCAGAAAACAAAAAACTACTTAAGTTAATGCAACAACTATTTCTTCATAGGAGAAAAACGATATTAAATTGTTTACAAACAATCACAAAAGACAAAACCGCAGCAGAGAAAGTCCTAAATGAACTTAACGTTTCAACGGTATTAAGACCAGAACAACTCCCAATCGACTTTTATATAGAATTATTTAATTTTATAAAGTTTTAAAAATTTCTAGCTGATAAATTATTTAAATAATTTATTATTTTCAGAATATTAAATATCTTGTTTATGTATTTTTTTATTTATAAAATAAAGTTAACAATGAAAGGATCCGAATAATGAAAAAAGGCAAAATTTTTCTAATTTTTGCGTTTTCTTCACTCATTCTAAGTGGTTGTTCTGGAGTTAGGGCCCATTATAGTTATGCAGTTACGTCATCAAGCCCAACGAACACCCAACCAACTGGCAACCAAACCCCAGAGGAAGAGGCCCCTGAAGAACAGCCAGTCGAAGAGTCACATACCCATTCGTTTGAAGGTGAATATGGCTCAAACGCTAACGAACATTGGCGTTTTTGTGAATGTGGTGAACAAGAAATCGCACCTCACAACTTTGTTTTGGTTAGTTCAACCGAAATGACTTGTAGCGAAGCATCTGTAAATACATATAGATGTTCTGTTTGTGGTTATCAAAAATTTGTTGCAGACCACGAACTCGCTGAACATGTCTATTCTTCTAGAATCACCAAAGAAGCAACTTGTACCGAAGTAGGTGAAGTTACATTCCATTGTGATAAATGTGGAGAAGAATATAAAGTCGACTTACCAATCAATGCAAATGCGCATCATTTTGTACAAAAAGGTGATGTACATGATGGAATCACAGATTTCGAATGTGAAAATGCCAACTGTGAAGTCACAAAGATGGTTGTTGATCATTCCGAAAAACAAACCGCTCAAGTCGAAGCAAGCACTTTAAAAGAAGCTGGTGAAGTCCAACTTAAAGAAGCTGCTATCGCTTTTGATGACGACACCCTTAATTCCATCGAAGCAGAAAACGTCACTATCGGCGCTGAAGCAACACCAATCGCTGATCTTAAAAATGAAAGCGGTGAAACAATGGCGCTTGAAGAAAGTGTTGCAGAAAAACTTGCGGATACCACAATCATCGATTTTTCGATGAAAAACGGTGAAGAAAAAGTTTCTGAATTTAGTGGCAAAGTTAAAGTCACGATTCCTTATGAATTGAAAGCTAATGAAAGTGCTGATGGTATTACCATCTGGTATTTAAATGAAGGTGAACCAGAACCAATTCAAGCCGAATATGGTAATCACTCTGTTTCATTTGAAACAAACCACTTCTCATACTACGCCGTTGTTCATCTTGAACCAGAAGAAGTTTGTGCTCACTTTGGCCACGAGCTTGTTAAAGGACCATATCAAGAATCAACTTGTGCGGTTCATGGTTATGATGACATCATTTGCCGTCGTTGCGGAGCATCAAGCCGTACCGATCTCGCTTTAAAACCACATAGCTACGAATGTATTGAAGCTATTGATCCAACAACCAGTTCAGCTGGCAAACTCACATACGAATGTAGCGTCTGTCATGATAAGTATGAACAAGAAGTTCCGGCCCTTAATCCAAAAAGCGAGAAAGGCTTCTGGATGAACTTCATTCAATCATTAATAACAAGTGAACTCTATATTCACACAGAAACTTCTGAAAACGACAACGTCCGTGTTTCAGATCAATATTCCGGAAAAGACTTTGAAGGTGAATCATTCTCATACACCTCTAGTATGTCTAACAACTATAAATCAGAAAGCGGAACCTATAAAGGTTATCGCTATTACAACGATTTTTCCCGTTATCAATATTACAACAATTCTGCGCCTGCTGAACAATACGCGAAATTATTGGATTACGCGCCAGCAATAATTAAAGAAGATATTGAAAGTATCGGTGAATGGTTTACCAACAAATTCTTCACCAAGAAAGAAATCGTTGAAGGTTATGAATACAACATCAACGTCAATGCTGTTGTCGCGCTTGGCGAAGACTTCATGAACGAATCTCCAGATGTGATGTTAACCAACTTATTTGGTGAATCATTCTGGGGTGAAGTTAAAGATTTCATTGCTCAAAACTATGATGGTACTATCGGAGATCTTATCACTAACTTAGGACTCAAAGGTTATGTTGCAAAAGGGTTCTATGATGCCTTTGTTTCTATGGCAAGAGAGATCGATCAAAATGTTAATATTCCGAAATTTGACGATATCTTTACCGAAGAGCTTAAAGGCACAAAAGTTATCGACTTTATTATCGAAAATCTCCGCAATCCTCGTATAGATAACCCTGGAGAACATAAATATCCAGTTCCAACTGAAATCCCTGCAACATACGAAGAAGCTGAAGTGTTTATTGATGCATATTTAAACGCTACTTCAACTCTCGATATTATTTATTCATTTGAAAAAGAAGCATCTAGCAGTTCTGATAGAATCCCATCATATGAAGACTTCAAAACACAACTTGAATCAACAATGAATGCGATGAAGAATCTTGTCAAAGGAACACTCAAAACCGACAAGAATGGTGGATTTATTTCTGTTTCTTTTGCGGTCGATGAATTCGATGCAACCGAACTTGCGGTTGTTGCCGAAAATGATCCTTCATTAGAATCACAAAGATTATCTGCCTCCGTGTATATTAAAAAGTCATTTGATAAACACGAAGTGCTTAGAAAACTTAAAGCCATGGTAGAGAAATGCGAAATTCGTGAACACGTCTTCGATTTAGACGCATCCCATTATCAATGGTTTGCAAAAGCCTACGAGGATTATTACGAAAAAGATTATCCAGGCATTAAGTTTGAATACAAACGCAATTACAATAATGAATACTATGACGCGCTTGTTTCTACTAAGAAAATTAGAGCGGTCACAGACGATACACGAGGTGATATAGCCGAAGAAGACGAATTTGAAGAAGGCTATCTCATCATTCGTCTTTATAATGAAAGTTATTACAAATATCAGGGAGATTTCTATACCAATACATATGGTTTAGGAACCAAGTTCGCTAAAAACGAAAGAGTTTTGGTGCTTGGCAAAGATAAATTTGTCGCTAGCGTTCATCTTTTGACAAATATTAGCGACAATATCAGAACCGAAACACGTGTCTATGACATTCCACGTTTCGACTTTGCTTACTCATTTAACAAGAACCAAATGTACTCAACCAGCGGTTCGTTCAGTTATTTAGGTAGCAGTCCAGTGGTTCGCGAACTAATCACCAAAGAAGAATTCTTAGCGAATAGGAATTATTATGACCCATCCTATTTCGATGATCCTGAACGTACATTTATATTCGTAAAAAATACATATCTTTTGGATGGACGCACTTCATATTCGTATGACTGTTTCTTTAACGGAGAAATTCCAAGTTATTATTTGTCTTACCAAACACCAATCATTACCAGAGACATGAATGATGAAGCATTAGAAAATTCATATCATTTCTCTCTCACAAGGTTCCTTGGCAACAAAGATTATAAACTCTATCTCAAAGATTTCTCTTTGCGATACACCTGGATGTCCAAGTATTCCGATGAGTCTTACGTTGGAAAAACCTATTTTGATTCATCGTCTTATTACAATGACTTTAGCAAAGCATTTACCTTTGGTAATCTAAAGGTAGAATTCGCTAGAAGTTCAGGAAATCTAGAATGTGCAAAAACTGAAACATGGAAATTAAGCGTTGGTTCAACCCGTTTATATAACGGCTCGAAATCATATCATGCATTCTTAAATAGCAAAATCCATAGGGAATATTTCGATGAATGGGTTGACGAGACAGAGTGCACAAAACTTTGTGGTTTTCTTGAAACTTGTGAGCTTTGCGGTGAGATTTCTTATGATGGACGCTACCATGATGATTCATATCATAGTTATGGCGATCCAGTCGAAATTGATAGAAAACAACGTGAAGGCGGCACTGAATGTGAATTCGAAGTCACGTATCGCGAAGTGTGTGAAAAGTGTGGCAATGTTCTTGAATACACCGCTGATGAAGACACACACGATTGGGTTGAAACTAGTCAAACAGTTCAAATCGATAGTTGTTTATCAAGAACAGATTACGAAAGAGACTGCAGTGTTTGTGGAAAGCATACAGAAGACCATTATTTCAGTGTCGAACACACGGGCCAAAGACAACATGTTGAAATAAATGTCCCTGCTACAGAAACTAAACCTGGTTATTGGGTTGATTACTACGAATGTAGCGAGTGTCATCATCCGTACCAGTGGTACGATTACAACACTTCTTATGGACTCTATCATGTTTGTTGCCACGAAAATGGTTCTGTTAACGAGGACACTTTGGTATTCTACTGCCCAGATTGTGGTTACACAGTTAACACAAATGGTAGTAGACCAGAAATCATCTTTGAAGACTTAACCGAAGAAGGCAGTGACGTGCTCACCTTTGGTGTGTTCATTCCAAGCCTCGCTCAACGTAACGGTGGCTGGATGGAGGCTAGATACTTGTATGAGTATTACACCACCAGAGTTGCTTGTGGTTACTTTGATGAAAGTGGTAACTTTGTCCTGGTCGAAGCTTCAGCAGACGAAGTTACTCCAGGTTTCGACTTTGTCGAGACGCCATGGTCAGATCGTTGGGGTAGACATTATAATTATTATCCGTTCTATCGCGAATTAGGATATGCGACAGTCAGCTTCTCCGCTAATGCCTATGATGATTTATTAGCGAGCGCTCAAGCAAAACAACCAGATAAAGATTTGAAACTGGCGATTGCGGTGGCATCCAGAGACTCTGAAGAAGGTTCAGCAACTGTCCATTATTACGTCTTTACCGATTAAGGATTAATTAATAAATTAATTAAAGGACTCCGAAATGATTCGGAGTTCTTTTATCGTCAAATAAAAGAATTGAAGAAGAAAAAAATCACTACTAAAATATATCCATCATATGTTCGTTAAAGCCTACGCGAAAATCAATCTCTACTTAGACGTTATTGGTAAAAGAGAAGACGGTTACCATGATTTAAATATGGTCATGCTTCCACTTGAGCTACATGACTCAATCGAAATTGAAACTTCTCCTGTTTTATCAGATTGTTTTATTACTACCGATCATGTCGACCTTCAAGTCGCTAAATTTAATTTAATTACCAAAACTGTTACTGAGATGAAAAAGCGTTATGGTATTAAACAAAACTTTATCATCAACGTTCATAAAGAAATTCCTATCTCTGCTGGATTAGGTGGAGGATCATCTAATTCTGCTGCAGTTATTAAAGCAATCAAATCTTTAACAAAGTTAAAACTCGATCCCGAAGAAGAAATCAACTTAGGAACTTCATTAGGCGCAGATGTTCCGTTCTGTCTTGCTAATCAACCCGCTCACGTTGAAGGTATTGGAGAGAAAGTAACTCCAATCAAACTCAAAAAGAAATTTGATGTTATCATCATTAAACCTTCAAAAGGATTATCAACTCGCAAAGTATTTGAACTTGCAGACACTCTTGAACTCGATCATTCTCAAATCGATGATGTAATCACCGCATTAAAAACAGGCGACGAAGAGTTATTAGCGAAATCAATGTTTAACTCTCTTGAAAAACCATCTATCTCTTTGGTTCCTGAAATACAAAAGATGAAAGACGAATTAAAGAAAGCTGGATTTAAGATGGTTTTAATGTCTGGATCGGGCAGTTCAGTGTTCGCTTTAACAAGTAATCATAAACTCGCGGTCGCAAAATACCGTGAATTTGATAAGAAAGGCTATGAAGTTTATCTAACGAGGACGCTATAATGTTGTTTATTGAATGTTATGGAAAAAACGTCTATATTGACGACGAATTAGTGGGATATATTTCTCCTGATGGCGATATGTTCGCAAACGGTCATAAGTTTGGTTCGTTATCTCCTGAAGGCGATGTTTATATTCAAGGCGAATATGTCGGATATATCGAAGATAACTATGATGTTTATATCCGCGAAGAGCTAGCGGGATTTGTATCTCCTAGTGGTGATATTAAATTCGATAGCAAGGCTCTGGCTAGAGGAAAATAAGTTAACAAAAAACTCGCACGTTGAATGCGAGTTTTTGTTTGCTTACTAGAGCTTATTTGTTGCGGATTGCAGCTTGTGCAGCAGCAAGGCGAGCAACAGGAACTCTGAATGGTGAACAAGAGACATAGTCGAGTCCTGCACGATGGTAGAAGTCGATTGAGTTTGGTTCACCACCAGTTTCACCACAAACACCAATGTGAAGGTCTTTTCTGGTCTTACGTCCGAGTTTGACAGACATATCGATTAATTTACCAACACCTTTTTGGTCGAGGGTCTTGAACGGATCTTCTTCCAAAATCTTGGCAGCGTAGTAATCTGGTAAGAATTTACCGGCATCATCACGGCTGAATCCAAATGTCATTTGGGTTAAGTCGTTGGTACCAAAGCTGAAGAATTCTGCTTCTTCGGCAATTTCATCAGAAAGTAAAGCGGCTCTCGGGATTTCGATCATTGTACCAACATGATATTTCATGTTAACACCAGCTTCTTTGATAAGTTTATCAGCGGTTTCACAAATGATCTTCTTAACGAACTTGAGTTCTTTAACTTCTAAGACGAGTGGAATCATAATTTCTGGCTCAATCTTGACTCCAGTTTTCTTGGAGACATTGATAGCAGCTTTAATGATTGCGGTGGTTTGCATTTCACAGATTTCTGGATAGGAAACTGCTAAACGGCAACCACGGTGACCCATCATTGGGTTGAATTCGTGTAAGTATTCGATACGGGCTTTAACTTCTTCAACGGTACGACCTGTTGCTTTAGCAAGTTCAGCGATCTTATCTTCTTCTTGTGGAAGGAATTCGTGTAGAGGTGGGTCTAATAAACGAACGTTGACATTGAGTTCACCCATGGTTTCATAAAGTGATTCAAAGTCTGATTGTTGCATTGGTTCAAGTTCTGCTAAAGCAGCTTTTCTTTCTTCGACTGTGTCGGCAAGAATCATCTTTCTAACTGAGAAGATTCTGTCCTTATCGAAGAACATGTGTTCAGTACGGCATAGGCCGATACCTTCTGCACCGAATTCTTTAGCTTGTTTAGCATCTCTTGGAGTATCAGCGTTGGTTCTGACTTTTAATTTACGAGCCGCATCGACCCATTTCATTAAACGTCCGAAGTAACCAGCTGATAAGTCTGGCATGACTTTCTTAATTTCGCCTAAGTAGACTTTGCCGCTTGAGCCATCTAAAGATAGAACATCTTTATCAGTGTAGACTTTGCCATTGATTGTAACTGTACGAGCTTCTTCATCGATTAAAGCTTCTTTACAACCACAGACACAGCATTTACCCATACCACGGGCAACAACAGCAGCGTGTGAAGTCATACCACCACGCATGGTGAGGATACCTTCTGAGGCGACCATACCGACGATATCTTCTGGAGATGTTTCGGCACGGACTAAGATGACCTTTTCACCAGCAGCGTGACGTTTTTCTGCTTCTTCAGCAGTGAAGGCAATTTTACCAGTGCCTGCGCCTGGACCAGCAGCTAAGCCTTCTGCGATTGGTTTAGCTTTAGCTAAATCTTCACGATCGAATGCTGGAAGAAGGAGCTTATCGAATGATACTGGATCGATTCTTAAGACAGCTTCATCGGTGGTGATTAAGCCTTCATCGACTAAATCACAAGCGATCTTTAAAGCAGCGGCTGGAGTACGTTTACCATTACGGGTTTGTAAGAAATAGAGTTTGCCATCTTCGACGGTGAATTCCATATCTTGCATATCGCGGTAGTGGTGTTCCATTTTCTTAATGGTTTCGACGAATTGTTTGTAGACGTCTGGCATTCTCTTTGCAAGTTCTTCAATATGAAGAGGTGTGCGGATACCAGCGACGACGTCTTCGCCTTGAGCGTTTGGTAAATATTCAGCAGAAATTTTGTTTTCACCAGTACCTGGGTCTCTTGAGAAGGCGACACCAGTACCAGATGTTTCACCTTTGTTACCAAAGGCCATTGATTGAACGTTAACAGCTGTTCCCCAGGAATATGGGATGGAGTTCATCATACGATAAACGTTCGCACGTGGGTTATCCCATGAACGGAAGACAGCGGTAACTGCTTCAAGTAATTGAACTTTTGGATCGGATGGGAATTCTTCACCAAAGGTTTTCTTGTAGTAAGCTTTATAAGCTTTTACTAATTCTTTTAATTGATCTGCGGTAACTTCGGTATCGAGCTTGTAGCCGTTCTTTTCTTTAATTTCATCGAGCATCTTATCCATTTCGGTACGTGGATGTCCTTTGGCGATGTTGGTGAACATTAAGATGAAACGACGGTAGCTATCGAATGCGAATCTTTCGTTACCTGTTTCTTTTGCTAAGGCTGCGACAGTAACATCATTTAAACCAAGGTTTAAGATGGTATCCATCATGCCTGGCATTGACACTCTTGCACCCGAGCGAACTGAGACGAGAAGTGGATTGTGGTCACCACCGAAGTTCTTTCCAGTTTCTTTTTCAATTTCTGCAACGTGAACATAAATGTCTTCTACGATTTCTTTTGGAAGCTTTTTACCACTATCGTAGTAAAGGTTACAAGCTTCGGTTGTGATGGTGAATCCTTGTGGTATTGGGACTCCGATACTGGTCATTTCTGCTAAACCAGCACCTTTACCACCTAACAACTCTTTGCCTAAGCCATGGGCTTCTTTGAAGTTGTAGATGTATTTCTTTGCCATGTAATTCCTCCTTGAATGACAATTAAAAATTGTTTTGTGTTCTACACACACATAAATAATACACACAAGCAAGTAGGCTCGCAAAGAAAATATTTAAAAAATATTTGGAAAGTGGTTACATAGATATATAGGAAAGCGAGTGTCCATATGAAAGAACCATTGATATTAACAATCGACTTTGGAACCCAATCTGTACGCGCAGGACTTTTTAACAAAAAAGGTGAAACTGTCGCGTTAGTTAAAGAAAAATATAACCCACCTTATTTTTCAAATAAGCCAGGCTATGCTGAACAAGATCCAGACTTCTATTTTGAATCATTATGTAAAGCTACTAACAAGTTAGTTAATGACAATAAAGATAAGATGAGTAATGTTCTTGGCATCGTTATGGCGTTCTTTAGAGATTCGGTTGTCTGTGTTGATAAAGATGGTAAACCTTTAAGACCCGCAATTCTTTGGCTCGATGAACGAAGAGCGAAAGGTGAACAAAAGTTACCACTTCTTCATCGTGCGATTTTTAAAGCAATTGGAATGATGCCAACAATCGATCTTAATTTAAAACGTTCAATGGCTCAATGGATCAAAGAAAGTGAGCCAGAAATCTGGGCAAAAACTGATAAATTCATGATGATTTCAACTTATATCAATAAGAAACTTATTGGAAAATATGTTGACTCACCATGTTGTCAAGCTGGCCACTTACCAATCAATTTCAAAAAACGTGATTGGTATAAGAAGCCTGATAAACACATGAAAGGTCAAATGTTTGGTGTTAATCGTGAAAGACTTTGTGACCTTGTTCCAGTTGGAGATGTTTTAGGTTATATCACTGAAGAGGCTAGTAAGAAAACTGGCTTGCCAGTTGGATTAAAAATGTTCTCTGGGGGTTCAGATAAATCTGCTGAAACATTAGGCTTAGGTGTTATTGATGATAAGACTGCAGCGATTTCCTACGGAACTGCTTGTACAGTTGAAATCCCAATTAAGAAATATAAAGACGCTGAACCATTCCTTCCATCTTATCCAGCAATAATCAAAGATTATTACAACCTTGATGTCCAAGTCTATCGGGGATATTGGATGTTAAATTGGTTCGCCGAACAATTCGGCAATAAGCCAGTTGAGGAATTAATCGATGAAAAGAACGCGATTGAAAAACTCAATGAAGAAATGATGAATATCCATCCAGGTAGTGATGGTCTTGTTTTACAACCATATTGGGGACCAGGTTTACGTCGCCCGCTCGCAAAGGGCGCAATCATAGGCTTTAGCGACGTCCACACAAGAGCGCATTTCTATCGTGCGATTATCGAGGGTATTGCGTATTGTCTAAAAGAAGGCTTAGAACTTTTCGAGAAGAAAAGACTTCATCATAAAGTTGAAAGAATTCGTGTCTCTGGCGGTGGCTCACAATCAGATGCAATTTGCCAAGTTACTGCGGATATATTTGGCTTACCTGTATCCAAGATACAAACCTATGAATGTTCATCTTTAGGTTGTGCAGTTGCAGGCTTCCTTGCAGCCGGCGAATTCAAAACTGTTGAAGAAGCCGCAAAAGCAATGGTGCATCAATCCGTTGAATTTAAACCAAATCCAGAAAATGTTAAACGTTATAAATATCTCTTCGAAAATGTTTACATGCCAATGTATCCAAGTTTGAAGAAGATATATTTCAAGATTAAAAAATATAGCGACGAGTTCTAAATCATCGTTTAAAGATTTGCATTATATTATCAAGTGAAGGCGCCTTAACATCAGGGCGTCTTTTGCTTAAATAAGTTAGATAAACACCTTTGATAAAGAAATAAAATGTATCAACAATATCGCTTGGTTGACCTGCTGCAACAGTGCGATCTTTTTGCCCTGCTGCAACAAGTTTTACGAGATTGTCATAAAGCGATTTTTTCTCTTTATTATCAAGAATTATTAAAGCGAAACAGATCTCGGTTTTTGAGGTTTTGAGAAGGTTCAAAAATGTTTTAACACAGCTCTCAATTTGGGAATAGATTTCTTGCGATTTATCAAAATTTTGAAGTGAATTTAAGACGTTTTGATAAGTATCTGATTTTAGTAATTCATCGAGGATTTGTCGTGTATTTTTGAAATAATGATATACCAAACCATGTGAGCATTTTGCTCTTTGGCAGACGCTATCCATTGGAACGTTATCGTAGCCATTTTGGGCAAATAGAAAAAGAGCACTTTCTAGGATCGAAAGTTTTCGCTCATCTTTCATTTGTTGATATTGAATTGGGGTTCTAGGCATCTTGTTCTTGAGGATGTTTTCTCATGTAAAAATATATAGCGAGAGAAATAGCTAAACCAATCACTCCAAAGATTGGTGAAAGGATATAGTCTAGATTATTGATATGGTTGATAATGTTACCTTCTCTATCAGGTAATAAACCGAAGTATTGGAACATATTTGAGTTAACGAAGATTGCGATGATTGAACCAAGCAAGAATCCAAGCACGACACAGTATGTGGTTTCTTCATGCTTTTCAAACATATATTTCATTAATTTTGAGAAGAAGACAAAGCCGATTGCGACGCCTAATGCGAAGACGCCTAATCTTAAGATTGACCAACCCGGATTATGTGGAATATCTAAAACAAAGCTAATGACTTTATCATAAAAACCTAAAACCATAAGAAGCATTGAACCAGAGAAACCAGGAACAATTAACCCCATAGATGAAATTAGACCAACTCCGAAGATAATTGGGTATAAATACCACGGATTATCATGAACCATAGTGCCGACTTCTTTGTTTAAGTTAACAACGATTGATAAAACACCAAAACCAATAACGACAAGGAAACCAACAATAATTCCGATTATATTAATATAATTTAGCTTTTTACCTTTAATTGAAGAATCATAAAGGCTTGGGACAGATCCAACCATAAAGGCTGCAAATAAGATTGTTAAAGCTAAGAAACAGTGTTCAATAGCAAGGTCAATTGGTTTTAGTAAACCAGCAACTGCTAAAACAGCGCCGATACCAAACGGAAGAAGGATTAAAAGATTCTTAACAAAGTATTTCGTAAAAAGCTGATCAACAGCGTTAACGATCTTCTTAAACGCACCCGTGATAAGAGCGATTGTTCCTCCAGAGATGCCTGGAATGATAATTGCACATCCAATACCGACGCCAATAAGGCCGTCTTTGATAACTGATTTAACTTTATTTGCCATAACGGCGATATTTTAACATAATTTTAGACAAACAAAGTTTATCAATAATTAAAATTTATAAAAAATGTAGTCATCTAAAAATAGTTAATTTATAATTAACGGCAGGAATAATTATGAAACTAATTGTTGGTTTAGGTAATCCAGGAAAAGAATACGAGTTAACAAGACATAACTCGGGTTTTCGCGTTATTGATGCTTTTGCCGATTCTATCGGCGTGGATTTCAATAAGAAAGATTTTGATGGTGAATACACCAAGTTCAAACTCGATGATGAAGACATTTTTCTTTTTAAACCTATGACCTATATGAACTTATCTGGAACTGCTGTTCAAAAAATTGTTCATTTCTTTAAAATCAACATTGATGACATTGTTGTTATCTATGATGACTTAGCAATTAAACCTGGCGAGATCAGATTGCGTCTCAACGGTTCAAGTGGTGGTCAAAAAGGTATGCAAAATATCATCGACAACCTAGGATCATCAAATATCAAACGAATCCGCATCGGTATTGGCGAGCCTAAGTTCGATACGATCGATTATGTGCTCGGTAAACCAGATAAAGATGACGCTCCAAAAATTGAGAAAGCAATCGATAGAGCAGTCAGCGCATTAAAGGAATATCTCAATCACGATTTCCAAAATGCGATGAGTAAATACAATGGTGGTGATAATGATTGAAAGATGAGTTATTAAATCTTGTTGCAAAAAGTGAAGCCGCTACCTCCCTCCTTAAGAAAAGAGGGCATTTTGTCGTTAATGATACAATTGGTGTTTCTTTGATTTTTGCGGGGATTTTTCATCAAAAACCCGGTAAATATTTGCTTGTCGCAAACAATCTATATGCCGCTCAAAAGATTGCTGATTTCATTGCTTCACTCATCGGTGGAGATAACGTATTTCTATTCCCAGTTGATGACTTATTAAGAAATGATTTATTAACCGCATCAAAGGAAATGCTTGCTCAAAGATTATATGTTTTGAACAAGTGTTTATATTTAAGAAAAGGAATTATCGTCACGCATACAAGTGCGCTTTTAACTCCGCTTCCGACTCCACATGAATTTGAGCAATCAAGCTTTGAAATTCATGTCGACGATATGATTGATTTAAGCGAATTCAAAACCAAATTAGTCAAAGCGGGTTATTCTCAAGTTAATAAGATTGATCAAACTCTTCAATTTGCTTCTCGCGGAGATATTTTAGATATTTTCCCCGTCTCAAGTGATAAACCAATTCGAATTGAATTCTTTGGCGATACCGTTGAATCAATCAAAACATTTGATATCGCCACTCAAGAGAGCTCACACCCAATTGATGAAGTTATTCTTCCCCCTGCTAATGATTGTTTATTTAGAGACGAAGAAATATCTGAATTTAAAATCAAGCTAGGCGCACAAGTTCATAAAGACTGTGAACACCTTGATGTAAACAAACAGCAAATTTTAAAGCAAAACAGTGATTTGGATTTTGAAAACATTGAAGCGAGAAATTTCACCCCTAAACAATATAAATATTATCGATTCATCAAAGATGAAACCGGTTCAATTCTCGATTACTTTAATCCAGACTTAACCTTTATTTGCAATCGTAAACAATTCGAAACAATTGTTAACTTTAATAACAAAGAAGCTCAAAAGTATTTAGCGGAATTATCAAGCGATGGCCGCATCATTACCCACCTTGAACTTTATTCTAAGGTTAATGATGTTTTAAGAAATTCAAAAACATTGTTATACGGAAACGAGTTTAAAGAGAATGCAGATGACATCGAGTTTAAAACCGCTCCACTAATTTTCTCTAAAGACAATATTTCGAATCTTGAATTAATTGTTCAAAGTTATTTGCCTCACTACAAGAAAGTTATTTTAGCCTTATCTAACAAACAACAATTCGAAGCTGTTCAAAATCTTCTTAAAGAAAAGAACGAAGAATTTGAAGTGTTAAATGACTTAGGAATTCCTTCTAAAAAACTTGGAGTAACGATGTTCTCTTTAGAGGAAGGTTTCGAATTAACCGATGAAGGAATTGTCTTCATTTCATCGAAAGAATTGTTTGGATTCCAAAGTCGTTCATCAAGATTTTTAAACAAGTTTAAAGAAGGAACAATTTTAAAGAGTTATGAAGATCTTCAACCTGGTGATTATGTCGTTCACGAATATTATGGAATTGGTAAATTCCTAGAAATTATTACCGAAGAGCGCGGCGATATTCATCGTGACTTTATTCATATTCAATACGCCGGAACATCAACTCTATATGTTCCACTAACTCAATTTAGATTAATTAGAAAATATTCTGGTCGCGAAGGTGCTGAACCAAAATTATCTAATCTCAATTCCAAAGAATGGGAAAAACGTAAAGCTAAGATTAAAGAACGCGTCAACGATTTAGCGGATCGCCTTTATCAACTTTATAGCGAACGCGCCCATATGAAAGGATTTGTTTTCCAAAGCGATGATGAGCTTCAAAAATCATTTGAAGATGAATTCCCATATGAACTAACTCAAGATCAAAAGACTGCTTTAGCAGATATCAAAAAAGACATGGAATCAGATGTGGTTATGGACCGCCTTCTTTGTGGTGACGTCGGCTTTGGTAAAACTGAAGTTGCTTTTAGAGCAGCGTTCAAAGCTATTCTTTCTCATAAGCAAGTTGCGATTTTATGCCCAACCACATTACTTGCTAGACAGCACTACGAACTCGCCTTAGAGCGTTTCCAAAACTATGGAGTGAATATTGCAGTTATTTCTCGTTTGGTTCCTGAAAAGAAACAAAAAGAATATATCAGAGATATAAAATCAGGAAAAATCCATTTAATTATCGGTACTCATCGATTATTAAGCAAGGACTTTGAATTCAATGATTTAGGTTTACTTATTGTTGATGAAGAACAACGCTTTGGCGTGGAACAAAAAGAAAAGATTAAAGAACTTAAGAGTAATGTTGATGTTCTATCTTTGTCTGCCACTCCTATTCCAAGAACATTACAGTTATCGCTTATTGGGGTAAGACCAGTTTCACAAATTACAACTCCACCAGAAAATAAATCGGCAATTCAAACCTATGTCGCTCCATTTTCAAAAGATATTGTTCGTGAATTAATCGAACGTGAATTATCGCGAAAAGGACAAGTGTTCTATATTTATAATATAGTTGAATCGATTTCTGTTACTGCTCATGAACTTCAAAGGATGATTCCATCTGCTCGAATTGGAGTGGTCCATGGCAAACTCGATAAAGATGAAGTTGAAGATGTCATGATGCGCTTTTATGCTGGCGAGATCGATATCTTAGTAGCGACTTCAATCATAGAAAATGGAATTGATATTCCAAACGCTAATTTAATTATTGTTGAGGATGCTGATAAATTCGGATTATCTCAACTTTATCAAATCAAAGGTCGTGTTGGTCGAGGAAGTCGCATTGCGTACGCCTATTTGTTCTATAAACCACAAAAGAATATGAATAAGAACGCGGTCAAACGATTAAAAGCAATTCAAGACTTCGCTGAACTTGGAAGCGGTTATAAGATTGCTCAACGTGATTTAATGATCCGTGGAGCGGGTGATATTTTAGGGCCAGAGCAAGCTGGATTCATTGATTCAATTGGTCTTGAATTATATCTAAAACTTCTTAATGAAGTTATTGAAGAAAAGAAAACTGGCCACAAAGCAGAAGAAGCTAAACCAGTTAAGATGTTTAACATCGATGCTTTCATTCCAAACGAATATGTTGATCAACAAGACAAGATTGAACTCTACCAAGAAATTGAAAATGCGAAGAACGATCAAGAGCTTAGTGATGTTCGTAAAAAGATTCGTGATATCTACGGCCGCATTCCATCAGAGGTCACAACTCTTATAAATAAGAGAAGAATCGATATTCTCATCGAGAAAGAAGAATTCGAAGATGTTAAAGAATATCCAAATTCAGTTGAAATTGTGATGTCAAAGAAGTTCACGAATATAAATGGAATTGGACAACAGTTATTTGAAATCCTCGCTCCATATATTCAAAAGGTGCAGGTTTCATATTTAAAAAGAGAATTAAAAATTAGATTAGATAAGGTTGATAATTGGTTAAAGGATTTAGAAACAATTATTGATTGTATCGACGTCTTATATAATAAATATTCGAAGAAGTAGTATGCGATTAGATAAATATTTGAAAGTTAGCCGAATCATTAAACGTCGTACTTTAGCAAAAGAAAGTATCGATAGAGGTTTTGTGTTGCTCAATGATAAAGTCGCGAAAGCTTCTAGTGAAGTTAAAGTAAACGATGTTATTAAACTCACGAAAACCAACCAAACATTCAAGGTAAAGGCACTTTTAGAATCTGCAACTGAAGAAAAAGCATTATCAATGTATGAAGAACTATAAATTTAATCTTAATAAGGATAATAAATACGTTGTTGCGTGTTCTTTTGGGCCCGACTCAATGGCGCTTTTAAACATGCTTATCGAACAAGGCTATGATGTAGTGGTTGCACATGTCAATTATCACAAAAGAGATGTGTCAAATTTTGAAGAAGCATCACTTAAAAAATATTGTAAAGAAAAAGGCGTTGTTTGTGAGGTTTTAGACACCACAAATTTAAAGGTCGAAAATAACTTCCAAAATTGGGCTAGAGAAATCCGCTACAATTTCTTCAAAAAAGTTCTTGAAAAATTCAACGCAAAAGCAGTTTTAGTCGCGCATCAACAAGACGATTTAATCGAAACTTACCTAATGCAACAAAAACGCAAGATTATCGTGAAATATTCGGGAATTGTCGAGAAAATCAACATTTTTGGAGTTGATATCATTCGTCCATTATTAAGTTTTTCGAAATCAGAACTTCTTGAATATAATCAAAAAAACAACGTTCCATTTTCGATCGATGAATCAAATTTAACCGACGCTTATGAACGCAATAAAATTCGCCACGAAATTGTTGAAAAATTAGACCCTAAAAACCGAGCTAAAATTTTAGATGAAATTTATTCCAAAACTGGGACTGAAATTTCTTCTCGGGTCAGTTTCGATTTAGATGAATTTTTAAACCTTGATGATGCGACATTAACTTTCACAATTTCTGGCTTTATTGAACGCGAATCTTCTCACAAAGACATCTCAAAAAGTTTTATTGACGAAATTCGAAAGGCGTTCAAAAGCAAAAAAGCGTATGTTGAGATTTCGCTAGGCAAAAATTTGATCATTTGCAAGGACTACAGCCGCGTTTATTTGCTTAACAAGAAAAATATCGTCAATTATTGCTACAAATTGAATTGCGATGACATTGTTGATGACGATCTATTTGAAATCGATTTCTCAAAAGCGTCTAAAGACAGAAACATTCATGAATACGACTTCCCAATCACAGTTAAACCAGTTAGTAAAAATGATCTGTACTTTGTAAAAGACTACGAAGTTCCTGTTCGTAGATTATTTATTGATTGGAAACTACCACATTATCTCCGTTCTTCATGGCCAGGAATCTACAATCGTGATTCTAAATTGATTTACATTCCTCGATATCGTGAAGAATTCGTAGATAAGCATCAATCTAAATTTGTAATTAAGTTCATTAAATAAAATTGTGAAACATATTTGTTTTACAAACTGATTAGTTTTGATATCATTAACCTACACATATAATTTTTGACTTTGTCACTGATTATAGGAAAAGAGGCTCATATGAACGAAAATAAACCACAAAAAAGAAGTATATTGTCGTTAATCCTTCCATACATCTTATTAGCAGCAATTATCGCGGGCTTTGTTATTTTAATAACAAGACTTAATTCAAACCGCACTACAACTTTAAATATTAACCAAATTCAACAACGTATTGACGAAACAAACGTTAAGACTGTTGATGTTTACGACAAGGAAGTTGTCGTTGAAGTTAAATTCACCGGTACTGACAAAGCAACTCAGGCCAATGTTTCATATGTCGTCTCAATTCCTCAAGCTGATTTCTATCATGAATTTGATAATGGTGGTGTAACTCACGAAGCATATCAAGCAACTTTCATTAAAGCTATTAATGGACAAGAAGGCGCGTATTTACAATATCATTACGCCTTTGAAGTCTCTTGGTGGGATGCTTGGGGACCAACCATCATCACTGTTGGTGTCACTTTATTAATCGCGATTTTCTTATTCTCAAGACTCTCTTCGTCCGTTAACGGCGCGAACAACCGCGCACTTGATTTCAATAATTCACGTGCTCGTCGCATTGAAGCTAGCAAAGTTCGCTTTAGCGATGTCGCTGGTTGCGATGAAGAAAAAGCTGAAATGCAAGAAATCGTTCAATACTTAAAAGAACCACAAAAATTCGCTAAGTATGGTGCGAAGTTACCAAAAGGTATTCTTCTTGTTGGCCATCCAGGTACAGGTAAAACTTTATTAGCTAAAGCTGTTGCTGGTGAAGCCCAAGTTCCGTTCTTCTCAATTTCTGGTTCTGATTTCGTAGAAATGTTCGTTGGTGTTGGTGCAGGCCGTGTCCGCGATATGTTTAGAAAAGCTAAACAAGCCGCTCCATGTTTAATCTTTATCGATGAAATCGATGCTGTCGGTCGTCAAAGAGGTGCTGGCTTAGGTGGCGGTAACGATGAACGTGAACAAACCCTTAACCAACTCTTAGTTGAAATGGATGGTTTCGAAGACAACTCTGGTATTATTGTCATCGCTGCAACAAACCGTGAAGACGTACTTGATCCAGCCTTACTTCGTGCCGGACGTTTTGACCGTACAATTACAGTTAACTTACCAGACCGCAAAGGTCGTGAAGCTATTTTCAAAGTCCATGCTCGTGGCAAACTCATTGATCCGAAGATTAGCTTTGATAATCTCGCCAAAAGAACCGTTGGTTTCTCTGGTGCGGATATTGAAAATATCTTAAACGAAGCCGCTATCCTTGCTGTTCGTAAAAACGAACCAATGATTTCTATTGAAGACATTGATGAAGCTATCGACCGTCGTATCGCTGGCCCAGCTAAATCTTCTAAAGGCATGAACGCCCAAGAGCGCAAACAAGTCGCGTATCACGAAGCTGGTCACGCTATCATTGGTCTTAAACTTAAGAACTCCGATAAAGTTCAAAAGATTACCATTATCCCAAGGGGAAGAACTGGTGGCCATGTCTTAATGACTCCAGAAGATGATCGCTTCTTACTTTCTAAATCTGAACTCGAAGCGCGTATCGTTGGCTACTTAGGTGGACGTTCTTCTGAAGAAATTTTCTTCAAAGATGTTTCTACTGGTGCATCTAACGATATCGAAGTTGCGACTAGAATTGCTCGTTCAATGGTTACCGAATACGGTATGTCATCCCTTGGACCAATCCAATATGAAAGAGATACTGGTTCAGTCTTCTTAGGAAGAGACTACACTTCAACTCAAAAGAACTTCTCAACTCAAGTTGCTTTTGAAATCGACTCTGAAGTTCGTAAGATTATCGATAACGCTCACGAAATGGCGCTTAAGATTATCAATGATAATAAAGAAGATGTTATTTTAATCGCGGAAACCCTTCTTGAAAAAGAAACTATTACTGCCGAAGAGATTGATATTCTTCTTAAAAACAGAACTTTAAAACCTGTTGAAGAAAAAGCAGAAAAAAAAGAAAAACCTGCTCCAAAAAAGGCCCCTGCTAAAAAGCCAGCCGCCAAAAAAGAAGCAAAATAAATTATGAGGGAGCATCGACTCCCTTTTTGTTATGTTTAAAATCGGAAATGTTGAAATAAAAGGTAAGGTTGTTTTGGCCCCAATGGCCGGAATAACTTCTTTAGCATACCGAAATTTCATGAAACGTTTTGGTGTCGATCTCGTCGTCACAGAAATGGTGTCTGACTGCGGCCTAATTTACGAAAACAAAAAGACTCTCGAATACATCAAAACGACCCCTGAAGAAAGACCGATTGCAATCCAACTTTTTGGGAATAATTCCGAGACAATAAATCAGGCGATGAAGATATGCGAAAAAGAAAATCCAAATTTCGATTTTTTCGACATCAATTTAGGCTGTCCAGTTCCAAAAGTTACGAAAGCCGGTTCTGGCTCAGCTTTGTTAAAAAATCCGGCAAATCTTCGACAAATGTTCGAAAAGATATGCAAAGCGACCACTAAACCGGTGACCGCAAAAATCCGTCTTGGATATAACGAAAATTCGATCAATTTTTTAGAGAATATTAAGGCCCTTGAAGAGGCTGGAGTTGCAGCGATTGGAATCCATGCTAGAACGACCGCTCAACTATACTCTGGAAAACCACGTTATGAACTACTCAAAAACCTAAGAGAAAAAATGTCAGTTCCATTATTTGTAAGTGGCAATATTTACTCTCTTGATGATGCAATTTCTGCTCTTGAAATTACCAAAGCAGATGCGGTGATGGTTGCTCGTGGTGGAGTTGGTAATCCTCAACTCGTTAGACAAATAAACCATTACTTTAAAACTGGAGAAAGACTTCCAAATTCAACCCTTGAAGAGAACATCACTTATCTAAAAGAATTTGCTGATATGCTCATTGAAGAGAAGGGGGAATATCGAGCGATGAGCATTCTAAGAGGTATCGCTCCAAAGTTTTTGGATGGCTATCCGAACATGAAACAATACAAAAATATGCTCGCTCAATCACTCACAACAAGAGCCTCACTTGAGCGCATATTAGACGAGATTCGATAAAAATAGCATTGTTGAACAATGATACAGTTTATAGTAAACTTTAAGCCGAGGTTTTCATTATGGAAGAAAAGTTAACAGATCAAGAGCGAGCTAGAAGAGAAAAACTTCCTCGCTACGAAGAATTAGGAATTGACCCATATGGTCAAAAATTTGAACGCAGTGATTTAATCAAAGCGGTTCGTGAAAAATGTGAAGGCAAAACCAACGAAGAATTAGAAGCCAAACCAGTCTATGTCACAGTTGCTGGTCGTATTATGGCGCTTCGTAAAATGGGAAAAGCATCCTTCATGAATATCAAAGATGTCTCTGGCAAGATTCAATGTTATGTTGGTATCGATGTTGTCGGTGAACAAACATACAATGTTTTCAAGTTGGCAGATATCGGTGATATCGTTGGTGTTTATGGTCGCGTTATGCTCACCAGAACTGGCGAACTCACAATCCGCGTTGAGAAATACACTCACTTAACCAAATCACTTAGACCATTACCAGAAAAATTCCATGGTTTAACTGATGTTGAAGAAAGATATCGTCATCGTTACGTTGATTTGATCATGAACGACGAATCGATGAGAATTGCTCAAGCTAGACCAAAAATCATTCGTGCAATTCAAAATTATTGTGATTCATTAGGATTCACTGAAGTTGAAACTTCAATCCTTTCACCTATTCTTGGCGGAGCATCAGCTCGTCCGTTCATTACTCACCACAACGCATTAGATAAAGATTTCTATCTCCGTATCGCTACTGAGATCAACTTAAAGAAATGTATCGTCGGCGGAATGGAAAAGGTTTATGAAATTGGTCGACTTTTCCGTAATGAAGGCATGGATACAAAACATAACCCAGAATTTACAACCATTGAACTTTATCAAGCTTATGGTGACTTACAAGACATGAGACACTTCTGCGAAAACCTCTTTAGAGAAGTTGCTAAAAAAGTTGTTGGTACCACCGTTATTCCTTATGGCGATAAGACCCTTGATTTAGGAAAACCATTCGGCTGGAAATCAATGGTGGAAGTTGTCAAAGAAGCAACTGGTGTTGATTTTTCAAAAGATATTTCTTTTGAAGAAGCAGTTAAACTCGCTAAAGAGCATGGTGTTAAACTTGAAAAACACTACACATCAGTTGGTCACATCATTAATGCTTTCTTTGATGAAAAATGTGATCCGTATTTACAAGAACCAACCTTCGTTTATCGTTACCCAATCGAGGTTTCACCTTTAACTAAGAAATATAAAGACGACCCACGTTTCACTGAACGTTTTGAATTATTCATCGGTGGAGTCGAATACGGTAACGCTTATACCGAGCTCAATGATCCAATCGATCAAAAAGAAAGATTCGTCAAACAACTCGAAGCCAAGAAACTTGGTGATGAAGAAGCATCAGAGATGGATGAGGATTTCTTAGAAGCTCTCGAATATGGTATGCCACCTTGTGGCGGTATCGGTATCGGTATCGACCGCTTGGTAATGTTAATGACCAATCAACAATCGGTTAGAGAAGTTATTCTCTTCCCGTGTATGAGAGATCAAAACAAATAAATTTATTTGAAAAGTTATGGATGGCGAATTTAACAATTTATCTTATGATAACACCAACATAACTTTTTCAGTTGCGACCGATAACATTGCAACTAGTGATGAGTTAAGTGCTGATCCAATTTATCAACGTCAGATGGGAACTAATTATTCCAAAGGCAAGAAAGTTGGCAAGGCAGTCACTATTGTTGGTATCTCAATTGCTTTTACAGCTACAGCGATTGCAACTGGCAGTACACTTGCGAATATTTTTGTTCCGAAACCACCAACCATCTCTAATCAAAGTTATGTCGTGGAAGACGGAAGTCTAAAATATAGCTTTAAAGTTGATAATCCAAAGTCCTACATAACGACTTATTTTGTCGAACTTGATGGAACGATTGTCTTAAATGATTCCTGCCAAGAAAGCAAGGAATATTACATCGTTTATTCACCTGTTGTTTCAGGACAAAAATGTCGCTTTTATATCAACTTCACAAATTCACTCGATTATCACAAAACAATCTACACAAATGAGTTCATAATTTAAGGAGAAAAAGTTATGGAAAATGTCAAAGAAGAAAAGAAATTAAACTGGTGGACTAGAAAGACCACCGGAGGCAAAGTTGCGTTCATTTTATCGGCAATTCTCGCATTAATTTCGGTTTTTGCCTTTGTTGTCTTAATGGATTTAAGAACATTTTTAGGCAACGAAATTGCTGATATGGTTTATGGAGAAGGCGTTACAAATGGATGGCATAGAATTGGAATAGCTATGGTCAGTTCAACTGGCTCTTGGATCATGACCGCTGTCATCATTTTTATCACTATTGTTTTCATCTTTATTTCGAACTTTATTACTCACCTTTTTGATCATGGAACTCGCAAAGCAAAAACGATCGCTTCACTTATTCGTTCTCTTGTCAAATACATCACAATCATCGCTGCTATCTGTTTCATTCTCGTCGTATGGGGTGTCGATGTTGCTGGCATTATCGCTGGTGTTGGAGTGCTCACTCTCATCATCGGTTTAGGTTGTCAAAGCCTTATCCAAGATGTTGTCTCTGGCATTTTTATTGTTTTTGATGATTATTTCGCTTCTGGCGATATGGTTATCATCGATGGTTTTAGAGGTACGGTTGTCGAAGTTGGTTTAAAGACCACAAAACTTGAAGATTTTGGTGGCAATATTAAATCAATTACCAATAGTTCAATTACAACCGTTGTGAATATGTCACGTCTTCGTTCGGTTTGTACAATTAAATTGAATGTTTCATTTAATGAAGATATCGAACGTGTTGAAGCTCTCATCCTTAATGAAATTAAGAAATTACCTGCGAAAGTTCCAAATATTATTGATGGACCATATTACAAAGGTATTGATGCGGTTGGACCAGATTCAATTACCCTTCTTGTTCTCGCGTTTACCCTTGAAGACAATCGTTTCCAAGTCACTCGTGACTTAAACCGTGAATTCTATTTGATGTTCAAGCGTCATAACATCTGCATTCCATTTACGCAGATCACTCTTAATAAAGAAGATAGCAAAGATGTTAAACATGCATCTGAGGAACAACTCGAAGCAGCTAGACTTGCTCAAAATGAATTACGCGGCATAGATATTAAGAAAACTAAGAAGAAACGCACGGTCGCGCAGACGGTAAAAGAGTCGCTTGACAAGACAAAGAAAGATTTAGCAGACTTCTAATAAATTAATCGGCACCTTTGGTGCCTTTTATTTTTCTTATTAAAAATTCGTCAATGTAAATTAAACTTAACATCGTTTTTGTTGACATTCGCGCCTACGTATAATATATTTGAAAACACTTATTTAAGGAGACTTTTATGACAATCGGAGAAAAGATTACTCATTTACGTATTGCCAATGGCATTTCGCAAGAGAAACTTGCTGATATGCTTGGCGTTTCCCGTCAGTCGATCTCAAAATGGGAAAGCGATGAATCACTTCCACAAATCGATAAGATTGTTGAATTCTGTCAATTGTTCAAAATTTCAACTGATGAACTTTTGCATGACAACGTGATTATTCACCGCGGCAAAAACCTCGTTCCAAGTATTGGCGAGGATATTAAAACCAAATATTTTGGTACCGATGGATTTAGAGGTGAAGTCAACAAAGTATTAACTGCTGATCACGCTTATAAGATCGGTCGTTTCTTAGGTTGGTTTTTCTCAAACCCAAAATTTTCACTTCAAAAACCGGGATATCGTCCAAAAGTTGTTATCGGTAAAGATACAAGACGATCATCCTATATGCTTGAATACGCAGTTGCTTCTGGCTTAGCTGCTTCTGGTGCTGACGTGTATTTATTACACGTTACAACCACCCCAAGCGTGTCTTACATCACTAGAATGGATTGCTTTGACTGTGGCATTATGATCACTGCCAGCCACAACCCTTTCTATGACAATGGCATTAAAGTTATCAATTATAACGGTGAAAAACTTGAAGACTCAGTTGCAGTCTTAATCGAAGCTTATCTTGATGGTGATCTTAAGAAACTTGGTGTTGAAGGTGATGATTTACCATTCGCGACCAGAGATAACTTAGGTGTTATCGTCGACTATTCAAGTGGTCGTAATAGATACATTGCTTACTTAATTTCACTAGTGAAACATTCACTTAAAGATTACAAGATTGGTTTAGACTGCGCTAACGGAGCGTCCTGGATGATTGCCAAATCCGTCTTTGATGCATTAGGTGCACAAACTCACGTTATTAATAACACTCCAGATGGAATGAATATCAACTTAGATGCTGGTTCAACTCATATCGAAAAGTTTTGTAAATACGTTAAAGAAAATAAATTAGATTTAGGCTTTGCCTTCGATGGTGATACCGATAGATGTATCGCGGTTGATGAAAATGGCAAAGAAGTCGATGGTGACAAAATCATGTTCATGCTCGCAAATAAGCTTAAATCCGAAGGATCTTTGGATGGTGACACCGTCGTTGCAACAATCATGTCAAACTCTGGACTTGAAAAAGCCCTCAAAGGTATTGGTTGTAAATTAGTTCGTACCAAAGTTGGTGACCGTTTCGTTTACGAAAGAATGCAAAAAGATGGTTTTACTCTCGGTGGTGAACAATCCGGTCACATCATCATTAAGAAATATGCAACTACGGGCGATGGTATCTTAACCGCATTAATGGTTACTGAAGAAGTTATTTCTCGTAAATCAACTTTATCTAAGTTGGTCGCACCAGTTAAACTCCTTCCACAAAAGACTGTTAACGTTAAAGTTACCAATAAAGCTGACACTCTTGATGATGTTCAAGTTCGCGCTAAATACGATGAATGCAACAAAGAAATCGGTGATAACGGACGTGTCTTATTAAGACAAAGCGGTACCGAACCAGTTGTTCGTATTATGGCAGAATGTGTCTCACTCGAAGAGTGTGATAAATACATTAAAAAGATTTACGATGTAATCAAGAAAAGAGGTTATATCTGTGAATAAGCTCAATATCAAAACCAAGGAACTTTTTGAAAATGTTCCTAGCTATTTAAAACCTTATTTTGATGCAGCGGAATATCCTTGGGAAATTCTTCCAAAGATCAAAGAGATTGTTGCAAACTTAATCGCTAATCCACTTGAAGGTTATACCTTCCTTGAAGAAGGAGTCCTCGTTGGAAAAGATGTTAAGATTGCAAAGACCGCAACCATTGTTGCGCCAGCAATCATTGGTCACGGAACTGAAATTAGACCAGGTGCATTTATCCGCGGTAATGTCATCGTCGGTGAAAAATGTGTCGTTGGCAACTCCTCAGAATTTAAAAACTGTATCTTATTAGATTCAGTTCAGTGTCCACATTATAACTATGTTGGCGATTCAATCTTGGGTTACAAAGCCCACACTGGCGCAGGAACAGTTTGTTCCAACCTTAAGAGCGATGGCAAAAACATTGTCATCCATGGTGATAAGGAATACGAAACCGGTCTTCGCAAGATCGGTGCAATCGTCGGTGATTATGGTGATTGCGGTTGTAACGCAGTCCTTAACCCAGGCACAATCGTAGGCAAACACACCCAAGTGTATCCACTCACCAGAGCGCGTGGTGTCTATCCAGAAAATAGCATTGTTAAAGACACAAGAATTGTCGTTGCAAAACAATAACAAACATGAAGGCTCACTAAAATGATAGTGAGCTTTTTTGCTGCTTTTTTATCAAATTTTATCATTTTGTTATTATCTTTAAAGATAATAATACGCGAATGCACCCCCTATGCGATGGTACATGATAAATATTTCCTTACATAAAACATTCTAAAATGGTATTGTGTTTAATTCCTAAAAAGGAATAAAAGGTAGTTTATGAAAGTCGGTAAAAAAAGAAATAGATTCCATCTCTATAGTGCCTTAGTTGGGTTATTTGCCCTTGTCTTAGGTGTCGGAATCGCATTATCAAAAACAAATTTAAATTCGAACGCTATTTTAGGTAATCGTGTTAGTCAATCCTATTCGCTTACTTTAAATAGCTCAAATAAAGTCACATCTGATGGTGACAAGGTTCAAAAAACAGCTCTCGGCAATGATGTTACATTTACATACTCCGGTGTTCAAGGTTCAACATCTGGTCACGTCACTTTAAATAGTGGTGGCACTCTTGTTAACAAAGATCACATCCGTAGTATTACCAGTTTTACCGCTATCTTCTCTCCTGCCGGTGCACTTAAATTTAAACTATCTTACGACAATTCAACTTGGGGTTCAGTGACCGTTATGGAATCTGGCTATACTTATAACGTTGATTCTGCTCCATATCATTTAAGATTAGATGCAACCTCCCAAGTTACACTTATTTCACTCAATATTACATATAGTTGCGTTGAAAATCCTAATGCATACGAAGGTCAAGAAACAGGCGAAGGCTTACTCGGTGTTATCGATTTCTGGGATTCAGAAAATGCTAGCGATACAGGAACAAGCACCCTCGTCAACGCGGAATATGTTCAAGATCGCTGCTACGATAGCGACGATACTTCGAACCGCAAGGCAGCCGACTTTGTGTCTGCAGTTTCAGCTTCCTATACTTATCAAAAACGTTATGGCGGTATCGGTCTAAGTTCTGGTAACAATGCTGCATCTTTAGCAATTTCAATAAAAACAGGTTTTGAACCAAGTAGTGTCACAGTCATCGCTGGTTCACAATCACCAACTAAAACATTAACCCTCAATAGTTCTGGTAAGAGTGTTACTACTAACTGTACAGGCATCACTGCTCTTAACAGCACTTATACAACTTCATTAACTTGGGAATTTAATTCTGCTCCATCAACATTAACATTCACCGCAGTGAAGAGTTCCAAACTCGCTATTTATAGAATTTATCTATATGGTGAATCTGGACCAACAATTGAACCACCAGCTGATTCGATTATTGGTTTTGGTGCATCCGATTCTAAGGCTACAAGTTATTATAGCGATGATGTCTTTGACGCCAACAACGGTTTAAGTGTTTGGGCCAACAAGACTGGCGGAGATACCGTCAACCTATCTAAGGGTGGCGAAGATGGTTATTCTTATGTCATTAAGAATAGCAATGATCAAACCATTGACACTTCTAAAGCATTCGGAACAGAAGGTATTTATACCTTAATCGTTTCCTATAAGAACTTCATTCCAGTTCAAATTCAACTTACTGTTGGCTTCCGTGTTGCTTTAACCAGCATTGAAGTTGTCAGTACAAATACAATCTTTAATACCGCTCAAAAATTGTCTGATTATACAAGCGGAATTACAGTCAACCTCACATACAATCAATCGAGTGAAAATGAACAAAATGTTCCATATTCCTCATTTGAATCCAAAGGATTATCTCTAACACTTATTAATCCAAGCCAAGTTAATTATTCAATTACTTCATTGTTTGGTACTGCTGGTACTTGGACAATTAAAGTTGCTTCAACAACTAATGCTTCTGTCTCTGGAACGTTGAATATTACAGTCAATGCAATTCCGGTAACCGGAATCAGTGTTACGGGTGCATCCGCAACTGTTGAAGAAGAATCACAGCTTCAATTGACTGCTTCGGTCACTCCAAACAATGCGACAGTTCAAACTGTTACTTGGTCATCTAATCACGAAAGCATTGCTACAGTTAACACTAATGGTTTAGTCACTGGTGTCACAGAAGGTGAAGCGAGAATTACTGCAACCGCAACCGATGGTTCAGCGGTCTATGGTTATATTGATATAACCGTCACAGCCAAACCACAACAAAGTGAATTTGATGCCGACATGACCGCTGGAAGCAATGCGATGGCAGTCACCGTCGATGGAAATAGTGGTGTTAAAGTTGGAACTTCAAGTAAAGCTGGTTCTATGACAATTACTGTCGGAGCTGGTGCAACTAGATTAAGCTTTTATGCTGCTGGTTGGAATGGTACAAGCACCGTTATCAATTTAACAGGGGCAACATGTGGAACCTCATCGTTCTCATTAACTGCTGATTCAGGTATTTCTGGTTCAGGTAGTGCGTATACATTATCCGGAACCGAATCCGATTATTACTATGAAACCACTTTAAGTGGAGTTACTGAAGAAACCGATATTACCGTCAGTGCTTCAACACGTTTCGCTTTATGGAAAGCTAAATATTACACAACCGCAGTTGAACCAGTTTATCCAACATCAATTTCATTAGAAGTTGGTTCAACCAGCGTTGCTATTGGCGGAACAACCTCGGTTGAAGTTAGCTACACACCATCCGATACAAACGTTAAGAATGTTACATTCTCTTCAAATGCAACCAGCGTTGCGACGGTTAGTAGCGAAGGTATCATTACCGGTGTTGCTGCAGGTAACGCACGAATCACAGCGACTGCTGAAGCCGCAAATAGCGAAACAGTTTCCGCTTATGTTGATATTACAGTTACTGCTATTGCAGTAAGTGGTGTGACTGTTAGCCCAACTTCTGCGACACTTGATATTGGCGATACACAACAATTAACTGCGACGATTTCTCCATCTAATGCAACTAATAAGAATGTCACCTGGGAATCTGATGCAACTGGCGTTGCTACTGTTTCAAGTACTGGTTTAGTCACTGCTATCGCAGAAGGTACTGCAACAATCACTGTTAAATCTGTTGCCGACAATACAAAGAAAGCAACTTGTACAATTACCGTTAACGCAAGTGGTGGTTCTGGTGGTTCCTCAGGGTCCTCATTTGAAATCACGTTCTTGACAGGTAGCGGTGATGGTACTCAAATGTCGACATCAACTGCCGAATCAAGTTACTTATCTAGTGGTGAAGATTACGTAACTGGAATTTCATCAGCTAGCAAAGCGTATTGCGGTGGTTCGAATGGTTTGAAATTAGGTACATCAAGTGCAGCTGGTTCTTTATCACTATCAGTTGATAGTGTCGAAGTAGATACTATTACAGTCAACGCAAAATTATACAATTCAAGCAAAGCTGCAACGTTGAGTGTTAATGGTGGCACAGCCCAATCAGTAAGCTCATCATTTACTGACTATGAATTTAGTATTGATAGTACGATTTCGACCATTACATTAGCATCATCCAAATACATTTGGATTAGTGGCATTTCTGTCACTGCTAAAAACACCACTCCAACTGATCCAACATCGATCAGTATTAGCCCATCAAGTGTTGAACTTGCTCCAGGCGGTTCTAAGAACTTAGCGGTTAACTACACTCCATCTAACGCTAACCAAAACAAAGATGTCACTTGGTCTAGATATAGTGGTAGCTCTAACATCTCTGTTAGTAGTTCTGGTCAAGTTACTGTTTCCAGTAACGCTGCCGCAGGTAATACAGCTGTTATCCGTGCGACATTGACAAACCTTTCTTCGATTTACGCACAATGTACTGTTACTGTCGTCGAACAAACTCAAGACGATCAAACAATCCTAGTTTATATTTGTGGCGCTGACCTCGAAAGTAATGGTCAAACCAGCTCTTCAAGTGCGGCCGGTTATGCTTCTGGCGATATCACCGAAATGTTAAAAGTTTCTGGTCAGCCAGATGACGTTAATGTCGTTATCGAAACTGGTGGCGCAAAATGCTGGAAGACCACTCATGGCATTAGCAAGGATTATTTGGAACGTTATCACGTTGCAAATAGATCTCTTGTTAGAGATTCACAAGAAACCAAGGCGAGCATGGGTCAATCTTCAACCCTTCAATCATTCATCACTTGGGGTGTCCAAACATATCCAGCTGATCGCATCAGTTTGATTCTTTGGAACCATGGTGGCGCAATGCGTGGTGTTTGTTATGATGAAAACTACTCAAATAATCCATTAACGAACTCAGAAGTTAAAACTGCGGTTGCAAATACATTCACTTCCTTAGGAAGATCAACTTCTGATAAATTTGAATGGATTGGTTATGATGCTTGCTTGATGCAAGTTCAAGATATTGCGGAATTCAATTCACAATACTTTAACTACATGGTCGCTTCCGAAGAATCCGAAGCGGGCGCAGGTTGGGATTATGATAACTGGCTCGATGATGCCTACGCAAAGAAGACCACTCCAAATATCTTAAAAGCTATTTGCGATAGCTTCCTTGCTGAACAAGGTAGTTCATCCGATCAAACCTTGTCATATCTTGATCTCTCATATATGTCCGCTTATAAGAGTGCTTGGGAAACCATGGCATCTACAATCAACTCGATGATCTCTTCCTATGGAAAGAGTAACTTCCAGACCTTGATGAAGTCGTGTCAATACTATGGCTCTGATAGTGATTGCGAAGGTTATTCATACTTTGGTATCTTGGATGCTAAGGATGTTGTGAACAAGATTCGAGCGACATCGGCATTCTCAAGTGCAAGTACACAGATAAGTGCTGTATTGAGTGCATTTAGTAATCTTGTCGCATACTCAAAGGCAGGTACACAAGCGGGTAACTCGTATGGTCTATGCTGCTTCTTCCCAATGAAAGATGGTAGTGGATATACTTGTAGCACCTCTTCAGTTTATACATCGTCACAAACGAACTTCACTAATTGGAGATCAATCGTTAACTCTTACGGCGATTAATTAATCACAATGAAAATAGATGGTCCTTATGGGCCATCTTTTTAATACCAAGTAACTTTTTGAGTTAAAAACTATTAATTGAAATTATTCGAACATTTTTCTTTACAACACACGTATATAATTTATAGGAGGTATATAAATGGTATTTACATTTAAGAGTTTTCTATATGATAATAAAGTTAAGATATCTATCTAGGAAGAGTATTTAGTATGCTTAAGATAACTGTTACTGAATTAAGAAAGAATTTTTATAATTACATCGACATTCTTGAAAGGGGCAAGGAAGATAAGATTGTTGTTACTCGCTACGGAAAAGATGTTTTGAAACTTATCCCGTGTCAGGTGAAGAAATTTAAACCTATCTGCGGTTGTGGAAAAGGGATTTTACCACCGTGTGACATCGAAAACTTGAAAGACGGGTTTGAGGACATTCCAGCATTGTTTGGTTATTGATCTTCGCTCACAAAATAAATCTTTTACATATACATGTCATAATGTATAATACATACACGCTTAAATGCGTTTCTCTCTGCTAGTAGGGAATACTAGCCAGAAGACCAAAGGGAGGTATCTATATGAAAAAGTACGAAATTATGTACATCGTGAAGGATGGACTCGAAGAAGAAGCCCGCAAGGCTGAAATCGAGAAGCTTCACGCCATTCTTACTAGTAATGGAGCGAAAGTTACTGATGTAAAAGAATGGGGCTTACGTAACTTTGCCTATCCAATCAACAAGATGGTCAAAGGTTACTACGTCGTCATTAAGGTTAGTGCAGATGAAGCAGCTCTCAAAGAGTTCTCTCGTCTTGCCAAAATTAACCCAAATGTTGTACGTCATTTAATTACTGCCGATAAAGACTAAACTATTGGAGGATTAAACAATGTTAAACCGTATTGTGCTCACTGGTCGTCTCACCAGAGATCCAGAATTAAGACGCACTCTTAATGAAACTGCGGTTGCCTCATTCACGCTCGCTGTCGATGACGGCTTCAAAGATGTGAATGGTAACCCAACCACAACATTTATTGATGTTACTGTTTTCGATAAACAGGCTGATAACGTCGCAAAATTCTGCCGTAAGGGCAGACTCGTCGGTGTTGATGGCAGAATTCATCAACGCAAGTTCGAACGTAAAGATGGAAGCAAAGGCAGCGTAATCGAAATTATCGCTAGCAATGTCACATTCCTTGAACCAAAGAACAAGGATGAAGCAGCAGCGGAACAAGGTTATGTTACCGACATCCAACCACCAGTCTCTGATGATAGCAAAAACTTAGACGCTATCGATGTCACTGATGATGATCTTCCATTCTAATAAGAAAGGAAAAATATTATGGGATTCAAAAAAGTTAGACCTCATAAGAAATCATGCTATTTCACTAAAAACAAAATTGCATATATTGATTATAAGGACGTTGAACTTCTTCAAAAGTTCATCACTCCAAATGGTAAAATCGCTTCCCGTCATTCGACAGGAACCTGCGCTAAATATCAACGCGAATTAGCAAAAGCTATCAAAAACGCAAGATATATGGCCTTATTACCATTTGTTCAAGACTAATCTTGATCTAACAAACTAGCTGTCCATTATGGGCGGCTTTTTTATTTGTATTATGGTTGTAAATTTAACAACTTATTGATAAAATCATTTTGACAAAGCAAAGTCGCTAAAACTCGGAACGGATATGCCTCTTGAACTATAGAAATATAGAAAGGAGGTAATGCCATGGAACCTTTAAAGAAAGCAATTTCTCTAATAGTTCTCTGCTTGTTGCTTTGTTTGCTGATCTTGATCTTCAAATAAAAAAAGAAGCCATTTAACACTTAATTTGCAGCAGTAGTTCAATGGGCTTCCGTTCTTGCAAATTTATTATAACAAATTTTTAAACTTAGTAAACTCTCGACAAAGCAAAGTCGTTAAAACTCGGAACGGAGACCTCGTAATCTAAGCACAGAAAGCGAGGTGATGTCCATTGAGAGACTTTCCAAAAGAAGTTTTAATACTTCTGAAGATTGCCTTGATTTGTCTCTTGTTATCTTTATTAGCTCTGCTTGTAAAATAAAAGAGCCTCCATGCATATTTAACCAGTAAGTGCTTGTGAGGACTCCGTTCTTCTGGTTACATTATACAAACATTGATATTTGAAAACAATAATCGACAAAGAAAAGTCGTTAAAACTCGGAATGGAGGCCTCTTGGACTTTTGACGAATAGAAAGGAGGTATCCCACACTGAAAGATGATTTTAAAGAACTGATAAAGCTCTTGAGGATCGCCTTGATTTGTCTTCTTATATGTCTAATTGGCTTGCTAATGAGATAAAAAAAGAAGCTCTCTCATTGTACTAACCTTACAAGTAAGTCTGAGGGACTCCGTTCTTCTGGTTACATTATAGCAGTTTTTGAAAGAAAGTGAATATTTATGTCTAAGGAAACCATCGGCCCAAAAATCAAACAATTTAGAAAACAATACAATTTAACTCAGGATGAGCTAGCGGAGTCATTAGGTTATTCTGGTAAATCAGTTATTTCTCATATTGAGAAAGGCGACGCCGATATGACTTATGAAAAGATTCTTTTACTTTTAAGAACCTTTGCTTTAGACGCAAATGAATTATTCGAAGTTGAAAGAATTGATAAGCAATTAAATGACTGGAGAATGACACAAAGAAAAGATAAAAAAGTTGTCGTGTACATCCATGGTTTAAACGGATCATCTAAAGAGGCCGAAGATTTCTCTTATTTAAAAGACGAATATGATGTCGTTGGACTTGATTACCAAGATGGAAATCCTTGGGAATTAAAAGAAACAATTCAAAAAGAATTTGAAAAACTCACTAAAAACTACAAAGAAGTGGTGGTTATCGCTAACTCCATTGGCGCGTTCTATACCTATGAATATTTAAGCAATTTCAACATCAAACAAGCATTCTTTATTTCTCCAGTTGCAGACATGCATCAATTAATTTTTAATAAAATGATGGGCGAAGGCATCCGAAGTAAAGATCTTGAAGAGAAAAAGTTTATCACCTGCAAAGATGGGGTAGTGTTGTCATTTGATTTTTATCAACATGTTTTAAGATATGAAGATAATTGGAAAGTTCCGACGGATATTTTATATGGTTCAAGAGATAATCTTGTTTATATCGAAAATATTGCAGATTTCCTTGCTAAACACCCAAACTCTAAATTAACGATAAAACAAGGCGCGGAACACTATATGCACACCGAAGAAGAAAAAGAGTTTATTAAGAACTGGATTATTAATTCTCTGTATCAGTGAGACAGTTGGTAGAGGCTCTTTTCGGGGAAAGCAAAATTTGGACGAATCAGGAAAAACGGGTTTGGACGATTACATTTAACAAACTGGGGCTGTTCGAAAACCTAAAAGGTGAATGACGGCTCCTTTTATTATGAAAAAGAGGCGAAATCGCAAGAAATCGCCTCTTTTGATAGAATACTTCTTG
>OMVV01000001.1 GCA_900314585.1 uncultured Erysipelotrichaceae bacterium
CAAGAAGTATTCTATCAAAAGAGGCGATTTCTTGCGATTTCGCCTCTTTTTCATAATAAAAGGAGCCGTCATTCACCTTTTAGGTTTTCGAACAGCCCCTTTTATTTTGCTCATATTCAGTGAATTATAACATCCTGTTATAGTATTCAATGACTTGGGCTTCGTTGATATCTCTTGGAAGTTCGTTACGTTCTGGAACTCTGAGGAATTCACCTACGAGTTTGTTAGCATCGACTTTGACATATCCAACAGAAGCTGGTTTGCTCTCTAAGGAAGCTTTGACGACTGCTAAGTCGTGGCCTTCTTTAATCGCAATTTTATCACCGACGGAGCAAAGGTATGATGGAATATCAACCTTCTTACCGTTGACAGTGATGTGACCGTGGTTAACGAGTTGTCTAGCAGCGCGACGTGTTCTTGCAAAACCCATACGATAGACTAAGTTGTCTAAACGTGATTCAAGAATTCTAAAGAAGGCGATGCCGGTAACTTCGTTAGATTTTCTAGCAAGCATGAATAAACGACGGAATTGTCTTTCGTTAACGCCATACATTTGTTCAAGTTTTTGCTTTTCGATCAATTGTTTGCCGTATTCGGATGGTTTTCTTTTGCGGCCATTGCCGTGTTGTCCTGGGCCATAAGCTCTCTTTGAGAGTTCTTTACCAGTTTCCAAAACAGAAAATCCGAGACGACGAGAACGTTTGTAGTCTGAACCAGTATATCTCATGATATATGACTCCTTTCACTAAATGCATTATTTAGCAAGAGGTGTAAATTCCACGCTTCGGATGTACTCGAATTTGAATTTCGCCTATGAGCAGAGGTTACTATTCCACGGTAGTTGAGACATCGGACAAGCAGTATTTACATGCTGCAACAATGCAAGAGATATTATAAATATAGGTTATTTTTTGTCAACAAAGAATTTTTCGAATTGATTCCTAATCAAGTTTGACTCGTTTTTCTATCGAATTTATGAATTAGTATCCCTAAATATTTAGGGATGTGTAAATCCAATTTTCTGAATTAGAAAAAATCTTTTGTTTTTCTATAAAACAAGGTGATTATGTGTTAAAATGACACAGCAAGGAAATCAATAAATGTCTGACACATTACTTCTATTAATTATCATCGCTGGTGTTATCGTCGGTGTTTTACTTGTTGTTTTATTCGTCTATTTGTTCGTTATAAGAAAGAATAAAGTCCGTAAAGAAGTCCGTGCGATCGACAAAGATTTCCAATACTATCACGCTCTACTTATTGGTCAAGATTCACAATACGTCAAACGTCTTGAAATCATTTCTCGTACAAACCTTTTGTATGTCGAGATCCACACTAGATTCTTAAAGTCATTCAAAGAGATTCGAGATAAACATGATGCAAACGCTCAAAGTGCAATCAATCATTTATTCGATTTAATCTCGGATCATCACTATAAACAAGCCAAGAATTATTTACTTGAAGCTAAACAAGTGGTGGAAGATTATTCTCATTTAGTCTCTGATTTAAACAATCAACTTCTTGAAGTTGTTAAACCAGAAGAAGAATGTCGTCAAGCGTCACTTACTCTTAAAGAACAACTTCGTAGAGTTAAACAAGATTACTTTGCAAAGCAAGGCGAACTTGTCTTGGTTGCCCCATCTTTTGAAAAAGTTTTCGCAGGTATCGATTCATTATTCGAAGAATTTGAAAAGTTTGTTGAGTCAGCATCTTATGATGAAGCCAATAACATTCTTCCACAAATCGATCGTGCTTTAACTGAACTTGCTAATTCAATTGTTGAACTTCCAAATCTTTGTGTTTTGGTGAGCGATGTTTTGCCAAACAAGATTTCTGCTTTGGAAAATAAATATAACGAGATGAGTGGTCGTGGTTATCCACTAACCCATCTCTGCGTGAGTAACACAATCACGGAAATGCGTGCAGTTCTCGAACAATATCGCGAACGCTTGTTAGAATTTAATACCAAAGGTATTGATAACGAACTTGATGTTATGCAAAATCGCATCGAAGAGTTCTATAAGAAATTCGATGAAGAAGTTGAAGCGAAAAATTCATTCGATGAACAAAATGACGGTGTTTATCGTAACGTTAACTTAATTGAAAGACGTTTCATCAAACTCTGCAACGTTATTCCAACTGTTTCACGTATCTACATCATTAATGATGCCCACAAGAACAAAGTTAACGAAATTCAGACTGGTATTAATAAAATCGGCGCGCTTAAGCGTAGTTTAGATACACTCATCCACGCTGGTACAAAACAACCATATTCCTTGTTAGTTAACAAGATGAATGAACTCAAGAGTGCATCTGACTCCATCATCTTAGAACTCGATTCCTTTGGAGCATACCTTGCTTCCTTAAAGAATGATTCTGAAGAAGCATACAAACTTCTCTTCTCTTTCTTTGATAAACTCAAAAGAGCTGAAAAAGAAATTAGAGATATTAATATCCCTCGTCTTGAAGAAAAATACACTGAAGAATTCAATCGTAGTTATGAATTATTAAATTCAATCAACGATTTACTTAAACAATCACCAATCAATGTTGATGAAGTTAATAAGAATGTTGCCGAACTTTACGAAGTAAGTAATAACATCTTAGATGACGGTTCTATCGCCCAAGAGCACAACATGATGACGCTCGCGGAAAACGCAATTATGTACGCGAATAAGGGCCGTTCACACTTAAGTGATATCGATCAATTAGTCGCTCAAGCTGAAACCTTCTTCAATGATGGTGACTTCGAACAAGCCTATATTATTGCTGGAAATGCTTTAAAAAAGATCAAAGCCAACAATGAAAGACAATAACTTCATTTATCTAGATAATGCTGCGACGACCAAAGTAAGTGAAACGGTCGTCGCTTTATTTGCTGAAAGCGAAAAGAATAGCTTTGCTAACGCTAGTTCAATTCACCGTCTTGGTGTTTTAAACGCGAAAGAAGTGGATAAGGCTAAAGAAAGTATTCTAAATTCATTCAAGTTAAAGAATCATCGTGTTATTCTCACCAGCGGCGCTAGCGAAGCTAATAACCTTGCAATTAAAGGATATTGCCTCAATTATTCAAATCGTGGCAAACACATTATCACAACAAATATCGAACATCCTTCAGTTTTAGAATGCTTCTATCAACTCCGCGATAAGTTCGGATTTGATGTAGAAATCTTAGATGTCAATTCCAAAGGAATTATTGAACCATCTATACTTGAAAAAGCAATGCGAAAAGACACGATTTTAGTGTCTGTCATGGCGATCAACAATGAAATTGGTAGTGTTAATCCAATCAAAGAAATCGCTGAGATTGTTCATAAATATCCAAAAGCTAATCTTCATGTTGATACAACTCAAGCAATCGGCAAGATTAATTTAGATTATTCATCGATTGATATGTTTGTTGTTTCTGCTCACAAAATCCACGGCGTTAAAGGTAGTGGTGCATTAATTGCAAAATCTAATTTATCATTCATGCCTTTAATCTCTGGTGGCGGTCAAGAAGATGGGCTTAGAAGTGGTACAACATCAATTGCGATGGCAAAATGCCTCTCTTTAGCGATTAAAGACGCTTTAAAAGAAGATGTTAACAAAGTTAAGGAATTAAGAAATCATTTAGTCGATGAACTTGAAAGAATTGATGAAATTGAGATGAATTCTTCTAATGAATGTTCGCCATACATCGTTAACTTCTCTTTAAAGAGTAAGAAAGCAAGTGTGGTGGTGGAAGATTTATCAAATAAAGGTATCTTTGTTTCTAGTGTCTCTGCCTGTAATTCCAAAAAAGAATCTTACTCATACGTTGTCAAAGCACTTGGTAAAAATGAGAAGCTATATAAGAATACAATTAGAGTGTCGTTTTCTAAGGATAATACTATTGAAGAAGTTGATACTTTCGTTAATAATTTAAAACAAACTTTGGAGGCCATTCGATGAAATACGATCACATTATGGTTCGCTTTGGTGAATTGTCTACCAAAGGAAAAAATAAAAAGGAATTTATCCGTGTTTTAGCAAGGAATATTAAGAATGCCTTAAGTGAATATCCAAGTCTTGAATACATCGTTCAACTTGACCACATTTATATTAAGTTAAATGATGTTGATCCAGATGAAATTATCGAGGTTTTGCAGTCAATTTCTGGAATTCACGCTCTTTCGCTCGTTTTAAAAATTGATGAAGATATCGACAATATTTGTGAAGAATCTCTCAAATTAATTAAGCAAGAAAAAGGCCAAACATTTAAGGTTCACGCTAAACGCGCTAATAAAAAATATCCAATCATTTCCGACCAGATTAATCGCTTAGTTGCAGGCAAGATTTTAAAGAACACTGACCTAAAAGTTGATGTTCATAATCCTGATATTTTGTTATCGATTGAGATAAGAAATGACGGTTGCTATATCTTTACTAAAACATACAAAGGTGCAGGCGGTTATCCACTAGGTGTTGGTGGCAGAATCATGCATATGCTTTCAGGCGGAATCGACTCACCTGTTGCAGCCTATTTGCTCATGAAGCGTGGCTTACTAGTGGAATGCATTCACTTCGCTTCTCCTCCATATACAAATATTGGAGTCATTGAAAAGCTCAAAGACTTGTTAGGAAAACTAAACGTTTATCAAGAATCAATTCGCCTTAATATTGTTCCGTTTACCAAGATTCAGGAAAAGATTTACGAAGTAAGTGATGAATCATATGCGATTACGATTATGAGAAGAATGATGTTTAGACTTGCTAGCGAGCTTGCTAAGCGTAGAAATTGTCCAGCTATCTCTAGCGGCGAATCAGTCGGACAAGTTGCCTCACAAACAATTGAGTCAATGAATGTTATTAATGATGTGACAAATATGCCTATCCTCCGTCCACTTGTGACATACGATAAGCTCGATATCATTGAAATCGCGAGAAAGATTGATACATTTGATATCTCAATTCGTCCGTTCGAAGATTGCTGTACGATCTTCGCACCAAAGAAACCAAAAACGAAACCATCACTTGAAAAATCAATTGAGTTTGAGAATAAATTCGACTATCAAACATTGATTAATGAAGCGCTCGATAATATCGAAGTTGTATATATAAAAAAGGAAGCATAAGCTTCCTTTTATTTTTGTTTAACGACCTATTATATTCTCACTGTTGATATTTCAACAAATTGATTATGAGTTGCACCTTCACGTGATGCGGCCCACGAATCAAGAGCGCTTAATTTATTAGAGTCAGTTAATGTTGTTTGTTTATCAACTGTAGTGAGTTTTAAGGTAATGCCAATATTGCCAATGAAGTGAACTGTGACGTTAACATCTAAGCCAGTTAATTGTTCAGTTACCTTATCTTCATAAACAGTTAAATCAAGGGTTTGTAAGACACTGACGTGAGTTAATGCATATAAGTCAATCTTGAAATCAAATTGGCCTAATGATTCGCTGTAGCGGAAGTCTTTTAAAACCTTTTCGTATTCGATTTGGCTTGATGATGAATCAGTGCTCATTGTGCCTACTAATGTTTCATATGTTTTATCGCCAAGACCAAAGATATCTTTTAGGAATACTGCAGCGATATTATCTAAGAAATAATCAGTTTCGTAAGTAGCACCATAGGTGACTTCATAATATTTCTTATTGAATAATCCAGTGTGAGCCTTATCAACACGTTTAACGTAGAAGATATCTTCATCATAATATAATGATGCTTTACGTGAATCTGTTCCGATATAGCCATCAGTACCATTTAATAAGTGAATGACTGGTAAATCATAGAATTCAACAGCAACTTGAACTTTGCCATGGTTGTTTCTAATTTGAATATCAAGAGTCATTTCGTCATCAAATAATAAACTGATTAATGGAATATCGAGTTTAAGAGTTGCTGAGAAGTGGAAATAATCAAATTTAGAAGTATTAACACCAAGTTGTAAGAGAACCTTGATATCAGAGAAATCTAAATAGCTTTCATATGGATCAAGTCGTTCAGCTTCTTTGCTTGAGTCGAATGCTTTTAAATGAGCATTGAAGGTGATTTCGTTATCGCCAATGACTAAATTTGATAACTTGATACCATCTAAATAAGATTTGTCATCATTCTCATCATAATGATAATTGATTTCAAAATCACAGCTTTTATCTTCCATGCCAATGATCGCTAAGGAAAGATTAATTGCGATATGTGTTTCATCAATTTCAATTGAGTTAATCAATTGTGATTCTAAGATTGCTCCATAATCTCCATCCATTACTTTTCCAAGTGGAGTGTTCTTGAATGCGGAGACCATTTCACCAAATAATTCAAAGAAGTGATCATCTGGTTCATTGATAATCTTATCAACTAAACCATATAGTTCTTTGAGTGTCTTTGATGAGAATTTACCATTTAAAGTGTCATTATATGAGAACAAGAATTCATCTTTAGTTTTCATATCTGCTTTAATTTCGTGATGATAATTATCGCGATCAACAATTAAAGCTTTACCATAACCGAATCCACCTTCTTTAGAAATGTCAAATTGTAATCCGCCATTAACGTTAATATCATTGACATTTGATTCTAAAGAATCGATTTTTGCATCGAATTCAATTCTAAATTGAGTTTGTTTGATTAATGGCATAACGGCTTCAACTAAAGTTAAAGCTGGTTCGATAGCGTAATACTCTGCTTTATTGATGACCTTTTTAACATAATCTTTGATTGTTAAATCAACATCAATTTTTAAGGTTTTGAATTTTAATCCATGGATAGAGATGGATTTGAGTTTATTGTTTTCAATAGTGATAGTAGGGGTGATTTTACCCATATTTAAACCAATAGCGTCTGTGTCTAATTCAATTGATAAAGATGTATCGCCGATTTGGATTTGGCCAACAAGATCATCGAGTCCTGCACGCATTTCAGCAAATTCATCGTTGTTTAATAAATCAGTTACACTATCAAGAAGTTTTTCTGTCACATCGATATTTAATTGATCAAGGATGTAATAAATTGTATCCATCACTGATTCAAATTTGATTGAAACCTTTGTAGCGCGCATATTTAGATATGCGGTTTTATCTTCAAATAACATTCCTAAGTGATGGACTCTTTCTTTTTCAGAAATGTCTGCTTCAATTTGGAATGATTTGTTATTGATATCATAGCCAAGATCAAGTGAAGCATTTAATAAGTTGTTGTAAACTTCTTCGTCATCTTTATCTTGTTGTTTGATATCGGCAGCGATATTGATCGTGTTTTGTTTGTTTTTAAATGTTTTATATAAGGATTTGAAGATATTAAAAACAGGTTTGAAGTTTTGATAATTAGCCTTGTTAGGTTTGACAAGTTCAATATTTTCAACTTTTTCTAAAGATAAATCGATTTTAATCTTTGTACCGTTGTAGGTAATTTCATCAGTTCTAATACCCTTGAAATTATATTCGGTATCGGTTTTGACGAATAAATCAATATCATCCGCTAAATTCAATACGAAATAAATATCGCCATTTGGTGATGTTTTTTCTTCCATTTGATCAATTTTTGCAGAGATAGTATTTAAATCTAAAGATTTAAGTTCTTCAGGAAGTTCAAGTTCCATACCATAATCGGTTGGAAGCATATCGACAAATTCAAGAACATTTGCGGTTTCTAAGTAGAACTTGTTGGTTTTATAACCGAAGAAAAGGGTTCCTAAATCATCTGGATTATTATCGCTAGTTTCTTTGAAATAGCCGATATCTGTTGTTAATGTTGCACCGTTAAGATATAAATCAACATTTCCTTGAAGCTTTATATCATTTAAATCGGAAATATCACCTTTAACATCAACACCAAGATTGATCGCTGTTTTATCTTCTAAAAGAAAATCAATCTTTCCATCGACATCAAAAGTTCCCATTTTCAACAAATTGTCTAGGAGGAGACGTTGATGAGTAGCGGCGTATTCTTCGTCAGTTACTTCGTCTTCTTCTACAACAGCCGGATTCATCGCTTTAATAATTCCTTGTGCACCAAAGACAGAAGCAAAGCCTACAAATAAGGCAATTACTCCAGCGATGAATGTTTTAGAAAATAACTTTTTCATTTTTATTCTCCTTTCAATACTTTAAATTTTCACTTAAAGAGGGGATTGGCGTTTCTACATCATAAGTGTAGACTTCGTCTAGATGCGCTACCGATTCAGCGGTAATCACCATCTCGACAGAATATGACTCATCAACTGCACAAGATAATAGATTTAATTCATTATCAAGATTCATTGTGAGCTGAATACTATGGAATCTAGGATTCTTAACAGGTGATATTTCTACCATCTGCCTAACATAGCGGAGGACAGCATATTTTGGGGACAAATCCAAACGAACTTCATATCCATCGTTTGTTTTTGTTGCTGCGGAAGTATCAAAGCAGGTTTTCGAAGATATGATATAGATCAGTGGCCTTGATAAATTTTTGCCCCATTTTTCTTCGTGTTCATCTAGTGACAATTCACTAGTTGGTTGTTCATCCCATTTAGCTTTATCGGTTTCGATATTGTTACCGTTATAGGTTTTCACAACTCCGTTGCTTTGATAGAAGCGTTTGCCAGTTTTAACCATTGATGAGGCCGAGATATTCTCAAGGAATGAATCATCTTTATGTTTTATTGATGACGCTCGAACTGTTTGATCAACTCCTGCCGCTTTAACAAGACCAATAGTTTTAGAAACGACATAATCATGGTTTTTGATTTTCTCAATTCCAATGTTTGCCATTTCATAAGGTTTGAATGTGGTGGAGTAGTCACTGCTTTTTGATGCAGTATACTTTTTCATCAAAGCTTCGAGATCATCTTCGTAATCTTTGTCCTTCATTTTTGAATAATCGATAGCATCGTTTTGTGGGAAGACTTGCCTGCCAATGAAGTAGCCTCCAACTCCGCCAATGATTACACAAACAAGAGTAACCGAGATCGAGATGATGATAGCCTTTTTATTTCGAGGCTTTCTTTCCTTTTTTTGCACATCTTTGTTTTTTGGCATGCCGCTATTATATGTGTGTGAGAATAGAAATGTAATCTAACGTTATAGAAAATATAACGAGAAATGAATTCTCATAATTCGAGAGTGAAAATCGGTGATAATTTGACATTTGTTAATACAAGTATTAAGATAACGCTATGAAACCATTAAAAGAAATTGTTGGCGAGAATCTTACAGAATTAAGAAAAAATAAAAAATTAACTCAATTTGAACTCGCTGAAAAATTAAATTATTCAGATAAGTCAATCTCCAAGTGGGAGAATGGCGACAATCTTCCTGATTTAGAAACTCTCAATGAACTTTGTAAATTTTATGGAGTTACTTTGGATTATTTGACCCATCCCATTGAGGAAAATAAGTCTACTTATGTTCTTGATAAAGACATTTCAAAAAGAAATCTTGTTAATCATATTTTGATTACTGTATTAGTTGATCTTGTTATTTGGTTTATCGCCACAATCATCTTTGTTTATGCGTTGATCAACAAACGTGAAGGAGACTTTTGGCTTTCATTTATTTACGCCGTCCCAGTTACATGCGTTGTTACTGTAGCTTTCGTGCGTGCGTATTTTAAAAGAGTTAAATTATTGTATTTTATCTTCTGGTCAATCTTTATTTGGTCCGCATTAACTTGTGCGTTCTTAACCGCCCTTCCTGAAGAAATGGTCTGGCCAATTTATTTGGTTGGGGTTCCTGCTCAAGGAGCGATGGTTGCCTGGTATTTCATAAGACGAAAATAAAAACGTATCCGAAGATACGTTATAAACTAAAGAGACACAATTGTGTCTCTTTTAAATTGTTATTTTGCTTTCTTAGCAATGTTGACTAAGTCAGTAAATGCTTTTGGATCGTTGATTGCGAGTTCGGCAAGCATCTTACGATTGACTTTAACATTTGCCTTGTTTAATCCGCAGATGAATCTGGAATAAGAGATATCGTTTGCACGGCAAGCGGCATTGATACGTTTAATCCATAATTTACGGAAATCGCTTTTGAGTTGTTTACGATCGATATAAGAATATCTTAATGAACGTAAGACTTGTTCTTTAGCGGTTTTGAAGAGAAGATGTTTGCTACCGAAGTAACCTTTGGCTCTCTTTAAGATTTTTTTACGTCTTGCGTGTGTAGTGACGCTGTTTTTAACTCTAGCCATTGTTTCTCCTCCTATTGAATAAGGGTCTTCACTCTTTTGTAGTCGCTATTATGGACTAATGAAGCCTTTCTTAAATGTCTTTTTTGTTTTGTGGTCTTGCGTGGAGCAAGGTGTGATGTATAAGCACTATGTCTTTTTAATTTACCAGAACCGGTAACTTTGACACGTTTAGCTAGTGCTCTTTTGGTTTTCATTTTTGGCATGCTAATTTCCTCCTACTTTCTTTTTGCTGCTAAAACGGCATTTAGCCATCTGCCCTCCATAAATGGAGCTTTTTCAACAGTGGCTATATCTTCTAAAGATTGGATAAACTTATTCATAACTTCCTCACCAACCTCAATATGGGTCATTTGACGTCCACGGTAGCGGACACCAACTTTAACTTTGTTACCATCTTCTAAGAACCTACGAGCGGCTCTTGCTTTCGTATCAACGTCATGTTGACCGATTTGTGGAGTGAGTTGGATTTCCTTAATATCAACTGTGTGCTGTTTCTTTTTGTTTTCTTTGGCTTTCTTTTGTTGTTCGAAACGATATTTTCCATAGTTCATAATTTTACAAACTGGTGGATTAGCGTTTGGAGCGACACAAACTAAGTCGAGATCGCTTTCAACAGCAACATCATAAGCAGCTTTGCTGCTCATTTTTCCGAGTTGTTCGCCATTAGCACCAATAAGAAGTACTTCTGGGAAACGGACTCTTTCGTTGATTAAGTCTTGATTAGCTTTATTTGGACGTTGTGGTCCTTGCTTAATTGGATAGTTATTAATAAGATTTATCCTCCTTTTGAACAAAAACGGACGCGAATTGCGCCCGTTCAAATAACAAGATTGTTATCGTAGCATGTACCAACCGATTAATCGATCTGGTGAGAAGCATGGGCGCTCTTCTTTCTACGTTTTGCGAGATTAATTAAACTACACATTTAATGTGTTGTCAACAAAGAAATTAAAAAGCCCTCCGTTTGGAAGGCTCTTAAGTAATAATATAAGTTATTTTGCTTCAAGTTCATGATTGATAGCGCGGATTTTTCTTTTCCAAAGAACACCATCAAGAATGAATAAGGCAATACCGCCAGCAATCGCAAGTGGGGTAAGGCTTCCAACAAAGGAAATATCAGCAAAGCCCATTAAAAATAAGCCAAGGCATAAGACGATAACGCCGATACCGATAGCGGCCCATCCTAATCCAAAGAAAAGGGCACTACGTGAATAGTAGACATGTAATCTTTTTTCTAATTCTTCTTTATTCATAAATTACCTCACTATGTTAACTACATTTTATATCAATGAAGTTGTCTCGACAATAAATAAATTTATTCTTCTACTTCTGGAAGAGCGCGAGAGACAATTTCTTCTTTAACTTTAGAAACAAAATCCTTTAAAGGAACGGTGATTTGTTGTTTGGAGCCGTAATGACGATAAGTGACACTCTTAGCGGCGATTTCATTATCGCCAATAACAAGGGTGTATGGAACTTTCTTAATTTGAGCGTTTCTCATACGGTATCCAAGCTTTTCGGAAGCATCGACCAAGATTGCTCTAACTCCAGCTTTCTTAAGTTCTTCAACAACTTTTTTAGAATAATCTAAATGGAATTCATTATTAACTGGAAGAACATGGACTTGTTCTGGGGCAAACCAAAGTGGGAACGCACCAGCAAAGTGTTCGGTAATAACGCCAACAAATCTTTCAATTGAACCAAAGCAAGCGCGGTGGATCATAACTGGACGAACTTTTTCACCTTTATCATCAATATAGGAAACATCGAATCTTTCAGGTAAGTTCATATCGAGTTGAATCGTGCCGCATTGCCAAATTCGATTCATAGAATCGCGAACCTTAAAGTCAAGCTTTGGACCATAGAAGGCACCATCGCCTGGATTGATCTTAAATTCTTTGCCAGATTTGCGGCAAACTTCCTCTAAAATACGTTCTGATTCATTCCAGATTTTGATGTCGCCGATATAACCAGATTCTGGTCTAGTTGATAATTCGATCTTATAGTTAAGACCAAAGAGGGAATAAATTTCGTCATATAGTTTTAAGATTGAGACGATTTCATCGCCGATTTGATCTGGTCTAACAAAGGTGTGGGCATCATCTTGAGTAAAGGAACGAACTCTAAATAAACCATTGAGTGCGCCACTAGCTTCATGACGATGGACATGACCTAGTTCCGCGTATCGGAGTGGAAGTTCACGATATGAATGGAGATCGTTCTTATAGCAAAGAATTGCTCCTGGGCAGTTCATTGGTTTGATGGCGAATTCATTCTCATCAACCATTGTGATGTACATGTTGTCTTTATAGTGGTCCCAGTGACCTGATGTAATCCAAAGATCTTTGGATAGCATGATTGGGGTATCGACTAACATATAGCCGTATTTTGCGTGGATTTCTTTCCACATATTTTCAATTTGGGTTCTGACGATCATGCCGTTTGGAAGCCAGAATGGAAGTCCTGGACCATAATCAGAAAGCATGAATAAACCTAATTGTTTACCTAAGATGCGGTGGTCACGTTTCTTTCTTTCTTCCAAGATGCGGAGGTGTTCTGCTAACCCTTCTTTTGAATCAAAGGAAGTTCCATAGATTCTAACAAGTTGTTTATTCTTGGAATCGCCTCGCCAATATGCACCTGCAATTGAAAGAAGTTTAAAGTTTTGGATTAAACCAGTTCTTTCAACGTGTGGACCAGCACAAAGGTCGAACCATTTTCCTTGTTTATAAATAGTGATAACTCCATCGATGCCTTTAATTAATTCCACTTTATATGGATTATCCTTGAATAATTCTAAAGCTTTTTCTTTCGAAACTTCTTCACGAACGATTGGCTCATTTCTTGAGGCAATGCGGTGCATTTCTTTTTCAATCTTTGGTAAATCAGCTTCAGTGATTGGAGTTGGGAAATCAATGTCGTAATAAAAACCTTCTTCAATGGCTGGACCATATCCAAACTTAGCGCCTGGATATAAATTGGAAATTGCTTCCGCCATTAAGTGGGAAGTTGAGTGATTTAAGGTTTTGAAGTCTAAGGCCATAATTTTACCTCCTAAAATAAATAAAAAGCGTCTCCATTAAGGACGCTTCCACGCGGTACCACCTTATTTTATAGTTACAACTATACTCTCAATCCTTTTAACGCAAGGTAACGTCTAAATTGAATTTTAGATGCTCAGAAGTGGTATCGATGAATTTCGCTTAGGAACTTTTCAGCTAGCGTTCCCTCTCTTTAAGCGAAGTGTTCATAGACGTGTCTTCGTCAACGCTAAAAATAGTATATGCTTTTAATTTGATAAATCAAACTCTTATTTATATTTAACTTGTTGGAATGCGTATACTGCGGATCCAAATAAACCAGCTTGTTCATTGAAGTGACATTCGCTGACTATAACATCAGGAACAGCTTTTTTGATATCTTCAAAGAACATATCTTTTTCTTTCATAAATCCACCAGTAACAACAAAGATATCTGGAAGATATGAATCATTCATAAGTTTGAAGTAAGAAGTGATGATATATTTCCATTCATTGAAAACTCTAACACCTTCTTCATCGCCGCTTCTGGCTCGTTGGAATAAATCTTTTCCACCTTGAATATTTGAATTGTTTAGCTTAGCTAATTTATGAATATTAGTGCCGCCAGCAATTTCAAATTCTTGGTAGCCATCTTTATATTTAAATAAGGTATGACCGACTTCGGTTAAATAATCTTGAATAACTTTATTAACACAAAGCGATCCACCTAAGCCTGTGGAAATCGTTACAAAAAAGACACGTTCGTAATCTTTACCATTTCCGAGTGATGCTTCCGCTAAACACGCCATCTGCGCATCATTACGTAAATATAAGTCTAAGCCATACTTTTCTTTGAAAATCTTGCCTAGAGGAATGTTACCAATTCCAACATTTGGAAGTGTGATAATTGTTGCAGTTTTAACGTCGACAACACCTGGAACACCCGCTCCTACAGCGATGACATCATCGAGTGGAAATTCAGCCATGAGGGAATAGATATTCTCAAGAAATTTATTCTCATCATTGACTGGAGTTGGCTTAACAAGAGATTTTTCAATCTCAAATTTCTCGTTCACAAGAGCGAGTCTAGTATTGGTGCCACCGATATCGAATGCTAAGACTTTTTTCATAAAATTGTAAATTTGTGGATTCAGTGTGGATAACTATATCAATTATCAAAAAATATTCGATAAAATGCCATACAATTTTATTTAAATTGTTTAAGAGTAATCCACAAAAAGCCAAAAACGCTCGATTGCATCGAAATTATTTGTAGAACTCACTTAGTGAGGGTGGTAAACTTATGAGCAATTATGGACTACATTCTTAATTCAGATTTTTACGAAATTAGACTAGCTTCAATTGTCTCAAACGTCGACAAGGATGTTTTAGTGGAACTTTATCAACCTCTTATTGGTGCGAACGCCACAATATTATATTTGACGCTTTTAAAACAAAAACGTAATGAAGATGATGAAAGCACATATTCAGTCCAAGATTTGATCAACTCAATGCAATCAGATCCAAACACAATACTTTCATCTAGACACTATCTTGAAGCGGTTGGTTTATTAAGAACCTACGAAAAGTCATCTGAATCAGGAAGATATTTCATCATCGTGTTATACGCTCCAAAATCACCAAAGGACTTCTTTGATGATGTTCTCTTCAAAGGCTTGCTCGTCCAAAGTGTTGGTGAAAAACAAGCTAAGAAACTCGCCTTTGCTTACAAAGTAAATTTGAGTATTGATGAAGGTTTCAAGGAAGTCAGTGCATCATTTGTTGATGTTTATCATCCAGATTATGACGATCCTTCATTTAGAAAGAACTTCAGCGGAGATATCGTTGGTCATGATGCTGGACGTGTCCAAATCAAGTTCAATAACGATTTATTCTTCAAATACATAACCGAAAATAGTCAAATTAAGATTTCTGCTCTTTCAAAGAAAGAAATGAAAGAGATTGAGCGTTTAGCAACATTATTTGGTATCGATGAGAAACAAATGGCACTAATCATCATTGATGAATATGATCCAAATGAACTTCCTCATCTAAACTTCGACCGTATCAAATACCGCGCTGAAGAAGAAGTTAAATTCAAACTTATCCAAAGCAAACCTCGCAATAAACAAAGCGATGTTAAAGGCGGATCAAAGATTGAAGAGAAGATTGCGATGATGGAATCAACAGCGCCTTCAAGATACTTGTCGTTATTACTTAACAATACGCCACCATCAATGAGTGATCTAAACACTCTCAATAAATTGTCGGTTGGTTATAAGATCTCAAACGGCATTATCAACGCAATCGTCGAATATGTTATGCACAAGAACAACAATATCTTGTCTTGGCCGTTCTGTGATAAGACCGCGTCGATACTTGTATCGAAGAACGTCGAAACTTGTCTAGATGCGATGAACGAACTAAATAAACTCTCGCTTAAGAATAAAGAAAGAAAAGCGAAAGTAGCTGAAACACCGAAGGTTGAAAAACCAAAAGCAAGTGAAACAAAACCTGCTAAAAAACACGAAGATGTTTCAGAAGAAGAATTAAATGAACTGCTCGAACAGTTCAACAAAATGGGAAAAAGGAGGTAAGCGAAAATGACTTTACAAGAATTAAATGAATTCTCAATCAAAGATATCGTTTCTGAAGAAGTTGATATGAAGTCTTATATAAATAAGCTCGTCAAAGAACTTCGTGAAGATATCGAGGTTTATGAACGTTTAAAACCTCTTAATTTAACAATGGGTGAAGTTAAGGAAAATATCGGTAAATTAACCGATTTCCGTGAAGATTACAATTATTGTAAAGCTTGTCCAGGCATCGAAAAATGCGATAAGAAAACTCCGCATATCTCGATGTATGTTGTTAAAGAAGGCAATTTTATTGCCGCAAAATACGAACCATGTCAAAAGATCATGGAACAAATTCGTCACGATTCCCGTTACCTTCTTGCGGATTTCCCATCTGAATGGAAATATTCATCATTCTCCACGATCGATTTAAGCGCAAATCGTCGTCCAGTTATTAAAAGAATCTTAAAAACTATCAGTGGTGAAAAGAATGATTGGGTCTTTATTAAAGGCAATCACAAAGTTGGTAAATCATTCCTTCTTGTTGCATCTGCCAATGAATTCATTTCTAAAACCAATCAACAAGCTGCAGTAATTAACGCGCGTACACGTTTCAAAGAATTATCGGATTTAAGCATTTCAAATCCAACCGAGTTCTCCAAAAACTTAGTCGCGTTATCAAATGTCGGATTATTAGTTATTGATGACTTTGGTGAAGAATACAAAAGCGAATACATTCGCGATCAAATTTTGATGCCAATCCTTTTGGAAAGAGAACATCAAAACAAATTAACATTCTTCTCTTCCAATTATTCAATTAAAGAAATCCAACAACTTTATAACATTGGAAAAAGTGGTGGAGACATTCGCGCGAAACAACTCGCTAATACATTAGAAGAAATGTGTGGCGATGAATTCGACTTAACCGGCGCTTCTATTTACCGTAAATAAGTTTAATATTCTTTTCTAAATCAGCGATATTGCCATTATTTAAAATAATGCATGTCGCTTTTTCTTTATTTTTAAGGTTGAAGGAATTGTTTATTAACAATGTTTCATCAAAGTTTTTATCGCGTAGTTTGAGACGCTCTTTTTGGACGTTATTTGCGATATCAACGTAAATTATTTCGTCAGCAAAGTCATCAAGGTGAGATTCAAACAATAACGGGACTTCCATTACTACATCCTTTTTCGACTTCTTGATTTCATCAATGATAACTTCGCTCACTAAAGAATGAACGTATTTTTCTAAACGAGGTTTCTTGTTTGGATTATCCAAAAGATACTTCCTTAAAAAGTCTCGATCGATATCTCCATTTTTAATCTTTAATTCTGGGATAAACTTTTTGATTCCATTTTGAACCGATTTTTCTTTATATAAGTTATGGGTTATTTCATCAGCACTTAAGCAGTTATAACCGAGCTTTTTAAATATATTTAAACAAGTTGATTTTCCTGAACCGATTGGGCCAGTGATTGCAATGACATGTTTAATAGCAGGATTCTTTTGACAATTTGGGCAATAGGTTGTGCCTCTTCCGCCAACAAAGATTTTACGTAAGTGGTGGCCGCAGCGTGGACATGACAAATCTTTCTTGCCATACACCTTAAGTGAAACTTGGAAGTTTCCTGAGACACCTTCTTTTGGGTGATATGACTTAATTGTGCTTCCACCTTGTTTAATTGCATCGTTGAGAATAGATTTTGACGCTTTTAGAACATCTTCAAGTTGATCTTCGTTAACTAGTTTAGCGGGGGTTTCTGGGTGAATTTCACAATCAAATAAGACTTCATCAACATATATGTTGCCTAGTCCAGACATCACGCTTTGGTCAAGTAAAGCAGTCTTAATGGGAATAGATTTATTTCTAAAAGCTTTCACAAGTCTAGATGCATCGTTCATTTCAAATGGGTTTGGACCAACTTTATTTAATGGTGGTTCGTTTAAATAATCTTTTTCATTTGAGATTTCTAAGATTCCGAATTTTCTAGTGTCGTTATAAACAAGAGAATTACCATCGGTAAAGACTAATGCAGCAATATCGTGTTTTTTGTATGGTTCACTTTCTTTTCTTGAGAAATATTTGCCTTCCATTCTCAAATGAGAGATAAGAACAACGTTTTCACTAAGATGGAAAACAATAAATTTCCCAATTTGAGAGAAAGATTTGATCGTTTTGCCTACTAATTTTGAAGTATCACCAGTTACATTTTTCGCTCTTAAAACATCGACCCTTTTAATAGTCTTTCCTAGCGACAGGTCTTTTAAGACTTCAATGACAGTGTGTACTTCTGGAAATTCAGGCATAATTATTTTGCATCATACCAAGTATGACCAAATCCTCCATCAACTTCTAATTTAGTTGGTAAATCCATTGCATGTTCCATTATGTCTTTAACAAGTGGATAGACGATTTCTTTTTCGTCTTCAGGAACTTTGAATAATAATTCGTCGTGGATTTGTAGGATAAGTTTTGTTTTCAATTTGTGCTCTTTGAGAGCATTATCAACTTTAATCATTGCAATCTTGATTAAGTCAGCAGCGGTGCCTTGGATAGGCGCATTCATCGCAGCGCGTCTAGCGAATTCACGGACTTGATAATTCGCATCATGGACTTCGCGAAGATATCTTCTACGACCTAACAAGGTTGTAACATAACCATTCTTGGTAACTTCAGCAGTAATCTTTTGGAAATATTGAGCAATTTCTGGATACGCTTCATAAAATGAAGAAATGATTTGTTTAGCCTCTTTAACAGAGACACCAATTTGTTCAGAAAGCCCCCAATCCGAAATACCATAAATGATTCCAAAGTTAACAGCCTTTGCTCTGCGGCGTTCAGCATCGCTTGGATGTTCAACATGGAAGACATGAGCAGCAGTAGCGGCGTGAATATCTTCTCCAGATTCAAAGACATCTTGTAATTTTTTACAATTTGATAAGCTCGCCAAGATTCTTAATTCAATTTGTGAATAGTCCAAAGAAAGGATCGAATATTTATCGTCTTTGTAATAGAAAGCCTTACGAATCATCTTACCTTCTTCATCACGAACCGAAATATTCTGTAAGTTTGGTTCACTTGAAGATAACCTTCCGGTTTGAGTTAAGGCTTGATTAAATATCGCATGAATCTTTCCATCATCTCTAATATGACTGGATAAACCAGTGATATATGTAGATAGGAGCTTCGCATATTTTCTATATAATAGAATTTCACTTACAATCGGATGTTTATCTACTAAAAGCTTTAAAGCATCAACTGATGTAGAGTTTTTCTTTGAATTTGATAAACCTAATTTGGTGTAAAGAATATCGCCAACTTGCTTTGGAGAATCGATATTGAATTCTTCACCAGCTAACTCATAAATTCTCTTTTTAATGTTTTCGAGATTAACTTTGAAATTTTCACCCATCTTTTCTAAGACTTCGATATCGAGTGGGAAACCTTCAATTTCCATGTCGGCAAGGACGCTGGTAAGAGGGATTTCGACTTCTTGATATAATTTGCGACATTCAAGGCTGTCTAAATCAGATAATGCCTTGTTTGCGAACTTGTTAACGTAGTAAGCAATCTTAGCAGTTCTTTCTGGATCGGAGTTATCAAATAATGACATGGATTCATCCTTGCTTGAGGAAAGATTTGCACCAAAGTAGTGCATGATTGAATCGACATTATTTGAAAGAGTTGAATCTAGAAGATAAGCCGCTAATAAAGCATCAAAATATAAGCCATCAATTTCTATGCCTTTGTGATGCAAAGCAACCTTGATTTGCTTAAAGTCGTAACAATACTTTTTAACATCTTTATTTTTCAAAATATCGAGCAATTCTCGATTATCTTTGAGATTTTCTACACGAATGTAATATAACTTGTTATCGAGTAAAACGGCCATTCCATAGATAACTGCGTCGTTATAATTTCCTGGTTCAATATCAAGCGCTAACGCGATCTCTTTTGGGGCTGATTTAATCTCAAGTTTTGTAACTTCCTCGAAAGAAATGTTGTCGTTATTATCATCCTTTTTAAGTTTGGTTGGGATGCGATTTAAGAATTGTTTTAATTCGTATTTATTGCAGAAGGCTGCGACATCATTGAATGAATAACCTTCATAGACGAGATCTTTGGATGAGAATGGAAGTTCAACATCTGTTAAAATCTTTGCCATTTCATAGCAGTGGCGTCCTAAGTCGGCATTTTCAACGATTGATTCACCAACTTTTGATTTCATTGTTTTAGCAGCTTCAACAATCTTTTCAAAGCTACCGTATTCTTGGATTAACTTAACAGCGGTTTTATCACCAACACCTGGAATACCTGGTAAGTTATCACTGTCGTCACCTCTTAAACCTTTGTAGTCAATGATTTGAAGTGGTGCAAAGCCATATAGTTCTGGCATAGTTGTTTCATTCATTACCAAGATGTTCGACATACCAGTTTTTAAGATATGGATTGAAATATGTTTATCAATAAGTTGTAAAAAGTCACGATCAGATGTGTAGACAATTACTTCGTAATTATCTTTTCCAAGCATCTTTGAAACAGTTCCACAAATATCGTCAGCTTCATAGCCTTCTTTTTCGAACATAAAGATATTTAAGGAACGAAGTAATTCCCTGACGATTGGCATTTGAATCTTTAAATCCTCAGGACATGGCTTACGATTTGCTTTATATTTTTCATCTTCTTTATGTCTAAAGGTGGCTTTGCCAGTATCAAAACCAACAAACAAAGCGTCACCTTCTTTTAATGATTGAAGGATTTTGTTAAGCATATTCGAAAAGGAAAATAAGGCATTGGTTGGAGTGCCATCTTTTGTGCGCATGATCTCATTGCCGCCATAGGCAGTCGCGTAATAAGCTCTAAAAAGTAATGAGTTGCCATCGATAACATATGCTTTATTCATTTTCGAACTCCTTTATATCTACGAGCGAGTCAACACTTAACTCACGATTTTTCTTCATATATCCACTAATAACCACTATGTGGTTCTTTTTTAATGCTTTCATTGATTTTAGATATGCTTCTGGGAAAAGAGTTATTTCAGTTTCACTGGATTCATCATAAACACTAACGAATGCCATATTTTGACCTTTCTTAGTGATAATCTTACGAATATTCTTAATAATCGCGACAATCTTAACGTTTCCATTAGCGTCATCAAGTTGCTCAATTGAAATAGCTTTTAACTCTTTGATTTCTTTTTTGTATTTCTCGAGTGGTGAAGCTGACACCATCAAACCAAGAACTTGGAATTCTTTATTGAGGTTTTCAAGTAAATCATCTTCGACATATCTAAACTCTGGCTTCGGGTATAGTTTTGGATCGAAGGCTAATAAGCCTTGGTCATCTAAAGCAAAGGAAGCAAATGTTAATGCTGAGACAAGATTTATTCTTAACGATGCTCTTGACGGGGTGATTGAATCAAAACAACCTGCATCAATTAAATTGATGAGATTTGCGTTACTTAATTTGTATTTACCCATTCGTAAAACGAAATCAAATAAGTCTTCAAATGGTTTATTATTTCTTTCTTCGATAATTTGTTTGGCAAGAGTAGATGAAATGCCTTTGATTGATATTAATGGGAATAGAATTTGATTGCCTTTGATCTTGAAAACTAATCCCGAATCGTTGATATCAGGGCAAATAATCTTAATTTTTGCCTTTTTCATTTCAGCGACAGTGTTATTAAATTCATTTGTTGAAGCATTCGATAAAATCGAAGCATAAAATTCAAGTGGATAATGAGCTTTTAGATAGGCCATTCTCATTGAGAAAATTGCGTAAACAAATGCGTGGCTACGGTTAAAACCGTAATCGGCGAATTTATAGATTAATTGATAGACTTTTGTAGCAACTTCCTTGCTATATCCGTTTTTAATGGAACCATCAATGAAGCTCTTTTCAGTTGCGGCAAGTTTAGCAGAATCCTTTTTGGAGATCGCTCTTCTAAAAATATCGGCTTGAGCAAGTGAAAATCCTGCCATCTTTGATGCAATTTGCATAACTTGCTCTTGATAAACGATTTGTCCATATGTAGGGGAAAGTATTTCTTCTAGAGCTGGAGCAATGTATTTGATCTTTTGCCCGGTATTCTTGTACTTAGCGTACTCTTTGATGTTATCCATTGGACCTGGGCGATAAAGCGCAAGTAAGGCGACAACATCTTCAAATGTTTTGATTTTGATAGTGTTGATCGCTTTACGCATTCCAGCAGATTCAAGTTGGAAAATACCCATCGTCTTTTCGCTAGCGATAACTTTAATTGCACCTGGATCATCATATGGAATTGAATCACGATCGATATTTATGCCTTTTTGCTTAAGCAAAGTAAGACAATCTTCGACGATTGTTAAATTGCGTAATGCGAGAATATCCATCTTGAGGAAGCCTTGTTCTTCAAGATAATCTTTTTCAAATTGTTCAACATATCCTCCATCAAATGCTGGTGATAATGGAATAACATTTTCAAGTGGATCGGCATTTAAAACGATACCAACCGCGTGTAAAGAGGCTTGTCTTGGAAATCCTTCGATCTTAGAAGCAAGACTTACAATTTGTAAATAGTATTTATCATCATTAACTAATCGCTTAAAGTCGGCGCTAGTCTTATATATTTCTCTTAGGGATAGTTTTTCATCTCTCTCATCTTTGATTAGTTTGGTGAATAATTCGATATCATGTTGGTCATAACCAAAGATTTTGCCAACATCGTTTAAGGCTTGTTTAGCACCGATCTTTTGAATCGCCATAATACGAGCGACTTTGTCAGCGCCATATTTTTGTCTGATATAAGAAACAACATCTTCACGGTTAATATCGGAGAAGTCGACGTCGATATCTGGCATAGTTTGACGATGTTCATTTAAGAAACGCTCGAAAAGAAGATTATTTTCAATTGGATCTGGAACTGTAATTCCTAATGCATATGAGACCAATGAGCCTGAAGCAGAGCCTCGACCTGGACCAACAGCGATATTATTCTTTTTCGCATAATCAACGTAGTCATGAACGATAAGGAAATAATCGCTATAACCCATCTTCTTAATTACATTAAGTTCGTAAGAAAGTCGATCGATATACGGTTTTGAAACTTTATTAAGTTTCTTAAGATTATTTAGGGATAATTCTTTTAAATAATCATCGCTTGATAAACCTTTATCATTCACAAACGAAACAATCTTTCCACGTTGAGAGATGAGTTTGAAATTGATTGAATTAACTAATTCTTCACATTTTTTGATTTCTTCTGGTTTATATAAAGAAGCAACCTCTTCCTCACTGAGTAGATATTGTGGACCACTAGCTTCCTTTTCTTGAAGCACTTGTTTGGAAGCAATAGCTTCCATCATTTTTAAAATAATTGCATCTTCTTTCTTAACGTATTTAACATGTGGAAAAGCGATGGATTGGTAGCCATGGCTAAATGCGAATGAACGCATATCGTTAATGTAGGTGAGTTCGTCATTAACATCTATGCCTAAATAGAAATCATCAATTCCACGAGCGAGTTTCGCCATCTTTTTAGGAAGCTCACTAAATTCACTGATGTATGCTCTTTTAATCGCATCGTTTTGAATTGAAAGAATAATCGCAAGACCTTCATTGTTTTCTTTAACAACTTTAAGGGAGAGACTTCTTTGTGAATTGTGGTGGTTGAGTTTTAAAAGATTTCGATAACCAATTTCGTTTTTGACAATAAAGGTTAGGAGAAGATTATCGAAATAAAAATCCTCACCGATAATTGGCTTGATGCCTTGCTTTTCACAAGCGTGGACAAATGATGGTCCGCCCGATAAAGATTCGAAATCAGAAATGCCTAATGACTTATATCCAAGTTTTTTCGCATTTGAAACATACTGGTCAATTTTTAGACCAGATTTCTCAAACGAATAACCTGTATAAACATGTAGAGGCGTAAACGACATATAATTATTGTAACAATAATAAGACTCTACTTAAAGTAAAAAGGTATCATTTTGACACCTTTTTAGTTAGCGATAGAAATGTTGTATTTTTAGTGGCAATTTATCTAACGGCAAATTACCAAGATTTTTTAAATATCATCGACAAATCTCGAATATTTTTTATTTAAAGAGGGAATCAAGATCTTTGAGCAAATCTTGAAGCTCATCGAGATTTTTTAGCTTCAAACCACTCGCTTGAGCGTGGCCTCCGCCATTATATTTTTCAGCGATATGAGAGATATCGACACCGCCAGATCTAAGTGAAACTCTCCAGTTACCTTTTTTGACATCTTCAGTCACACTTAACCAGGCATTAATGCCATCTAAATGAGCGAACAAATTGACGTTATCTTTTCCGCGAATTGCTGGAATATTGAAACGTTTGAGGGTCTCGTCATTAAGGATATAATAGGCAACTCCATGTGGAGTGATTTGATAGTGGCGTAACACATAACCAGTTACTTCTAAATCTTCAAGTTTTTGGTTATACATTTCAGCATAGATTTCGGAGATTTTCATTCCACTTTCAAGTAGCTTTTGAGCGATATAGAAAGTGTGAACGGTGGTGGAATCATAAAGAAAACGACCAGAATCTCCAACAATAGCTTTATATAGATATGAAGCACATTCCTTCGAAACTTTATATTTCTTTGAGAATGAGTAGAACATATTTGCGACTAGTTCACCAGCCGCTGCCATCGATTCATCAACGATGGAAATATCACCAAATGGTTCGACATCTGGGTGGTGGTCAATCTTAATCATAAAGTTCGCTTTTTTCGCGCGTTCATCACAGATTCTATCTAAATTAGATAAATCTAAGATGATAGCAAGGAATGGATGAGCGAACCATTCATCAGTAATTTCTTCCATTTTTGGGAAGCATTGACCAGTTAATGTGACGTGATTATCGCCAACATAAACAACACTTTTCTCAGGGAAGTTGTCACGTAAATAATGGACAAAACCCATTTGTGAACCTAAAGCGTCATAATCAGGATGGTCATGACGGAAAATAGCGATGCGGTCATATTCTTTGATCTTCTTTAAGACCTCACCATATTTATGTTCGTAGGTTTGATTTCTTTCTTCTAATATATTCATTTTTATTTCTTAAGGTAGTAAGCGTATGTATCTCGAGCGATCATCACTTCCTCATCGGTTGGGATAACTGCGACTTTAATCTTAGAATTAGGTGTGGAAAGCAAAGCTTCTTTACCTCTAATAGATGCGTTAAGCTTCTTGTCGATTTCAATTCCTAACGCTGGAGCGATTGCATCACAGATTTGTTCTCTGGTGATAGTGGAGTTTTCGCCGATACCAGCTGAGAAGATGATTAAATCTGCTCCACCAAGACGGACAAAATATTGTCCGATGAAGTCAGCGATACGTCTAACAAATAAACGATTAGCGATAATCGCCTTTTTATTACCTTCTTCGCAAGCCTTTAAAACGTCACGTGAGTCATTCGAAACTTCAGAAACGCCCAAGAAACCAGATTTTTTATTGAAGATTTGATACATTTCTTCAACTGATTTTCCAGTGCATTTGCAAAGGTAATTCATAACGGATGGATCAAGGTCTCCTGTGCGGGTACCCATCATAATTCCACCTAAAGGCGTTAAACCCATGGATGTCGCGACACATTTACCATCTTTGACCGCGGTTAATGAGGCTCCTGAACCGATATGACAAATGATCATTTTTGGATGAGCGATGCCTTCACAATATTTAAGACCAACTTGGGATAAGTATTTGTGAGAAGTACCATGCGCTCCATAACGACGGCAATCATATTTTTCGGAGTATTCGTATGGAATTGGGAATAGATAATCTTCTTCAGACATAGTCTGATGGAAGGCAGTATCAAAGACTGCAACGTTAACTGAATCAGGAAGAATCTTCTTAAACGCTCTAAAGCCAACTAAGTGAGCTTTGTTATGAAGCGGGGCGAGTGGAATCAACGATTCAATCTTGTCTTCGGTGTCTTTGTTAAATAGTTCTGATTTGGAGAAATATTTACCACCTTGAACGATACGGTGACCGCATGCGACGATTTCATCCATTGATTTGACTATGCCTTTATCAATGAGTGCTTTAACTAATAATTCAACAGCTGCTGCATGATCAAGAATTGGAAGAATGTTCTTTTCTTCTTGTCCATTCCACTTGATGCCAAAGATTGCATCCTCGTGACCAATGCGTTCAGCGTTTCCTGAACATAAGACTTTTTCTTCAGGCATTTCGTAAAGCTTGAATTTTAAGCTTGACGAACCTGCGTTAACTGCCATTACTTTTGCCATAAAAAGACCTCTTTTCGAGAAAAATTATAGTAAAAAGTGGATATATTTTCAATATAATTGAATAGCAAAATTCTCTATCGCGTTCCCCTGCGAGGTATGCGCTTACCCGTGTAAAAGGGATAAAACCATGCTAAAATGTTCACATTATGGCATACGGATTACTCTACGATTATTTAGTCGGTCAATGTATCGACGCTTTTACTTATTTTGGTGCTCATTATGAAAAAAGAGGCAAAGAAACTGGCTTCGTTTTCAGGTTGTACGCACCATGCGCAACAGACGTTTCAGTTATCGGTGAATGGAATAACTGGGATGTTCGTCGCGACAAGATGACAAAAGTTGATGATTCTGGAGCGTGGGAAATATTTATTCCTGGCTTAGTCAATTATCAATCCTACAAGTTCCATTTCAAAAACGCTTTAGGTCAATACGTTGATAAAGCTGACCCATTCGCATTCTACAGTGAATATCGCCCAGCGACCTGTTCACGTTTATTTGATTACACCAACTTTGCATGGCACGATTCTTCATTTATGAAGAGCCGCACCAGAAACTTCGAAAAACCAATGTCAATCTATGAACTTCACTTAGGTTCATGGAAGGGTGAAGTTAATGGTCGTCTTCTTTCTTACGAAGAAATCGCTGATTATTTAATCCCATATGTCAAAGAACTCGGTTATACCCATGTCGAATTAATGCCAATTGTCCAACATCCATTTGACGGTAGTTGGGGATATCAAGCCACTGGATTTTATTCAGTTGACTCTCGATATGGTAACCCAAAACAATTGATGTCTTTTGTTGACCGCATGCATCAAGCTGGTATCGGTGTCATTTTTGACTTCGCTCCAGTTCACTTTGCTGTCGATGATTACGCGCTCATTAATTTCGATGGCGCGCACCTATTTGAACCAAGTGATCCAAAACGCATGTTCTCTCCTTGGGGCAGCGCCTACTTCGATTTAGGCAAAGACCCAGTTCGTTCATTCTTGATGTCCGCGATGAATTATTATGCGACAATGTTTCACATTGATGGCTTAAGAATTGATGCGGTTAGTAACATGTTATTCTATGATGGTGATAAATCAAAAGGCACGAATGATGGAGCGGTTGAATTCTTAAAACGCACCAACGGATTGCTCCATTCTCGTCATTCAAGTTTGATGATGATTGCTGAAGATAGTTCCGACTTCTATGGTGTTACCAAACCAACCGAATATGGTGGAGTTGGTTTCGATTATAAGTGGGACTTAGGTTGGATGAATGATACTTTGAAATATTATTCTCTCGATCCAATTTATAAAAAATATGATCACAACAAGTTGACCTTCTCGATGGCCTATTTCTTTAACGAAAACTTCATGCTTCCTTTCTCTCACGACGAAGTCGTCCATGGAAAGGGCACTCTCATCAATAAGATGTGGGGATCTTACGATAACAAGTTCGCGTTATTAAGAAACTTATACACCTATCAAATGGGTCATCCAGGTAAGAAACTTTCATTTATGGGCAATGAACTTGCTAGTTTTGATGAATGGAATGAAAAGAAATCACTTCCATGGGTTTTAAAAACCTTCCCAAAACACGACTCAATTTCCCGTTTAGTTCGTGATTTAAATTTAATTTACTCTTACGAAAAAGCTTTACATACGAATGAATATAATCCAAACAACTTCAATTGGTTGATGGTGGATAATAGCAATGATTCGGTGTTTGCTTTTGAACGTTTCGATGGCGATTCCCGTTTAGTGTTCGTCTTCAATATGACTCCAAACTTCTATAACGATTACGATATTGGTGTCACTAAAGAAGGCATCTATGAAGAAATCTTCAATTCCGACAAGGATGTCTATGGTGGGGATAACCAATATAATGGTTTACCATTAAAGACTGAAGATTTCGGTCCAGAAAATCGTCCATATCACATTCGCATTAAACTCGCTTCCTTTGGAGCGATGATCTTTAAATATAAAGGAGCTAAATAGTTATGTTCTCTTCCAAAAAGAAATTCAAAGAAGTCTATCAACAACGTTTAGTTGAAAGATACGGTAATAGTGTTGAAGAAGCTCACCCAAGTGAACTTTACGACATCTTAGGTGAAATGGTTCGTGATTACGCTGGTAAAGACTGGCGAAATACTCGCGAAGAAGTTTTACACAAAGGTCGCAAACAACTCATCTATTTTTCAATGGAGTTTTTAATTGGTCGACTTCTTACAAATAACATGCAAAACCTTGGTATCTACGAAGTAGCTAAAGAAGGTTTAGCGGATTTAGGTATCAATATTAACACCCTTGAAGAAGAAGAAAGTGATGCTGGTTTAGGTAATGGTGGTCTTGGCCGTCTTGCCGCCTGCTTCCTCGATTCAATTTCTTCACTCGGTTACCCAGTGATGGGAAATACGATTCGTTATGAATATGGTTTCTTCCGTCAAATTATTCAAAAAGGCCGTCAATTTGAAGTCCCAGATCAATGGCTCACAAACGGTTTTGTTTTTGAAACCAGAAAATCAAAACATGCGGTTGAAATCGAATTTGGTGGTTCATCTGAATCTTACATCAAAGAAGATGGAAGCTTTGGTTTAAGAACCGTCGGTGCAACTCACGTTAAAGCTGTTCCATATGATGTTTCCATCATCGGTTATCGTAATGGCGTCTGCAACACCCTTCGTCTTTGGAGTGCTGAACCAAGTGAAGAAAACCTTCCAAAAGGTGTTCCGTTTGAAGAATATTTATCGACCTTAAAAGAACTTTCACATGGTTTATATCCAGATGATTCCACTCAAAAAGGCCGCATTCTACGTTTAAAACAACAATACTTCCTCGTTAGCAGTGGTCTTCAATCAATTCTTCGTGGTCACATGAGAGAACATAAGACTCTTCTTAACTTACATGAATACTATGTGTTCCAACTTAACGATACCCACCCAATTTTAGCAATCCCAGAATTAATGAGATTAATGATGGATGTCTATGGTTATGGTTGGGATGAATCATGGAATGTTGTCACTAAATCAATTGCCTACACCAACCACACCATTATGGCGGAAGCACTTGAAAAGTGGCCAATCGAATATGTCCAACAAGTTTGTCCACGTTGCTATATGATTATCGAAGAAATCAATCGTCGTTTTAATCAATATCTCGATTCCAAGGGTGTTGATGCTGGAACTCGCTATGCAACTCAAATTATTAAAGACGGTCTTATTCATATGACCAACTTAGCAATCTTTGCCTCCTTCTCAATCAATGGTGTTGCGAAGCTCCATACCGAAATTTTGAAGAAAGAGACATTTAAAGAATTTTATTCTTTATTCCCAGAGAAATTCAATAATAAAACCAATGGTGTTACTCAGCGTAGATGGTTGATGTATTGTAATCCACGTCTTTCTAAACTTATCGACGATAGAATCGGTGAGGCTTGGAAGACCGATATGGAAGATGAGGTTATCAAACTCAAACCATACGCAAATGATAAGAAAACAAAGGAATTATTCCTTGATATTAAGCATGAAAATAAAGTTGCTCTAGCAAAATATATCAAAGAGAAGATGAATATCGATGTCGATGTTAACTCCATCTTTGATGTCCAAGTTAAACGACTTCACGCTTATAAACGTCAACTAATGAACATCTTCCATGTTATATACTTATATAACAGATTCAAATCTGATCCTAACTTCAAGATTTATCCACGTACATTCATCTTTGGTGCGAAAGCCGCTCCAAGCTATGTTTATGCGAAGAAGATTATTCAATTAATCATCTCGGTAGCAGATGTCGTTAATAACGATCCACAAGTTAGCAAATATATGAAGGTCATCTTCATTGAAAACTATGGTGTTTCCTTGGCTGAAAAGATTATTCCTGCTGCTGATGTTTCTGAACAAATCTCAACTGCATCAAAAGAAGCTAGTGGAACTTCAAATATGAAGTTCATGATGAATGGTGCAATCACCTTAGGAACCCTCGATGGTGCGAACGTTGAAATCCGTGATTTTGTTGGTGATGATAACTGTGTTATCTTCGGTTTAACCTCCGAACAAGTTTTAAATTACTATGCAAACGGTGGATATTCAGCTTGGGAAGAATATCAAAATAACCCAATCGCTCATGAAATTATGGATTCACTACGTAATGGCCCATGGGTTACAAAACCAGATAAGTTCAACCTCATCTTTGATGAAATTATGAATAACAACGATTGTTACTTTATTCTCAAAGATCTTCCTGAATATATCAAAGCTCAACAAAAGATCGAACAACTCTATTTAAATAGAGATAAATGGGCTGAAATGTGCTTAATCAATATCGCTGGTAGTGGATTCTTCTCCTCTGACCGTACGATTAAAGACTACGTCAAAGATATTTGGCATTTACAAAAAATCACTAAAAAATGATCGATTTAGAAGAACTTTATAGCCTTCAAGCATCATTAGATGCTGAAATAGCTAATAACCATCATGTGACTTACGAGTCCACTTTTGAACGTCGCCTTTTAGCACTTATCGTAGAAATCGGTGAACTTGCTAATGAAACAAGATGCTTTAAGTATTGGTCAAATAAAGGTCCATCTGCAAAAGAAGTAGTGATGGATGAATTTGCTGATGGAATTCATTTCCTTCTATCTTTAGGTATTCCTTTACACGCGAAAAAATATAAATATGAAATAAAGAAAAGCGATCTTGATTTAACTAGACAAATTCATGAAATTTATAAAGCTTCCATCGCTCTTCTTGATCATTATGATTTAGCTCACTATGAGGATGCATTCCAAAAATATCTAAACTTATCCGCATCAATCGGGATGAGTGAAGATGAGATTATCTCCTCATATAAAGCCAAACTAAAAGTTAATCACGTTAGACAGGAAACAAATTATTAAGAAGGCATAAGCCTTCTTTTTTATAACAATTTATCGATTTCGGCTTCGCTATAGACTTCGATGCCGTGTTCTTTTAAGATGCGAGCAGTCACTCCTAAACCAGGAATGAGACGGTCCATAAAGTATCCATTATGAATCATGTGAGTGCCACATGAAGGAGAATTCTCTTTTAAGACAGCCTTAGTAATGCCTAAATATTTGCATAAAGCTAAAGCTTTATTTGCGCCAAGTTCAAATTGACGAGTAACGTTTTTGCCAGACTTATGATAAACCTGTGAGCCTTTGATTTCGCTTGGTTCACGAGGAGTGGATAAACCGCCTTCAACTTCTGGACAAAAAATGACTAATTCATATTTTTCTTTTAGTCTTTCAATGTCAGGGCAATATTTGCCTTGACCTTTGTAGTTAGTCTTTTCACCGACTAAACAGGCACTAACTAAGATTTTTTGCATGCTTTTATTCTAAATAAATAAGTAATAATTCTCAATCGAATATAGTAAAATCTTGTTTGATGAAACAAAAAGAAATTGAATTTATCAAAGATGAGAAATCCTACAAGGTAATCGTCACTTATAAATGGATTCGTAATTCATATTATCAATATCGTGATGGTGTTTTTTATGTTTCCGCGCCATATGGAATGTTACCCGGAATGATCCTAAAACAGATCGATAAATTCTTTCCTCGTTTAACTAAACAAAACTCCACAAATGTCGAACATTTTTCTTTTGAAAACGACTTTGTTTATCTCCTTGGAGAAAAAGTTTCATTATCTTCACTAAATATTAAAAACGACGACGAATTACGCGTCTTTTTGAAAAAAGAAGCCTTAAAAGTCATTAGCGAAGAAGTTAGAAAATACGAGCAAATCATGGATATTAATAATCCATATAAAATAAGAATAAAAGAGACAGTTAGACAATATGGTTCAAATTCAAAACGAACCCATTCATTATCATTTCAGACCTCACTAATTCATTATTCCTTAGAAATAATTGATACGGTGGTGGTTCACGAACTTGCTCATGAATATCAGCGCAATCACCAAAAAGGTTTTTATGATATTGTTTATAAGTACTCACCTAACTACAAAGCTCTGCAACGTAAATTAAAAAGAGGAATCCATCAATGATTAAAGAAATCAAATCTCGTCAAAACGAACAGATTAAAAGAATCGTCAAATTGAACGATTCAAAATATCGAAACGAAGTTAAAGAGTTCAAAGTTGATGGTTTTCATATGTTTGAAATGGCGATGCAAGCAGGTTTGGTGAAAGAAATCTATGTTCTAAAGCCAATCAAAGACGTTGATATCCCACAATTTGTTGTTTCTAAAGAAGTGATGGAAAAAATATCATCAACAAAATCCCCACAAGGCATTGTGTCGGTGTGCAAAATGTCTGAGAAAAAAGAGGTTAAAAATGATAAGGTTTTATACCTCGATGACGTCTCTGATCCAGGCAATTTAGGAACGATTCTTAGGACTGCTCTTGCGTTTAACTTTTTAGATGTTGTTTTAAGCGAGAATTGTTGTTCAATTTATAATGATAAAGTTTTGCAAGCTTCACAAGGTGCTATATTTAAATTAAATATAGTTAGTGGCAAAAAACTCAAAGATTTAAAAGCAAAAAGTTATCAAGTTTTAGCGACCGAAATCAAAGGTTCAATCTCTTTGAAAGACGTCAAAATTAAAGATAAATTCGTCCTTGTTTTAGGCAATGAAGCGCATGGAGTTAGCCAAGAGATCTTAACTCTTGCTGATCAACGAGTTAGAATCGATATCGAAAACATCGAATCTTTAAATGTCGCAATTGCTGGTGCAATAGCGATGTATTCACTTAAATAATTTTTTGTTTATTTTATTTATCATTGATAAAGGCTTTTTTTGTGTTGTAAACTATAACTCGTAAAGAAAGGAAGGGGTTAAATTATGAAAAAATTTAAACTCATGACAGGTCTCCTCCTTGCATCAACACTCGTTTTGACAGGTTGTAATTTGCTTGGTGGAACCTCGAAGAAGCCGAAGAAGAAAACAAGTAGCACTTCTTCTATTACTACTAGCGTCAATCCAAGCTCAAGTGGTAGTGGCTCTTCTTCTGGTGGTGAAGAAACCGTCACTGTCACATCAATTACCGCTGATAATCCTAAGACCTCTTACATTGTTGGCGAAGAATTTGTTAAACCTAAAGTAACTGCTCAATATTCCGACTCTTCATTGAAGGATGTTTCCGAATATGCGGTCTTCTCTGGCTATGATATGTCCATAGACGGTAACCAAGAAGTTAAGGTTTCATACGAAGAAAACAATGTCACAGTTGAAACTTCATACACAATTAGTGTTGCACCAATCACCGTTGCATCGATTGCTATTAGCAATCAAAAGGTGAAATATAACGTTGGTGATGAATTTGAAAAACCAACTGTTACTGCTACTTATAATGACAAATCAACCAAAGATGTTTCTGCTCAAGCGACATTTAGTGGTTATGATATGTCAAAATCTGGTGTCCAAACTGTCACTGTTTCATTTGAGGAAGATAGTGTTAAAGTTTCCAAAACCTATGACATTAGAGTTTTAGGAACCGATTGGACTGAAGATGAAAAGACTTTCTTAAAAGAAAATCTCAACAACAATTTACTCCCATTCACAAGTGCGATTTGGGAACTCATTTCTAAAGATAGTGGTTGCCAATTAAAGACCCCAGACACTGATAAAGCATCAGTTGTTGCTACTTTTGAGGCCGCTCAAGGTTGGGAAGCCGCTGGCGTCGATAGTTATGGCGATCCATATTACGTCTACGTAATTGATGGTGTTGGCCGCGTTGTTGTTAACGTTTGGGCTAACAGCAGTGGTTACACCATTATGGATGCTGTTTTCCAAGCAAAACAATCCAGAACAACTGATACCGAATGGCCAGAAGCATACCAAGCATTCTTTAATGAATTCTTTGAAGGTGAAACCTTACCATTCTATCAATTCGGTGAAAACTACGAAATTTATGATTCATCTTTATTAGAGATTGTATTCTATGACTATTTCGATGAAGACTTACGCGAAGCTTATGGTGGAGTTCTTGCTGAAAACGGATATTCACCAGATCCAGAAGTCGCTAACAAATATTCAAAAGCATTTGAAGATGGCGTTATGACTATCAGCATCGATTACACAATCGATGGCGGTAATGGTGTCTTTGTTGTCTTCGAACCAGTAATTCATGAAGCAACAAGTTGGCCAGAAATCCCAGAATTAGCTGAAATCGAAGCATATTCTGGCGTTAGCGTCCCACACTTCACTGCTTCTAAATATGGTTGGTACGTTAGACTTGGTTATGTAATCATTGAGTGTGAAACAACTTCTAACCTTGCTGGACAATATTATCAAGACGTTACAAATCTTGGATTAATTTGTGAAGCCGAGACTGATTCTGCTGATGATGTTATCGGCGGCAGTGCATTCGATTGGGAAGAAAAAATCTCGATTGAATTTAATGCTTCTGGCGATTATAACGACGAATATGAATTTGTTCCAGATGGATTCTCAATTGCTGTTGCTTCTTCAACACCAACTTCAACTTTTGTTGAAGAATGGCCAGCTGAATACATTGCAGCATACTTAGCACAATACGAAATTACCGAAAACGATATTCCAACTTTAGCAAAACCTGCTGGTAAGGATTACAAGGTTAAATACCTTTCATTCGATGAGGCTTACCAAGAGCTTTACGAAGAGTATTACTTCTACATCGTGATGGGTTTGATTACCGAAGAACAAATCGCTGAAATGGCCCAATCTAACGTTGGTGTTTACGTCAGCGCTTATGATCCAGAAGGAACCGGTGTTGAAGCATATAATGCATTATTCAATTCTTCTTGGGAGAAGAGTGAAGAAACCGATGAAGATACCGGTGAAGTGTTATACACTTACTGGACCAAGGGCAGAATCACCGTTTGTGTCTATGGCACAACTGGTGTTGTCTACGCTCAAATCATGGAACCAGGCGAAGCTCCTGTTGAAGGCTCGGTTACCTTCCTTCCTTCCGATACAGATCCTGTTGATGGTGGTTCAGCCGGTGTTTCCGCAACTATTGAAAAAGATGGTGTAACAGTTACATCAGTTGGTACAATCACCGCTGATCAAATCCGTGTCTTTAAAAACAAGACAATTACAATCTCCAGTGAATACACAATTACTAAGATTGAATTCACTTGTACAGCTAAAGGCGACGCGAAATACGGTCCAGGCGGTTTCACAGCAAGCGCAGGCGAGTACACATATAGTGAATACGTTGGTACTTGGACCGGTAGTGCAAACTCCGTTACATTCACAGCATCTTCTAACCAAGTTAGAATTACCAGTATGACCGTCTATTATGAAGCTGAAGGCGGTCAAGGTGGCGGAGGCGGTGGTGAAACCACAGTTTATAACGCTGCTAAAGTCAGCGCTGATATTAACGCTAATTTATCAGCTCAAGGTGTTTCATTAACTTGGGACGATGAAAATCAAGAATATGGCCTTGGGGTTGGCTTAGGTTCATCGACTGATGAATCTGAATCAAACTTATTAGCTGCATGCAATACTCTTGCTTCATTCCTTCCTGATTATTTGGTTGCTGGTTCATCATTCTATGGTGACCCAACCGCTGCTGATTATGAAGACATCTTTGGCGATGGATCAATCTATTACTACATGGATTTTGATTCTCCAGATCAAAAATCATATGTCACCATTGTTTCTTATGTCTACAATGGAACATTAGCGGCACAAATGTCTGTTGCTGATGCTGAATAAGACAAAAAATCCTAACTAAGGGCTGGTTATCCGGCCCTTTTTCTTTGTCATTTTTCATAAATATTTGATATTTATCTTAGCAAACAAATAAGTTATAATATTATCGCGTTGACGAGAAGTAGTACCTCCAGAAACGTTTACAAATAGGGAATGTGGAATAGTGGAACCCACAAGTTGTAAACGGGAGCGAATTCACCTCTGAGCATGTTAGTGAATAACCGTTAGTCGCGTTAAGACTTAGTGCAACAAAACAATGTTGAAAAAGGATGGCACCACGGGGAAACTCGTTCCTAGTGTGTCATTTTATTTTATAAAAAGGAGAAAAATATGTCCGAAATATTCTCAAAAGTAAGTCAGATTAAAGATAAGATTATTTCTGAAATGAGTTCTGTTAAAGATGAAGCATCATTAAAAGAATTCCAAGAGAAACATTTATCTAAGAAATCTGAATTATCCCAGTTAATGTCTGAGATCAAAAATCTCGCTAATGAAGAAAAGGCCAAGTTTGGTCAATGTATGAACGAAGCTAGAGCAGCCGTTAATGAAGCCTTCCAAAAGAAAGCTCAAGAAATTAATGATGCCCTCATCGCTCAAAAACTTAAAAGAGAAACAATTGATATCACTCTTCCTGGCTATAACTACAAGATGGGTGGAATCAATCCATTCTATTTAGTGCAAGATGAAATTATTGATACATTTGTATCAATGGGTTACGAAGTTAAAGAAGGACCAGATGTTGAATCTGATTATTATAACTTCGAAAGAATGAACATTCCTGCTAATCACCCAGCTCGTGAAATGCAAGATTCTTTCTACATCAATCCAACCACCTTGCTTAGAACACACACTTCACCTGAACAAGCGCGTGCGATGGATGAAAAAGGTGGCAAACCTTTGATGATGATTTGCCCAGGCAAATGCTTTAGAAGAGATGATGACGATGTCACTCACTCCCATCAATTCGGACAAATTGAAGGTCTTGTTGTTGGCAAAGGTATAACTTTAGCTAACTTAAAAGGCACCTTAGAATTATTTATTCGCAAAATGTTTGGTGAAAAACGTGAAGTTCGTTTCCGTGGTTCATATTTCCCATTCACTGAGCCATCAGTTGAAGTCGATGTTACTTGCATGAATTGTGGTGGTAAAGGCTGCCCAACTTGTAAAGGAACAGGTTATATCGAAATCCTTGGCGCAGGCATGGTTCATCCAAACGTCTTAAAGATGTCCGGCTATGATCCAAAAGTTTATAGCGGATTCGCCTTTGGCGTTGGCATTGAACGTGTCGCGATGCTTCGCTATGGCATCGATGATATCCGCAAAATATATCAAGGAGATGTTCGATTTATCGAACAATTCTCACGTAAATAGGAGGTAAACATCATGAAAGTATCACTTAATTTACTCAAAAAATACGTCGATTTAGATGGTTTAACTCCTGAAGAAATCGCAAATAGGTTAACCTTTGCTGGTGTTGAGGTTGAATCAATTGAAAAGATCGCTTCTGCTTCTAAAGTTGTTGTCGGTGAAGTTATCCATTGTGAAAACATGGAAAATAGCGATCACCTTCACGTTACAAAGGTAAACGCTGGTCCTAAATATGGCACTCTCGACATTGTTTGTGGTGCGCCTAACTGCCGTAAAGGCTTAAAGGTTATCGTTGCTTTGGATGGTTGTGTCCTTCCGGGTGGCACGATTAAAAAAGGTCAAATTCGTGGCCATGAATCAAATGGCATGCTTTGTTCACTTCTTGAACTTGGTGTTGATTCAAAATATCTAAATGAACAACAAACTAAAGGCATTGAAGAATTACCAGCAAATTTTGAAGTTGGTAGTGAAAATGTCCTTGAATTGCTTGGTTTAGATGATGTTGTTTTAGATTTAAAATTGCTAGCAAATCGCAGCGATTTATATTCAGTCATCAATGTCGCTAAAGAAATTAACACTTTATTTGGTAAGAAACTTAATCTTCCAAGTGTAAGTGTTAAAAACACTTTTGAAGCAAAATTCAAAGTTGATTCAAAAACTGAAAAATGTCCGCAATTCTCCGCTCGAGTTGTTAAAGGCATCGTTACCAAAGAATCACCAGAGTATTTAAAAGAAGCACTTCGCTCCTCTGGTATTCGTTCTATCAATAACATTGTAGATATTGGTAACTATGTCATGCTTTTAACTGGTCAACCACTTCATATGTACGACCTTGATAAACTTGAAAAAGCAGAATTAGTGGTCCGCGATGATATTGAAGGCGATTTCGTCGCTTTAGATGAAAAGACCTACAAACTTCAAAAAGGCGATATTTGCATTACTTCAAATGGCAAAGTCATGTGTCTTGGTGGAGTGATGGGCTCTTTAGCGTGCGCGGTTGACGAAAAAACCAAAAACATCGTTATTGAAGCTGCAAACTTTGATTACGCATCAATTCGTCGTACATCAATTCGCCTTAATTTATCCAGTGATTCTTCTCAACGTTTCGTTAAAGGTATTAATCCAAATCAATATGATTTCGTTATGGATTTAACCGCTAGCTTATTAAAGGAACTTGCTGATGCAAAAGATATCGCTGAAGTTAATACTTATCTAAAAGATAAATATGTGAAAAAGGAACTTGTTTCTTCTTTTAACTATATCAATTCTCGTCTTGGTACATCATTTACTAAAGACGAAATCTTTGGAGCGCTTAAAGCCGCCCACATCGATGTCAAAGTTGAAGGTGAAAAACTTATTGCAACTATTCCAGATCAACGCATTGATATCACCGATGAAGCTGACTTAAGTGAAGAAGTGATTCGTATCCTAGGATTTGAACACATTGAAGCTAAGCTTCCAGTTACCGAATTATTCGTCGGTCATCTTGAACCAGCCTTAGAAAAGAAACGCATCGTTCGTTCTTATCTTAGAGGTATTGGTTTAGATGAAGTGCTTTGTTACTCACTTATGAGAGAAAAAGAAGTGGAAGATTTCGCAATTCTAAATAAAGACAAAGCTTATAAAGTGATGAATCCACTTACCGATGAACATGAATATGTCCGTACCAATTTATTGCCATCTTTGATGAACACTCTTGTTTATAACAAGAATCACTCAAATGATAATGTTGCTATCTTTGAAGTTAGCGATATCTATTCCCAAGTTGAGAAAAAACATATTCATCTTGGTATCGTTTTAGTGGGCAATGATTTACGTCGCTATGCCTTAAGTGGTGAACCATATTCTTACTATCACTTAAAGGGTGTTGTCGATTCGCTTCTTGGCTTATTTAATATTGATGAAAAACGCGTTGTTTATTCTCGCTTATCTGAAGTTGAATTTCACCCTGGAAAATCAGCATTAGTGAAGGTTGATGGTAAGCCATTAGCGATCTTTGGTGAGCTTCATCCAACCACCCTTAAAAAGTATCATCTTGAGAAAGAAAACGTCGTCGCTCTTGAAATGGATTTAGGTGTCCTTTTCGATGTCAAAACTTCAGCGAAAAAGATGCAAGAAATCTCTCGTTATCAAAGTGTGAAACGCGACTTCGCTTTCGTCTTAAGTAATGATGTTACTTCTAAAGAAGTAGTTAGTGAAATTTATAAGGTTAACCGTGAATTAATTAAGTCGGTTGAAATCTTCGATGTTTATAAAGGTGAACACGTTAAAGAAGGCCACTACTCGATGGCAGTTTCAGTCTATCTATCTAGTAACGAAAAGACCCTCAATGATAACGATATTTCTAACATCGAAAATCAAATCATTAAAGCGGTGGAAACCAAGTTTGGAGCAGAACTTCGCAAATAATGAAAATTGATGTTTCAAAACTAATCTACACAAAAGAAAATGCGTTTGAAGAAACACTAAGCTTTGATCCGGAAAAATTTGTTTGTCATCCACCTTTACTTGAAGTTAAAAAAGTGGATGTTGTCGCGAAAGTTAATCGCTACGAACAATTTATTTATGTCGATTTAAATCTTAATGCAGATGTTATCCTTCAATGTTCGTACACTTTGAAGCCGTTTGAGAGCAAAATTAAAGGTCAAGAAGAACTTCATTTTGCCTCCTACGCTGAAGAGGGCGATGACGACATCATAATATATAAAGGTAATTCAATTGAATTAGATAAATATATTTTCGATGTGTTATCTGCATCAATTCCTCTTTCTCCAAAAGCCCCAAATGCCAAGCTTCCAAAAAGCGGAAAAGATTACCGAGTTTTATCGCTTGATGAATTTGAAAAGGAGCGAGCTAATAAAGTTGATCATCGTTTCGATGCTTTAGATAGTTTAGAATTCGACGATTAATAAAAGCTAACTTTACTTTGTAAAACGTCGCAAATCGCGGCGTTTTTCTTTATTTCGAGGTTATTTTTTTAAAATAGTTGTTTACAAATTTGGCGGTATTTCACTATAATTGAAATGAAAGTGGGAGAAAGTGGTAAAAATGTTTTTCGGGTCATTTGAACACAGTTTAGATGATAAAAATCGTTTGCTAATTCCAAGTAGACTACGTGGTGAACTTGGCGCAAAGCTATTCATCATGAAAGGCTACGAAGGATCTTTAGCGATCTATCCTGAAGCCAAATTCGAGAACTACTTGAAGAAGCTCGAATCTTTACCGTTTGAATCGAAACTTTCACGTGATATCGAACGAATCTCGCTTAGCTCTGTCTTTGAACTTGACATTGACAAAGTCAATCGTATTCAAATTCCTACGGCACTTATCCACAAATTTAAAATCACTAAAGATGTTGTGGTGGTTGGGGTTATTGACCACATTGAAGTTTGGTCAAAATCTAAATGGGATGAGTACTTAAAAGACAATGAAGCAGAATTCGAAGCTAAATCGGAAGAACTCCTCAAAAATGTCTAATCATGTTTCGGTTCTTCTTCTAGAGGCGATTGATTCGCTCAATATCAAAGCTGATGGTGTTTATGTCGACCTTACCTTAGGTAGGGGAGGACATTCAAAAGAAATTTTAAGACGAATTCCATGCGGTTATTTATATGCTTTCGATAAAGACGAAGAGGCTATTAAAGAATCCGAGGTAAATCTTAAAGATTTCGATAATAAAAAACTCATTCATGATGACTTTAGGAATTTCAAAGATCATTTGAAGTCATTGGGAATAAACTCTGTTGATGGAATCCTTATGGATTTAGGGGTCTCATCACCTCAATTCGATGACATTGATCGTGGCTTCTCTTACAAAGAAGAAGCTCGTCTAGATATGAGGATGGATCAAAGGCAATCCTTAGATGCCTACAAAGTAGTCAACACATATTCTTTGGAAGATTTAACGAGAATATTCAAAGAATATGGTGAAGATAAATTTGCCTATCTAGTCGCGAAAAAAATCGTGAAGGAAAGGCAGGTCGCTCCAATTGAAACAACCACTCAATTGGTCGATATCATCAAAGCAGTGAAACCGCAAAAGGAACTCCTAAAGAAGGGTCATCCTGCTAAACAAATTTTCCAAGCTATTCGCATTGAAGTTAATGACGAATTAGGTGCTCTTAAAGAGGCCTTAAATGATGCCATCGAAATGCTTAATGTCGGTGGTCGAATAGCGGTGATCACCTTCCACTCTTTAGAAGATAGGATCGTCAAAAATGCCTTCAACAGCGTTGCCAAAGTTGAAGGAAATCGTCGCTTGGTTTTCGCTCTTCCAAAAGCGGAAGATGAGCCAAAATATCGCTTAATTAATAACAAAGTTATTATTGCAAGTGATAAAGAGCTAGAAAATAACCCAAGAAGTAAGTCAGCAAAACTTAGGGCAATAGAAAGGAGCAGATTATGAAAGATAAGCTTTATAAGCATCACTTACCAAAGTCATATTTTCGTCGTAAAAAGATTGCGATTATTTCCTTAATCTTGCTCGCTTTAACTGTTTCTGTTGCCGTTCCAGTTTCTGTTTCAGTTTATTATCAAAACCACGTCAGCCAAGTCCAAAAATAAAAAGATTTGTTATATTAGCAACTCATATATATAATATATTGGTACTAAATATATGGAAAAACGTATTGCCGTTATCGAAATCTCGAACCGCGAAGTCCGTCTAATCATTGGCGATGTCGTCAATGACAAACCGGTTCTTTTATATCAAACAACTCGTCCAATCGCCGGACTTGTTTCTCGTGGAGAAATCGTTGACAAAGATACGTTAACTCAAATTATTGCATCCCTTGCCAATATCGTTGATCCAAATGTCAGAATGAAATTAAGAGTCACTGACGCAACAATTATCATTCCAGCAGGCGGCTTATCAGTTTATCAAGCAGACAAAACAACAACTGTTGTTTCACAAACATCGATTATCGAGCCTCTTGATATTATCAACGTTATTAACCAAGTTAGCAAAGAGCCAATTCCAGGTGGCAACGAAATTGTCGACATCGTTCCAGATTATTTCGTTACCGAAACTAAGAAGTTCCGTGAACCTCCAATTGGTGAAAAATCAAATGCCTTAAAACTCAAAGCGAAAGTTTATACTTTACCACGTCGTATTATCGATTCTTATCGCACGGTTGTTTCTAATGCAGGTATTAGACCAAAAAGAATGTTTGTCACTCCATATGGTCTAATTGAACTTGCTAAGCAAGCAAACGAATTCCCAAAGGATTATTTCCTTGTTGATATGGGTGGTGAATGTAGTTCAATCTCCCTTGTCGGTAATCAATCCTTATTTGCGTCCATCTCATTCACATTAGGTGGTGAAGACTTGATCAACTATGTTAGCCAAGAAATGCAAATCACCTACGATATGGCCCATGAACTAGTTGAACTTTATGGAATTAACGAAAGAGAGCTTTCCTTCAAACCAGTTATTGCTAGAGCAATAATCAACGATGTTGAAGTTAAATACACTCCTGATGATTTAAGTAAAATCATCATCGATTTCTTTGCCGAATCCTACTTCAAACAATTTGATGTGGTGATGAGCCAACTCACTGAGAATTATTCTCGTGAAAACTTATCAACTCTTCCAATTGTATTCACTGGTGGATTCTCCAAATTGCATGGTTTTGACAAATTAGCCAAAGAAAAATTTGCCGATAATCAATCAATCCATTATCTTGAACCAAACACGATAGGCGCTCGCTCACGCTCATACGCTGCAATTGTTGGAGCGCTCATCGCATCAAGCAAATATAAAGGAACTTTATCCGACTCCCGTGCTCGTGTAGCACCTGTGGAACGCGTCGAAGAAAAACAAGACTAATCTTGGAGGTAAACAAATGTACGAAGACAATTTAGACAATTATGAAGCCGTTGCTCGCATCGTTGTTATCGGTGTTGGTGGGGCTGGCTCAAACGCTGTCAATCGAATGATTGATGATAACATTTCATCTGTCGAATTTTTTGTGGCAAACACCGACCGCCAATCATTATCTAGAAGCAAAGCTTCTAATCGTCTTGTTTTAGGTGAAGAAATCACCAATGGCTTAGGCGCTGGTGGTGAACCAGAAGTTGGTCGCGCAGCTGCGGAAGCAAGCGTTGATCAAATCCGCGATATCGTTCGTGGCGCAAATCTTGTCTTTATCGCTGCAGGTATGGGTGGAGGCACTGGTACAGGTGCATCTCCAGTCATCGCTCAAATCGCAAAAGAAGAAGGTGCCTTAACTGTCGCGATCGTTACTCGTCCATTTACCTTTGAAGGTAAGAAGAGAATCGCTAATTCAGTTGAAGGCTTAAATAATTTAAAACAAGCTGTTGACGCTATCATTATCGTTTCTAACGATAAATTATTGATGGTCAGCGGTTCGCAACCAATCTCAGAAGCCTTTGCAGAATCCGATCACGTCTTAGCTCAATCCGTTAAGACTGTCACCGATTTAATCTTACGTCCAGCCTTTATCAATCTTGATTTCGCGGATGTTAAGAATACTCTTAAAGAATCTGGCATTTCCCTTATCGGATTTGGTATGGGTACAGGTCCAAACCGCGCTCAAGATGCAGCCCAAAATGCGATTTCATCGCCACTTCTTGAAGCATCCATTAATGGTGCACGCCGCGCAATCTGTGCCGTCACCTGTGGACGCGAAGTCTCATTATATGAGGCTCAAGAAACCGTCAACCGCATCATTGAAGCGGCTGGACAAAGCGTTGATATCAAATTCGGTGTCTCAATCAATGAAGAATTAACTGATCAAATCCTTGTTTCAGTTATCGCATCCGATTTCACTGAAGACTTTGATTTCACTCACGTGCCTACATACGAAGCTCCACAGCCTCGTCCAGCTAGTGAAAATCTAGAAGCAATGGGTGAAAATAAACCTGAAATTAATGAAGAAGAAGTTGAAGAAGATCCAAACGATGCCTTCTTACCAAACTTCTTAAAAGACTAAATTTCTTTAATTAATAGACACGGTAATTAGATAAACTCTTCTTAGCGAGCTAACGATGGTGGAAGGTTAGCAAGAGCCCTAATTATTATCCCTATTATCTAAGCAAGCTGAATTAGTAGTAAGCGAGCCGTAAATCTGCGTTAAAGATATATAAGCGCTATAACAAAGTTATAGAATTAAGGTGGTACCGCGCTAGAATGCGTCCTTATCTTGGGCGCTTTTTATATGAAAAAGAGGTAGAAAAATGGAACTAAAGAACACACTTCTCATGCCAAAAACCAACTTCGAAATGCGAGGCAATTTATCGCAAAAAGAACCGGTTTTAGTGAAAAAATGGCAAGATGAAAAACTCTACGAAGAGTTACTAAAAAAACACAAGGATGATAAGCCATTCGCTTTTCATGATGGCCCGCCATACGCAAATGGCAATATTCACTGCGGCCATATGCTTAACCGCATCTTAAAAGACTTCATTGTTCGATCTAAATCAATGCAAGGCTATTATGTTCCATTTATTTTTGGTTTTGATACCCATGGTCTACCAATCGAAAATCAGGTTATTAAAGGTGGAGTGAATCGAAAAACCACTCCAACGAGTGAATTCCGTCAAAAATGTCGTGAATATGCTCTTAGCCAAGTTGCAAAGCAAAAAGAACAAATCGTTCGCTTAGGCGTGCTAGGTGATTATGATAACGCCTACATGACTCTTCAAAAAGATTTCGAAGCTAATCAAATTGACGTTTTCGCGAAAATGGCTCTCCGCGGGCTAATCTACAAAGGATTAAAGCCAGTTTATTGGTCTTGGTCAAGTGAATCCGCTTTAGCGGAAGCTGAAATCGAATATAAAGATGTTAAGTCATACGCGATCTATGTTGCCTTTGATATCGTTGATGGAAAAGGTGTTGTGCCTAATCACTCCAAAGCCGTCATTTGGACAACAACTCCATGGACTCTTCCAGCTAACTTAGCAATCTCGGTTCATCCTCGTTTTAAATATGGCTTATATCACACTGAAAAAGGTGATTTAATTCTTCTTGAAGAATTCGCTCCTAGATTAAAAGAGGAATTAGGTCTAAATACATTTGAACTTATTAAGACATTCAAAGGTCAAGACCTTGAATTTGTCAAAGCTAAACATCCTTTCTATGACCGTGAATCAGTCTTGATCGTCGGTGAACACGTTACCAATGAATCTGGTACTGGTTTAGTTCACACTGCTCCAGGACATGGTGTTGATGACTTTAATGTTTGCTACAAATATGACATCAAACCATATTGCCCAGTCGATGCCAATGGCAGAATGACAAGTGACTGTGGTGAAGCTCTCGCTGGCTTATTCTACGAAGACGCGAATAAAGTTGTTTTAGATATCATCACTAAAAATGGCGCTCTTTTAAAATGTGATGAGATCGTTCACTCCTATCCACATGACTGGAGAACTGGTAAACCTCTCATCTTTAGAGCGACCCCACAATGGTTCTGCTCAATCGGTAAAATCAAAGATGAACTTCTAAAAGAAGTCGATAATGTTAAATGGGTTCCATCTTGGGGTAAAGATAGAATGACTAATATGATTAAAGACCGCACTGACTGGTGTATATCTCGTCAACGTATTTGGGGTGTCCCAATTCCAATCATCTATAACGAAGATGGCTCACCAATCATCGAAAAAGAAGTCTTTGATAATATCGTTAAAATCTTTAGAGAATATGGCTCTGATATTTGGTATGAAAAAGATGCATCATTCTTCCTTCCAAAAGGCTATAAGAATGAAAAATCTCCAAACGGAGAATTCACCAAAGAAAAAGATATCATGGACGTCTGGTTTGACTCTGGTTCATCTTTTGATGAAGTTTTAGTTAACCGTCAAAAGATGTTCCCATCTGAACTCTACCTTGAAGGTAGCGATCAATATCGTGGTTGGTTTAATTCATCGCTAACTGTTTCCACAGCGATTTATGATAAAGCTCCATATAAAGCCGTTGTCTCTCACGGTTGGGTCTTAGATGAAAAAGGTGAACAAATGCATAAGTCCAAAGGAAATGGCGTTGATCCACTTAAGATGTGCAATCTTTTTGGCGCGGATATCCTTAGACTTTGGGTTGCTACTGTCAACTATCAACAAGATGTTCGTATTTCTGAAAACTTGTTAAAACAAGTTGCGGAACAATACCGTAAGATTCGTAACACCTTCAAGTTCCTTCTTGGAAACCTCTCTAATGGTGAAGAATCTAAGTTTGATCCAAAGAAAGATAAAGTCAGTGAATTTGAAGTCGTTGATAAGTTTATCTTAGCGACTTTAGAAGATGTCAAAAACTCTGTTATTGATTCTTTCAATAAATATGACTTTATGGTCGGAATGAGCAAGATTATGACATTTATGTCAGCTGACTTATCAAGCTTCTATCTTGATATCGCAAAAGATGTTCTATATTGTTCAGGCAAAGATTCTCTTAGAAGAAAACAAATGCAAACAGTCATTTATGAAGTTGCAAATACTCTTCTTAGATTACTCACTCCAATCCTCCCATTCACAATGGAAGAAGTTTATGTCAATATGCCTGATTATGAAAATAAATCTGCTCAACTTCTCGATTATCCAAAGATTAGTCATAACTACGATAAATCAGTCTTAGAAGATTATGAAAACTTCAAAGCCTTCCGTGATGAAGTTAATAAAAAGATCGAAGGCGTTCGTACAAGTGGTGTCATCGGTTCATCTCAAGAAGCATTACTCGTTTTACATAAAAACAAATTGCTAACGAAGCTTGGTTTAGATAAAAATATCGAGGAATTAGCGAGATTATTGATCGTTTCTAAAGTTGAATTCGCTGATAAAAAAGAAATTGAAGTCCATCGAATTGATGCACAAAAATGTCCAAGATGTTGGAACTATGTCGATAAACTTTATCCGCTTGACGAAGAGACTCACGTTTGTAAACGTTGTCACGACGTCTTAACTAAATAAGGAGATCGTTATGAAAGAATTTTGCAAAAAAGTATTTTCTAAAGAAGGCTTATTAAAAGCCTTTTACTCCTTCATTTGGGTAGCAATATTAGTTGTTGCTGTCGACTTAATCTCCAAGTGGTGTGTTCAAAATAACTTACTTATTGAAGGTACTTCAGTCACTTTAATTCCTAACTTTTTACACGTCACTTTAATCCATAACTTAGGTGCGTCCTTTGGTATGGGTTCAAGTGGTGAAATTGGTTGGCGGATATTCTGGATTATAGTCTCGGTTGTTTTAACTGCGGTGATTATCTTTATCTACGTTAAATATCATAAGAAATTTACAACCTTACAAATGGTTTCTATCACCCTTATGATTGGTGGAGCCTTTGGCAATATGATCGACCGTATCTTCTATTGGAGCAATATTGTTGGTTTTGATGGCGTCATCGACTGGATTGATTTCCAATTCGGTAGTGTTCATTTTGCAACATTTAATGTTGCAGATAGCTGTTTAGTTATCGGTGTTTTGATGATTATCATCGCCGAAATTGTCGATGCAATTAAAGAAGTTCGCGAAAAAGAAAAACGTGGAGAATATGATCTTCCTCCAGCTAAAGAAAAATCCGTTGAAAAGAAAGATAATGCAAACGATAAAAATAAATAAAGATTTTGATGGCGTTCGCCTTGATAAAGCCTTATCGATATTACTTGAATCTACTTCTAGAAGTAAAATCCAACAATATATTGATAACTCTTTGGTGCTTGTTAACTCTAAAGTTGAAAAGGCCTCTTTTAAGCTTAAAGAAAATGATGAAATCACCATCTTAGATTTACCAGATGAGCATTATGACTTAGAAGGTGAAGATATTAAACTTGATATCGTCTATGAAGATGATGATTTATTAGTTATCAATAAACCAAAGGGTTTAGTTACTCATCCAGGCGCCGGAAACTGGAATCACACATTAGCTAATGCTTTAAAGTTTTATAGTGATAAATTATCAACGTCTAATGGCGAATATCGTCCTGGCATTGTTCATCGACTTGATAAAGATACTGGTGGCTTAATGGTGGTTGCTAAAAACGATGAAGTTCATGCCGAACTTGCAAAGCAATTATCTGACCACACTTTAGGAAGAAATTATTATGCGCTTGTTTTAGGTGTTATTAGTGAAAACGAAGGCAAAATTATCGCTCCAATTGGACGCGACGATAAATTCCGTCAAAAAATGGCAGTGGATCTTCGTGATGGTAAATACGCTGAAACCCATTTTAAAGTAGTGGAGCGATTTGCTAAGGCAACTTTACTTGATTGCGCTCTTAAAACTGGTCGAACTCACCAAATTAGAGTGCACCTAACATATATCGGTCATCCGATCATTGGTGACCCTGTTTATGGCAAAGGTAATCGAAAGATGTATGACGACGGCCAACTTCTTTTCGCCTACAAGATTCAATTCATTCATCCAAGAAATAAAAAGAAAATGGAATTTTCGGTTCCACTTCCTCCTTATTTTGTTTCGATACTTGATTCGTTACGATAACTTCTTGTAATTGATGAAGTTTGATTTACAAACCTTAAGTAGTTCGGCTTTGCCGAATTTTTTAATAAACTGTTCAGTAAACTTGTCAACTTTTGAAGAGCTACCAAATGGAAATTCCATGCCGTATTTCTTGCTCAATAGATCCATTTTTTGAAGGAATGAATATCGAGCGATAATGCTACCGACCGCAACACAAGGGAAATAAGATTCACCTTTAGTTTTGAAGTTGAGATCTTCAACAACTTCCTTTGTTCCTTCTAAATATTGATAGTAGTGCTCTTTCGGAGTGAATTCATCAATGAAGAAATTGTTAACTTTTGGGAACTTTTTCTTCAAATTAAGCAAGACTTGATTGTGAAGTTTGCTCTTCATCTCATTCATATTCATATTATTAAGGACAAGTTCATTATATTTTTCGTTACCTAATGAAACTTGTGAATATGGAATTTCTTTCACTAATTTCTTGCCGATTTCACGGATTTTTTCATCGCTGAGCTTTTTCGAATCGTTAACGCCTAAAGATTTAAGATATTTGATTTTATCTTGAGATACATATGCTGCGCAGACACAGATTGGACCATAGAAATCACCCGTTCCGACTTCATCAGAACCGATTTGATCATCTAGACACATCCATTCGGCGACAACTTTCTTTTTTTCTTTAACAATTACCTCGGCTGTTGGATCAAATATTTGTGCTTCTTCTAAAGCGTTATCTCCAACAAAAATAGTTTTGAATTCACCAGGCTTTTTTGATGAATAAATAGTGACGACCAAATCAGGTCGTTTTGCAAAAAAGACAATATATTCACCTTTATTATCGCGTTGATAATCTTTGTAGGTGTTTATGATGTCATTTTTTCGTTCTTCGTTACAAACGAGAGAGACTCTAATTGCCATGTTTAGATTTTACCACAATGAACAAGTTAATGTTCACCCTTTCTTTACCAATAAATACTCAACTTTTTTGAAAAATGTTCGAAAAAAATGAAAAATTTTAAAAATTGTCTAGATATTTTGGATTAAAGATTAATCTTTTCGTGTTAATATTATTCCATGCTCGATATATATGGAACTTTAGAAATTAGTAAGGTTTTAGAAGAGATTGCATCCTATTCCCACAGTGAAATTGCCAAGGAAAGAATCCTCTCTTTAAAAATGCTTCCTCTCGAACAGATTGAAAAAGATTTAACCATCCTTGATGAGATGATGTCATATGGACTTAGATATGGTTATGTCTCTTTATCAAACTCAATCAATCTAAAACCATATATTAATAACGTTAAAAAGTCAGGTGTCTTAACTCCTTTGGAGTTAGATAGAATCGCAAGTGACATCGATAGTGCGAATAAGGTTTATAAACAGTTTGCTAATGTAGATAAATCCTTATATTCAAATTTAATCAAACTTGCTGATTCATTCTTTGATCTTAGCCCACTTGAAAAAGCAATACGTAAAGTGGTGCTTCCTAACTTAAATATCGCTGATGATGCCTCGCCAAATCTAAAAAATATCCGCTTACAAATTGTTAAAAAAGAACAAGAAGTCCGCGCTCTTTCTAGTGAGCTAATTCAAAAGTACCATGATTATTTAAGCGAGCCATCTGTCTCAATTAGAAATGGTCATTTTGTCCTTCCAGTTAAGACAACTTATAAAAACAAAATCAGCGGCATTATTCATGACTTCTCAGCCTCTGGTCAAACAACCTTTATTGAGCCTTCAACATTAGTGAATTTATCCAATCAAATTTACGCATTAAAAGTTGATGAACAAGAAGAAATTTATTCGCTTCTAAAAGCTCTTTCGTCTGAAGTAAATAAGAACGCCGATTCAATCTTAGCAAATAACGAAATCCTTGCAGAATTCGATTATATTAGCGCAAAAGCCGAGTATTCAAACAAGTACAATTGTCTTGTTGCAAGTCTTTCAAAAGAGAAGATTATCAACCTTAAAAAAGCTCGTCACCCACTCATCGATCAAAGCAAGATTGTTGCTAATGATTTTCACTTTGATAGTGAGAATAGAATCATCATTATTTCTGGACCGAATGCCGGCGGTAAAACTGTCGCGCTAAAGACTCTTGGAATCTTAGTGATGATGAACCAAATGGGCATCGCTATTCCAACAAGTGAGAAGGCCTCTTTATCATACTTCCCACGCATCTATGCTGACATCGGCGATAACCAATCGTTAAGTGATAATCTTTCAACATTTGCCGCACATGTCTCTAATCTTTCAACAATCACCCATTTTGTTAAGGAAGATGACTTAGTTCTTCTTGATGAACTTGGTACAGGAACGTCTCCAAATGAAGGATCCTCTTTAGCCTTAGCGATCTCAGATTTTTTAATCTCTAAAAAGTGTTTCGCACTTATCTCGTCTCATTATGAGGCGATGAAAGAATATCCATATCGTCATAAAGAAGTTCGTAACGCTATGATGGTGTTTGATGAACAAAAGCTTGAACCAACCTATGTTTTAAAGATTGGTTATCCTGGACGAAGTTATGGTCTAGAGATGGCGAAACGTTATCATTTAGATAACGATGTTATTGAAAAATCGAAGAAATATCTTCAAAAGTCTTCCTCTAGAGGAGTGAATGATGTTTTAGATAAACTCAATGCTGTGCTTAGAGAAAACGAGTTACTTGAAAAACAACTAAAAGAAAGAACTCGTCAGCTTGAAATCAAAGAGAAGGATCTCAAGTATCAAAAGAAAGTTCTTGAAGAAAAGAAGGCCAATCTCTTAGAGGATGTCGATGAGATAAAAGAACAACTCATTTTAGATGCAAAGAAAGAGATTGATAAAGTTATTAATCTTAAAAACAATCCAAACATCAAAGTGTCTGAGCTAATCAAGAGCAAATCTAAACTTGATGAGTTAGTTAAAGAAGAAGTAAATAATGAGCCAATTGAAGTGAAGATTGGTGATTATGTTTCAATTCCTCTTCTTGGAGTCTCTGGCCGAGTGACATCTATTAGCAAAAACAAAGTCGAAATCGTTTCTAGCGATGGAATGAAATATAAAACTAGCATCGATAAACTCGAACATTCCGAAGCACCAAGAGTGAGAAAGATTGCTAAAAGCAATGTTGATGATATGATTCGCTCAAGAGCCTCTTTAAAGATGGAATTAAATATCATTGGTCAACACGTCGATGAAGCGATGGAAAATGTTGCTAAATATCTTGATGATGCCCGAATTGCAAATTATAAAGAAGTTCGCATTATCCATGGCATGGGAACCGGTGCTTTAAAAGACGCTGTCCATGATTATCTTGATACATGTAACTTTGTTAGCGAATATCATCTTGGTGGTGAATTCGATGGTCGATCAGGAGCGACAATAGTGAAACTTAAATGACCGAATTTGTTAAAAACGCGATTCCATTAATCCCGCATCGTCCTGGTTGTTATTTAATGAAGGACAAAGATGATGTGGTTATTTATGTTGGTAAAGCCAAAGATCTTTATAAACGTGTCTCGCAATACTTCCTTAGACCGCAAAGTGGCAAAGTTCAGGCAATGGTTTCTCATGTTGATCACTTTGAAACAATTATCACTAAGACAGATAAAGAAGCATTTCTTTTAGAACATAACCTTATCCATACATACTATCCTCGTTATAACGTCTTGCTTAAAGATGGCAAACATTATCCATATATCGCTTTAAAAAAGAAAAACGATCCTTTCTTAAAGATCGCTCGAAATGATAAAGATAAAAACTATTACTATTTTGGACCATTCCCAACTAGTTCATATGCTTATAAAGTCATCGACTTGTTAAACAAGATTTTCCCAACTAGAAAATGTCGTAATATCCCAACTAGCCCATGTCTTTATTATCATATGGGAATGTGCTTGGGTCCTTGCATCAATAAAATTGATGAAAAGGTTAATGATGAACTTTTTAACAATATTAAATCGTTCTTAGAAGGCCATAATGATGATTTGATCAAAGACCTCAAAGAAAAGATGATGATAGCCTCTGATAATCAAGAATATGAAAAGGCTCAAGATATCAAATTAACTTTAGATGCGATTGAACATATTCTTGATAAACAAGGTGTGGAGAATAAAGATCACGTCTCTCGTGATGTCTTTGGATTTACATCTAGAGATGGCTATCTTGCTTTAACTGTTCTTACGTATCGCCGCGGAATCCTTTTAGGCAAGGAATCATTCATCGTTGAAGAATTCGATGACTTAAATGAAGAAATATCCACTTTAATATATCAATATTACGATACCCATTCTCATCCAAGTGAAATCCTCATCAATAGTGAGACTCTTGCTAAAGATATCTCTGAAGTTCTCGATGTCAAAACAAACTATGTTTCTAAAGGTAATTTAGTAGAGCTGATTGAGATGGCTTCGCTTAACGCTAGACAAGCCCTTGATAGCCACTTTATGTCCGCCAGACTAAGTGATGACAACAATGCTTTGCTTGTTGATTTAGGTAATAGACTCGGCATCAAGACTCCATATCGCATCGAATTATTTGATAATTCTCACATCCAAGGTGATGCGCCCGTTGGCGCGATGGTGTGCTTTGTAAATGGCGAGCCTCTTAAAAAGATGTACCGCAAGTACAACATCGAAGGAAAGGAAAAACGTGACGATTATTCTTCAATGAAAGAAGTGATGAGAAGAAGATATTCTCGCCTTAAAGAAAATAATGAATCGATGCCTGATTTAATTCTCACCGACGGTGGTCTAGGACAAGTTCACGCGGGAGTGGAAGTGATCGATGAACTCAAAGTGAATATTCCAGTCTTTGGATTATTCAAAAACGATAAGCACCAAACCAAAGGTTTGATTGATAAAGATGGCAACGTCATTTCTTTAGATGATAACAAACCACTTTTCTTCCTTTTAGTGAGGATGCAAGATGAAGTTCATCGCTTCGCAATTAGCTTCCATCATCAAAAGCGAAATAAGAAATTCGTAACCTCAATCCTCGATGATATTGAAGGCTTAGGTCAAAAGCGAAAACAAATCATCCGCGATCATTATCTTGATATCGATGAACTTAGAAAAGCGACAGTTGAAGAATTATCGCAATATGTTCCAAAGGAAGTCGCATTTAAAATCGTTGAACGCCTTAAGGCGAATAAGTAGCAAATACTAATTGAAAAAAGAAGTTATTTAATCTAATATATTCTCGCTGCCCTCGTAGCTCAGGTGGATAGAGCAACTGCCTTCTAAGCAGTGGGTCGAACGTTCGAGTCGTTTCGAGGGCGCCACAAATGTAGGTTAAGGCTGATACTAGTTATCAGTCTTTTTCTTTGATTGTATCGAAGTTTTTTGGCAATAATGGACACTATAGCAAAGCGTTTTATTCCTGTATTTTAATCATTTTTGCAAAGTCGCACTAAAATACATAGAAGGTTGAAATCTCATATGTGCCTGCGTCTCGAGAACATTGGAGATTCAGTTATCTATATGGTCTAGACTATTAAAACAATTTAAACAATTTATACAATCTTTGTTAAAATAAAGCGATGAAATATTTAGTAATAATTTCGACCTTATTTGTCATCGGTTCATTGCTAGGATGGGTAATAGAACTTTTCTTCCGTAGATTTGTCTCGCAAAAGAAATGGATGAATCCCGGCTTTTTAACTGGACCCTATTTACCAATTTATGGTTTCGGGGTAATTGTTCTATATGGAGTCAGTAATATCCCTTTAGGAATTAATACACAAGTATGGGATATTGTTGCTCGTGTCGCTATCATAGGCGTTGGGATGACGTTAATAGAATTTGTCGCCGGCCTCATATTTATAAAAGGTCTCAAAATTAAGTTATGGGATTATTCAAACCGCAAGGGGAATATCATGGGCATCATTTGTCCGTCGTTTTCTTTAATATGGTTAGTTGTTGGTTCATTATACTATTTCCTATTAAATCCAGTTTTGGCGGAAGGCATATCTTGGATAAGTGAGAATCTTATCTATACATATTTTGTTGGAGCGGTCATCGGTGCAATATTGGTTGACTTTGCTTATTCCGTTCATCTTGCTTCAAAGTTAAAACAATTTAAAGAATATAGCGATTTAAGATTCGAAGATTTTAAAAAAGAATTCAAAAAGAGAATTAAAGAAATAAAAAACAAAGATAGTCGTTAATTTATAATTGATCCAACCTTACACAAAGTGTAATGTCATTTCACTCATAGCAATTCACTATTAACGTCATTACATTAAGACAACGTAATTAAATAGGATTGATAAAATTGTGTCAGTCCTTTTTAATTTATGTGGCACTATTGTGACAGACTTTTTGATAATATTAAAAATATTTTTAAAAGTGAGGTATTTTTATGGAAAAGAAAAAACTAGGATTATTAATCACATCAGTTTTGTCAGTCGGTGCTGTTTCTGCCACCATTTTAGCGTCAAATAATATTTCACCATCTTTGAACGCTAAAGCTGATGGTGAACCATATACATTAACTATTGACGCCTCAAACAAATCAAACTTTGTTCAAGATGGTGACGTTTATAGAGGAACGTTTAAAACTGGTTTAGGAAATGATATTGTTTTTAGAATGAAATCCGCACCATCTTCTAAAGAAGGTGTTGCTTTTGAAATGACAAATATTAATGATTATTTGATTAATGAAACACCGCTTAGAGGTGTTACAAGAATGGATGTCACTGGCCATTATTTGAATGCCAGTGGTGATTTAGGGTATTACTATGCATTATATGTCTATTATCTTGCCGATCTTGATATGGCTAATTTAGATAAGGACACTCTTACAAATTCTACAAATAGAATTTATTCTGAAAAAGAATATGATCACACTTATGTTGTAAACACAGGTAGTGGTGTTGATAGAGCGGGTAGTGCTTATTATTACATTGGTAACAAAGACTATTTCTATAGTGGCGGAACATGGGTAATCGATTCTGTTAAATATTATTTTAGTTGCGCAAGCACTAGAACATATGTCAGTGTGACAAGTTCTGATTCCTCAAAAGGCGATGTTGCTATCGATGATGCGGTAGCGAATGATAAAGGCTATAAAGTTGTCGCTAATGGAACTTCTGTCACAATTCATGCTTACCCATTCTATGATTATCAAAATGATAATTTCTGTGTCTTTAAGGGATGGCATTTAAATGGCAGCGAACAAATCATTAGCACCGATGCTGATTACACATTCGTAACTGAACAAGATGGTGTTTATAAGTTTGTTGCAGAATTTATCGAAGCACCAAGTGAAACTTTTATACAAGGTGTTAGATTATGCTATCAGGATGAAGATTATTTGGGCCAACTGATATGGCGTGAAGAATATACTGATACATTCGTTAAATCTTACGATGACGCATACTATGACCTCGAAAGTTATGTTGGCACCATTAGTGGAAAAGGTGATTGTGAAACTCAAAGTTTTGATGAAGATGATTTATGGCATCAACACGCTAGAGGAGAATCTGCCCTGACTCCTTATTTACGCTTAAACAAAGATTATGATAAATACTATAAAGCGGACGGACAAGGCCACCAAGAAAAGGTTGATGTCAAAGACTTCAATCCTGATAAAGTTAGCTGCATTGAATTAGTGCTCGATAAGAGTGATGAGTGTGCAAGAGATGATCTTTCAATTACTGGTGGCAATTTTGCCCACACCAAATTAAATATCGATGATACTGACGGCGAAAAGATTTCTAAATTCTATATCGATAATTTTACAAAAGACGAAATCAAAATCAGTATTCCTGATAATATTAATGAAGTTAACTTCTTTAAGGTCAAAAGGTTAGTGGTTCACTACAAAATTGAAATTCCTCAAGCCGAACAATAAAATGCAAAAGAGCTAGACAAGTCTAGTTCTTTTTTGTTTATTATCTTAAAGATGGTGTGCTTATCATATCTAACCTTTTAAAACCGCCATTTAGTAATTAAAATGGCTAGTGCATGAGTGGAAATGTGATATTTAATATCACGATACGTTTTTTCGCGAACAAATTAAAAATAGATAAAAATCTCGTTACGATTTTTGAAAATTACCTTAATAGCTAAATTGCTTTAGCAATCAACACATAAGAGTGCTTGCTTCTTCTTCTTCTATATAAAATAAATATGTTTTATAAGAAGGTAGTTTTTATGAATAAAAAGAAGGGTTTATTATTATTTTGTACACTAGCATCTGCAATTACAGTAACTGCAGTCACATTTGCTGTTAAAGCTAGTGGCGAAGAATCAACATTTTCCGCCAAAGCCGAAAGAGGCGTCACCAATACACTAACTATCAACAGGGATAATTTATCATTAATTAGCAATAGATATTATCGAGTCGTTACTCCAAACAGCAATCAGATTAAACTATTAATTTATGGTTCATATGGAACTTTTGCAGGAAACGGTTGCATTAGATTAGAAGGCACTGGATCCTTACGAGTCGAAAAAGAACAAGACAATTACCACGCGATTACAGGTATTGAATCTATTACCGTTAATTATTTAAGATGCCCAGATTATATTAGCAAACCTAGTGTTACCGAAGCTGGTCAAGCAGGAGACTTAACTGTTGAATACGGTTACATCAATGGTGAAAACGCAATGTCTTATGGCGCTTCTAGATCGCTATCAAGCAGCGAAGCAACTGATTTAAGCGATATTTTGCCGAGATATTTCAAAATTTCCAAAGCTTGGAATCCTACAAATAGCGCGATAATTATTCAATCCATATCAGTTAACTATACTTGTAGTGAATCAATTACTGATGATTCTGTTTTAGCGGACATTATTTTGTCTTCATATAACACGACCCCATCATTTGATATGCCAAACTGGAGCGCATCATTTGGTTTATATCCACAATCTTTAGCATCAAATTCAGACGATTTAGAAACTCTTTACCAGGATGACATTACTTACGGAACTCCATTAAGAGAAATCACCGCAATTTCTAGTGGATATTATTATGTTAATAATAAGCTTTATTGTCGTAAAATTGCTGAATCAACCGGATACAACGACGAATACGTCGCAGGTAATCCATACTGGTTTAATGTCGAGCCTGTTGAATGGTATGTTCAAGATCATTATTCACCAACTGAATACAATCGCGATCTTTTAATGCCGAAAGTTTTACTTGATAGTGGAGTTTTTGATAGCGATAAAAACGTTGATAGATATGGTGCTGATAGTGAAAATCCATCACAAATCCATGACTACTTAGAAGGTGATTTCTGCGAAAAGGTTTTCCCTAAAGGCTCATCTTACATATATCAAATGACCAAAGCCGCTGATACGGTTATCGTTAATGGAAACAATAGAAATGGTCGCGATGCTTTAAGCAATTGCACAGTTTATCTACCAAGTGAACAAGAATTAAGAAGAACAGATTATTGGGGAAAGAAATTCTCTGGAAGTAATGATTCCTCAGATACAAGACGTTTCCCGACAACCGATTATTTCCGCGCCAGTGGATATAACAATGGTTATTATGATAAGGATGGAATTATCAGTGCGGAATTTTGGCTTAGATGTAGTTACAATTATCTTGGTATTTGCACAAGATATGGTCAAATGGGGACCAATTTTGGTAATGTTGCAAACGAGAACCGTGGTATATTCCCTGTCCTCTCAACCATTATTTATAAATAACAATATAAATGTCTACCAATAAAGCGCTTGATAATTCAGGCGCTTTTTATTTGTTACAAATAAGATTAAAATAAAGATAGATTAATAACATTAAAGAGGTTGATTATTATGGCAAATTTCAAAGAAGTTAAGATTGTTGATAACTTCTATCAAAACAGTCTATTTTATCCAATGCCAACAGTGGCAATTTCAACATTAGCAGAAGATGGTTCCACGACCATTGGAGCGTATTCCCTTGTCTTCCCATATTACATCGCTGGTAAAAACTATTATGCGATGATTTTAGAATGTCGAAATTCATCGAATACCGCTCAGAATATTTTAAGGACTGGTAAATGCGCTCTTAATTTTATTAAGGATAGTAGAAAAGATTTCAAAGAACTTGTTAGATTAGGTTTCCCTGGCAAAACCCCACAAGAAAAGATGAAAGATTGTCACTTCAAACTCATCAAAGGTGAATGTGATGGTGAAAGACCTCTTATCTTAGAAGATGCATATCAAGTGATGGAATGTAGTTGGGATGATTCACTTGAAAAAGGTTATGAATCTAAGAAACATCTTGGTGAACTTGAAGGTGTTGAGCCTCCATATAAAGATTTCAATGGAATTACATCCAAATTTGGTTGTCATTTTATTCTTAAGATCGACAAGATTTTGATGGTGGAGAAATACGCGGAAAACCTTAAAAAAGGTTTAAAACGTAATTCCTTCCCAAAAGTGCCAGTTGATTATGGCTATCACGATTCAAAGAATTTCTGGTATATGAGATTTGGTGGACGTAAACCAGTTGCTGAGCCAATCGCCGCCTCCAATAGCGGTTCAGTTGAATCGGTTATGTATTGTGCTGAAAGACTCGATACAAAAGTTAAATTCACCAAGGAAGCGTGTGAGTTATACGTGAAAATCCCGCGTCCATTTATGAAAGCAGCTTTATCTCAAATTGTAGATATTGCTGAGAAAAATGGTATTATGGTTATCGATAAAGAAGCTGCACTTAAGATTGCAGAACTTAGAAAGAAAAATAAATAAGGCGATACGGATTTACCAATCGATCATCTCGACTTTCTCTTCTTAAGAACATTCTCCTATAACGTATAAGTTAAATATGATAGATAAAATGGTTGCTAGAGATGGCAATCATTTTTCTTTTTCTATTGAAAAGGTAATAGTCAAGGAGCATAATTAAGTAAGAAAGGTAAGAAAAGTAAGAAAATGAAACAACTTAGCAATGATAAATTTATTGTCAGCGTGAAAGTGGGTCCTAAAGGTCAAATAACTATTCCTAAGGAAGCTCGGGAAATGTTTGAGATTAAAGAAGGGGACACTTTAATGGTAATGGGCGATCAAAAACGCGGTATTGCCTTATTAAAAGCTGATCTTTTCTACTCAATTATGGAAGGTAATTTAAAATGAGTGATTTTTTAAAACTTGAAAAAGTAAACAAAAAATATCCAACCTTTTCTTTGAAAGATGTCTCATTCACAGTTAATTCTGGTGAAATCATGGGTTTCATTGGCCGTAATGGTGCAGGTAAGACCACAACGCTTAAAAGCATCATGAATTTAATTCATTATGAAAGTGGTAAAATCTCCGCATTTGGCAAAGATATGACTGAGAATGAACTCGAAAACAAGCAAAGGATTGGTTTTGCATTAAGCGAACTAAACTATTATCCAAACAAGAGTATTCGTCAGTTACTTAATGTCACAAAAAGATTTTATAAAAACTTTGATGAAAAGAAGTTTTATGAAGTTTGTAAGATTTTTAATCTTAATTTAGATAAGAAACTTGAAGAACTCTCCAGCGGCATGAAGGTTAAATATTCAGTCGCTATCGCTTTAAGCCATAAGGCAGAACTATTAATTCTTGACGAACCAACATCAGGTCTAGATCCGGTCTCTAGAGATGAAATTCTCGACATTTTCCGCGAAATTGTTAAAAACGGAGATCGAGCGATCCTCTTCTCAACCCACATTACAAGCGATCTTGATAAATGTGCAACTAACATCACATATATCCATGATGGTGAGATTATCTATACAGGCACAAAAGCCAATTTCATCAATTCATATTTGTTTGTAGTTGATAAATCAAAAAACAAAGATTTGGAAAAAGAATATATTGCATCTAAAGAACTCGATGATCATATCGAAGGTCTAATTGATGTAAAGAAAAAAGATATCTTTGTTAAAAATGGCATTAATCCTAAAGAACCAGACCTTGAACAAATCATGGTCTATTTAGAAAGGAGCAAGAACAATGAAGGCTTTACTTTATAAAGAATTTAAACTAGCGATGCATCCAATTTGCTATATATTCATCGCTTTATTTCCATTCATGATTCTAATCCCAGCTTATCCTTTAGCGATTGGTTTCATCTATGTTCTTACAACATATCCAATCCTTTTCTTAGGAGCGAATAAGGGTCAACAGAGTAATGACTTATTATATTCAACTTTACTACCTGTTCGTAAGAAAGATATTGTCCGCGCAAGAATCTTCACGGTTGCGATTATGCAATTTGCATATATAGCAATTATGTGCTGCTTATACCCACTTGCTCTTTTGATTTATAAATCAGTTGGAAATAGTGGCGAACAAATCACTATTCCAGGTTTAACCCTAGATGGATTTGTCTCCGTTTTAGGTATCGCAATTATTGGCTTTGCAATTGCGGATTTAATCTTCTTCCCAATTTATTACAAAAACGGAAAATCAATTGTGATGTCAACTTTGTTGACAATCTTAGGTTTCGTTCTTTATTTAGCTATCTTCACGATCATCTTGGTTTATATTCCAGGTTGTGAAGGATATAAGACATTCTTATGTGATAGTGGTGTTGGTGTGCAGTTCATTATTTTAGGTGCCGCCCTTGTTCTTTATGTCGCTATTCACATCTTGGTGTACCACATTTCATCTAAACGATTAGAAAATGTTGATTTCTAATCTTTATTGAAATAAAGACCAAGATAAATTAAAATCAATTTGTCGAAAGAAGGTATTTTATATGGCATGTTTTACAGTCAGTGCAGTTGCCGCAATTGGTGTTGGCGTTGCCCGTCATATCGTTAAATATAACGAAAAGAAAGCCGAATTAGCAGGCAAAGAAGTTGATTTAAATAAATTCGGTGCAGAACTTAAATGGAGCAAAAAGCTCGGCATTTTAGAAACTGCATTATTTGCCGGTTCATTCCTTTTAGCGGGTGAACACGTTATCCATGGAGAAGTTACTCCATTCCCACCATTCTTAACCGCAATGGAATCAGCAGAGGAAACTGCTGAGATGCTTTATGAAATGGGTACAGTTGGTGTCGCTATGCTTGGCATGGTTGTCGCTTTCTGGGCAATCGGCATCTTTGTCTATGATTTAGTTAAATATCGTAAACGCAAAGGCAAAAAGGTTGCAGAGGTAAAATAAATGTATTTTATTACTGCCGCTATTTGTGCCGCAATCGCTGGTGGACTTTGGTTCTTCTTTAAGGATCGTAAAGCTCTCCACTTAGATTTATTAGCACTCATCTATGCCGCTGCCGCAACAATGTGGTTAGTGGATTGCATTTTCTCGGCTGCCGGTGGTGAAGACTTCGTTTCATTCGAAGCCATCGATGGTTGGATTAGCCTTTGTACCGTTCTTTCTGGCGTATTCCTTTGGTTAATTGTTAGCTTCGTACTCAATAACCGTCAAAAAGCAATTGCTTAAGAAAATAAACAAATAGCCAACCTAAGAGGTTGGTTTTTAAAAAGTGAGGTCATATATGTTATTAGATAAATTTATTCGTTATGTCAAAATAGACACTCAATCTGATGAAGATGCAACTTTAACCCCATCGACTTATAAACAATATGATCTTTTAAACGTTCTTAAAGAAGAACTTGAACAACTTGGAGTTGAATGTGAGCTTGATAAATATGGTCGATTATATGGCCATATTCCAGGTAATAAAGCGTATACGAACATTGGGTTATGCGCTCACGTAGATACAGCCTTAGAGTGTTCAGATACAGATGTTAGACCTCAAGTGATTAAAAACTATGATGGCAAAGACATTCCTTTAGGAGATTCTGGTTTATCTTTAACAAGCGAAGAATTTCCTATTCTTAAGAACTTTATCGGTAAAACACTTATTACTACCGATGGTTCAACCCTTTTAGGCGCCGATGATAAAGCTGGTGTCGCCATTATTATGGAGACAATTGAAAGATATCTTAAACTTGACGTGGATAAACGTCGTGGATTCTCAATACTTTTCACTCCAGATGAAGAAGTCGGCAGAGGACCAGAACATTTTGATCCGAAAAAATATAATTGTGAGTTTGCCTACACGATTGATGGCAATTCTCCAAAATATATCGAAATTGAAAACTTTAATGCGAAAGCAATCAAGATCAATATCGAAGGAAAATCAATTCATCCAGGATATGCAAAAGATACAATGATTAACGCCTCACTTGTTTTAGCGGATTTTATGAACAAGCTACCACAAGATATGATTCCTTCAAAAACCGCAGATCGTGAAGGATTTAACCACGTTGTTTCAATAAGTGGCGATGTTGAACATGCTTCTGCTCATTACATTTTAAGAAACCATGATGCGAAGATTTTAGATAAGCAAGTTGATGAATTTTTCACCATTAAAGATGAACTTCATAAAAAGTATCCTGGAGTTAAAATTTCCATGCAAATCACGGATCAATATAAGAATATGATCGAAGTCATCAATCAAAAACCAGCGTGTAAAAACCATATTGAAAAGGTCTATAACAAACTAGGAATTAAGTTTGAATACACACCGATTAGAGGTGGCACTGATGGAGCAACTTTCTCGTTTAAAGGAGTGCCATGTCCAAACTTAGGAACAGGCTCATATAATCATCACGGCCGCTATGAATTTGCGGTACTTGAAGAAATGGAAGAGATGGTCAAAATCTCTTTAGAAATCTTTAAACTTTAAATAATTGTTTAGCCATTTCCTTAAGGCTATTATCAGACAATAAATCATGCAACTTATCGTAAGAATCGATGGTTGCATTTTTTAAATAAAAGTAAATGCGATTAATAATCTCATCATTGATATTGCGAGCTTTGAGATATTCTTCCTCTTTTAAACCGTTAAGCTGCTCTTCAATAACAGTTAAGGTTTGACGTCTAAGCATCGCGATAATAGATGTTTCAATCCAATAACTAAACTCCGTGTTTTCATAGATATTTTCAAAAGGTTTTATCTTTAGATAAAGTTCTTCTCCATCTCCAACGTTATGCCAAATATCAGAGAAGATATAATCGTATTTCTTCTTGTTGTTTTTAAGATATTTAATTCCATCTTCATTAATGATGTTAATTTTCTTAATGTTAGGAAATTTATCTTTTAGATGTTTGTTAAATAAAGAAATAACTCTAGGATCAATTTCGACAACGTCAATTTCGGTGACATCTTTTTTGTTAGAAATATGGTATAGATAATAACCAAGTCCTAAACCGAGCACCAAGACACGTCCATGAGCTGTTTTAATGTGTTCTTTCATCGTATTGATTTCGTGAGGAATAACACTCATCCAAATTGAATCGTTTTCGATGACAGCAGGGTAGACAAAATCCTTTTCAAAATAAGATAAAGGAGTGTGTTCGGAATATGTTTTATGATTGATAATTAATTCATCAGAAACAAAGCCTTCAAATGCGTTGTATTGAAGCCTCAGAAACTGCCAATTTCCTTCTTTCGCGTTGATATTTTTTATAGCTTGGAAATAAGGATCTTTTTGGAAATCCTCAATCGATAATTTAGTAATTTTATCGAGATGACAAACATTATTAATTTCCGAAAATTCCTTGTCGTTTTTCTCAATCTCTAGAGCATCTAAAAACTTGGCAAAAAAGTCATTTTCATCATTTGCTGAAGTGATATCGTTATAGTGATTCAGAAGATACTCATTATAGATTTCTGCAGCGCAAATATTTTGCTCTTTTACGTGCAATAACTCTGCAAATTTCGAATATTCTTCTTTATTTAACGAGATTTTCATTTAATAAATTTATTCACAAAAGATGTGAGAATTTTTTTGTATTCTTCTTTATTATCAATGACACAAGCGGTGTGTCCGGATTTCTCGAAAATGTATTTCTCTTGATAGATATTTTCTGGAATTGTTTTTGAAATTTTGTTGATGTTTTCGGTTGGAACGTAATTATCTTTTCCACCATGGAACATCAAGATAGGAATGCGGAGATTTTTTGCTCTTTTTTCAATCGGGTGTCCATATGAAAAATGATAAACAAGTTTTGTGTAAAGTTCGGCGACATTTACAATCCATTTTCCAGCAAAATAATTGCGAGACGACATGATGTAGTGGAGTTGCTTTCTTAAGTGTGAATAACCACAATCTTCAATGACACATTTGACGTTTGGACTTAGCTTTTTATCAGTAGCTGCTCTCATTACGATGTGTGCGCCCATCGAAATTCCATAAAGTGCAATTTGATAATTTGGATTTCTTTCAAGCATTTTATTAATCCAATCAAGTACATCGCGAGCTTCTTTTTTACCCATTGAGAAGCTTTTACCTTCACTTGTATCGTGGCAGCGGTTATTGATACAAAGGACATCAAAGCCATTTTCATAAAAGATTCGAGCTTGCGAAACGACTGAGTAATAGCGTCCATGATAGCCGTGCACTAAAATGGCTAATTTATTCGAATTATTATTTAAGAAATATCCTTTTAAGTTTAATTTATCATAACTAACTAAAGTTAACTCTTCTAATTTTTGGTCAAAAAACCATATTCTATCTGGTGCTTTCTTGGCTCTAGGATCTTCATTTTTAGCAAAATCTGCATCGCCTTCTCTTCTTCTAAAAGTGACATTGAAAAAGATTGTGCCGTTGATGAAAAACCAAATTATGAAAGTAACAACAAAAGCACTTAGTGAAATAATTAAGACGATTAACCAAATTGGCATATCAACATTATAGATTACTTTGCTTGTTATCTCACTGAAAAGTTTTCTTTTAAGAAAGGCAATTGTTTGTTAATATCTAAATATGTCCAAAAAAGAGAAAATTGTCGAAAAACAGAATCTTAAGATTCAAGACATGTATTCTTTTAATGCCTCTTATTTAAGAGTGTATCAATTTGAACTCAACCAGAAAAAAGAGAAAACTCTCGAATCTTTAAAATCGACATTAAATAAAGAAGGTTTGAAAGCAAAAGAAGCTGAACTTGATGGAATCAATAAGGCGAAACTTGCTAAAAAAGCCGAACAGTTAGAAAAGAAAGTCGAGAAGAAAAAACAAAAATTCGAAAACAAAAACACGATTAATTCTCGTCGTATTTGGGAAATTGACTTTATTCGTGGTCTTGTCATCATTGGTATGCTCATCGATCATTTCTTCTTTGATTTCTTAGGTATTTTCACTAAATCAAACTTCATCAATTTACCTGAGTTTTACTTAAATATTGGTCAATTCGCTCAACTATATTGGGTACATCCAGTAAGAGTAACATTTAGATTTATCGGATTATTCTTCCTGTTGTTCCTTTCTGGAATATCCACGCATTTCTCGAAGAATTCATTGAAAAGATCAGCTTTTGTTATTGGAGCAGGCTTTATTATTTCAGCTGCTTTTGTCGTTGTGGCGGTGGTAACATCCGCTTACGATGACCTCGTCATTATGGGTGCAGTCGCTTGTATTGGCGTATGTATGCTCATATATTCGCTATACAAGATGGCGTTTTATCGTTTTAAGAAAGTATATAAGTGGCTAACACTTGGAATTGCTTTAGCAATTTTGATTAGCTGGATATTCATTTCTTATGACGCCGCGACAGATAAGTCGAATTTCTTGTTCTATTACAACGGTTACGCTCGATCGATTGAGATTGTCCGCTACAAAAATGTTGGTCAAAATCTCGGCGGAATCCTTTTAGGCACCAAATATTTTGGTAGCGATTGGATGGGACTTTTCCCTAATTTAGGTTATTTCTTCCTTGGCGGATTTGTCGGAGAAACAGTTTATAAAAACCGTAAATCATTGCTTGGAAAATATAATGAAAAATTCAATCGTTCAACCCTCGCAGTTGTCGTACCAGGAAGATATTCCTTATGGTTTTACTTATTACATCAGTTAATTTATATTATCATTATAGGTGGCTTAGCCTTACTAATGGGAGCTCAAATCAATTTCTAATATGAGAGAAGATATCGCTTGTAAAAAAGAACAAACAATCTATGAGACGATTCTTTCGAGTGCTCAACGTTTTAAGAAACAAACCGCTCTTATTTATATGTTTCATAAGTTCACTTATGAACATCTTATTAAGCGCGTCAATCAGTTCGCTGCAGCTTTAAAGGATTTAGGTGTTAAAGAAGACGAAGTTGTTACTGTTTGTTTACCAAATATTCCTGATGCTGTTTATTTGCTTTATGCAATTAACCAAATCGGCGCGACCGCAAATATTGTTCACCCATCATATAACTACAATCAAATGCTAGAAAATGTTGGTTTGACTAAGTCAAAACTCTTATTCTGCCTTGATTTAAACTATCAAATGTTTAGACCACTTAATTCCGAAGGCGTAAGAGTTATCGCTTGTTCACCAACTAACGAACTAACAGTTATTGAAAAGGCTGTTTATCATTATCAAAACCGTAAGAAAATCGGTAAGATCGATAATAAAAACACAACTAAACCATTCTTCTTCAAACGAAGAACATTTAAATACGACACCCGTTATAAACGTGATTCGGTCTTACTTAATAGTGGTGGAACCTCAGGAAAAGCCAAGATTATTGCTCTTTCATCATTTGCAATGAACGCTTTAGCGCATTATGGCCCATGGATCATTGACGTTGATGATGGTAAAGATATTGGCATGTTTGCGGTTTTACCAATGTTCCATGGTTTTGGTTTAGAGATGGGCGTTCATATCATGCTCTCCTTTGGAGCGGTTTCTGTCTTGATGCCAAAATTCAACCGTGATCAAACCATCAAATACATCAAGAAAAACAAAATCCAAATCATGATTGGTATTCCAATAATTTATGAAGCATTGCTTACCAAAAAGAAATTTAATGGCAAGATGCTTCGCAACTTAAATATTGCCTTCGTTGGTGGAGACTTTGTCTCAACCAATCTTCTTAAAAACTTCAACCAGTTGATGATTGAAAATAAATCCAAATGCCGTTTAAGAGAAGGTTATGGTTTAACCGAAACCGTTTGTGTTTGTGCGGTTAATACCCATCATCACAATAAACCTGCTACATCAGGTATGGCTCTTCCGAATGTGAAATTCAAAGTCATCGATCCAAAGACCATGAAAGATGTTGGCTATGGCACAGAAGGTGAACTTTGCATCGCGGGTGAAACACTCATGAACGGATACGTCTATGCTGATGATCCAAAAGCCAACGAAAAAGTCTTCTTCTATGATGAAGATGGAACAAAGTGGCTTAGAACTGGTGACTTTGTCAGTTTAGATAACGAAAATTATGTTTCCTTTAAGCAACGCTTAAAAAGAATCATTAAAGTCTCAGGTATTCCTGTCTTCCCATCGATGGTCGAAGATAGCGCATGTGCCTTCTCATTCGTGTATGAATGTGCTGCAATAGGCGTACCTGATCAAAAACACGGTCATATCATCAAATTATTTGTTGTCTTGCACCGTGAATATAAAGGCACTCAAGAAGCAGCGAAAAAAGCTATTGAAGATAAAATCGTTGCTGACCTTGGCATTTATGCCAAACCAAAAGAAGTCGTTTTCATCGATCGCTTACCACATACCTTTGTTGGTAAAATCGATGTTAATAAATTAAGTTAAGGAGTAAGTTATGGTCGAAAAATATCGTTGCCAAATCTGCGGACAAGTCGTTGTCCCAGCTGCTGATGGTAGCTGCCCAATCTGTGGCGCACCACATGACATGCTTGTCAAAATCGAAAATCCTGACGAAGAAAAATAAGTATGTTGATCTTATTCAAAAATGCCAGAATTTTAAGCATGCAAGATGATAAAATCATCTTCGGCGAACTTTTAGTTAAGGACAACAAGATTGCCTATATCGGTGAAAAATGTCCTAATAAGGATGTTGATAAAGTCATTGATTGTGAAGGTAATTTATTGATGCCTGGTTTTAAAAACGCTCACGCTCATACAGCGATGGTGTTTGCTCGAAGCGCTTCTGATGACCTTCCTCTTCATGATTGGTTAACTAAAGCAATTTTCCCAATGGAAGCTCGCTTTATAAAAGATGATATCTATCATTTAACTAAATGTGGCATTTTAGAATATCTTTCTGGTGGAATTACCGCTGCATCAGATATGTATTTTGCGGTTCCTGAAATTGTCAAAGCCTCAGAAGAAATGGGGATTAGAAACGTCTTAGTAGCCACCTCACTTAGTGAACCAGTTTCTCTTTTAAGAGAAAGATATCAAAATTTAAATAAGAAAGATTCTTTAATTTCTTATCGTCTTGGTATCCATGCTGAATACACAACTCCAAAAGAAAGAATCGTTGAAATTGCTAAACTCGCGAATGAGCTTCACGCAGAAGTCGCGCTTCATATTGGTGAGACCGAGCACGAAGTTCAAGGATGCGTTGATCGATATGGTGAAACGCCAATTAAATTCCTAGATTCTCTTGGACTATTTAATTACGGTGGAATTGCTTATCACGCGAACTTCTTCACCGATGAAGAGATTAAGATTTGTAAAAAGCGCAATATCAAGATTGTTACTTGTCCAGGTTCAAATGGCAAACTCGCCAGTGGAATTTGCCCAGTTTCTAAATATTTAGAAAATGGTTTAACACTTGGTATTGGTACCGATGGAGCAGGTTCAAACAATTCCTTAGATATGTTTAAAGAAATGTATCTAGTGTCCATCCTGCAAAAATTATCCTACAAGGATGCATCCAAAATGGATGGCTTTGAAGTGCTAAAGATGGCAACAGTGGGATCTGCTAAAGTTTTAGGGCTTAATGATGCGGATGTTCTTAAGGAAGGAAAGCTAGCTGATATCATCATGATCGATTTAAAAAATCCAGCAATGCAACCTCTTAATAATATCGCGAAAAATATCGTCTATTCCGGTTCAAAAGATATCGTGAAAATGACGATGGTTAATGGCAAAATTCTTTATTATGATCATAAGTTCTTCATAAATGAAGATGTTGATAAAATTTATCGAAAGGCTCAAGAGATTACCGATCGATTGAAAAGAGGTTAAGTTATGTTAGATAAAGCTAGTTTAGAAAAGATGTTACAGCACTCTCTCAAAGTCAAAAAAGTGTTGTTTATTATCTCGATGTGTTTATATGGTTTAGCTGCTGCTCTTTTAGCTACATATGTTGCCTTAAAAGTCAGCGGTTATGATGTTTTACTTATGCCAGATTACTTTGAAGACATTACTTTAACACTTGTGTTATTTGATTTCTTCTCAACCGCCCTTTCAGGAGCGATCGTTACTTTACTTTTCTCTCGCCTTATTTTTGCTAGACGTGCGATTGTTTATAAAGCTATGCTTGATAATTATGATCAAACCTACGCAAAACAAGCCCAAACTTGGAATTCAAAACCATCAGCGACACCAATCGTTGATGTTAAGCCAGTTGAAAAACCAAAAGGCAAATACGATGATTTGATCAATGAATATCAGAAATTATACGAACAAGGACTGATATCCAAAGAATCATTCGAAGCGAAAAAGAAGGAACTTGAATCCTTGAATTAGTAAAGAAAGACCCAATAGGGTCTTCTTCTTTTAATTATTTCTTATTGTTTCTCAGCAAACTTAAGGAAGTTTTCTAAGTAAACATTGTGATATTTTTCGGCGGCTTCGTGATTCCACATTGGATAAGTTCCATATAATGTGACATCACTTGTTGGCACTGATAAACCTTTAAGAACTTTTTGTTCAACTTTTGCATCGATATAGCTAAGAGCAGAAAGTCTTTCATTCGTGAAATATGAATTAGAGACAACGTAGCCATCTCCTGAGGCTTCTAATGAATCATTGAAGGAAACACATCCAGAGAGGAAATTAACACCCGCTATATTTCCTTGAATAATGAAGAACGTTGGAACGTAGCCATTATCATAGCCATATGTAGGGTTATGTTTCATGGATAAACCATAATCATCTTTAAATGTTTGCCATTGTTCAGCGTTATAGTTACCTTCATCATCCAAACGAATATCGGTTTGATCACAATCTAACAAATAGATTTTTTTCGAATAACTAGGATTAGATTTGCTCCAATCTTTAAGGAAATGAGACTCGATATAACCGCAGTCTCCACAAGTGGAACGACCGAAGTAGATGATGTTCTTTTCTTCGGTGCGATAAAGTCGATTAACATCATCTAGCGAAACATAATAAATACGCGGGAAGTTAACCATCGATGTCATAAATGACATAAATGATTCATATTTCTTTAAAGTATCACTATCAGAAGTGGTGACGCATTTTTTAACTTTGCCTTCTTCAAAGATCGCAAAAGTAACGTTTCCTTGAATGATTTCGATGTCGAATCTATTCTCATGTGCGTCTAAATCTTCAAGCTTAATGTGATACACCTGAACATGTTGTTCTTCGGTGAACTTATCTAAGACCGGTTTTGCTTCATGGCTCCAGCAGATGCAGCCATCGGAATATTGAACCACTAAAAGGAAGGTTTGTTTTGAATCGACCTTTTCTTTTAATTTATCGTATGAAACAGTGTTCACACTCGCATGTAAATCACCATACATTAAATCAACCTTGTTATTGCCACTTGAACAACCACCTAAAAAAGCGACGCTGGCAAGGAGTAAATTTGCTGATAGAAATAGCGGAATTTTTTTCATTTGGCTTATTATACAATTTTATATTAATATTATTCAAGAAATTATAAATGAATATAGATGGGGGTTATAACCCCCTAGATATTAGTTAAGAAAATTAATTAAAAAAATTATTGCAAGAAAAGGCAACAATCTTTATATTATTTTTTGACTTAAAAATTATTTAAGTGAAATTCTCTTATTTATTGATTCAGTTATGGAGGGTAGCTTATGGCATCCGAAGAAGTAATTATTTCTTTAAATAATGTCGAGAAATCATTCGGGGATTTTTTTGCTGTCGATCACGTCAGCCTCGACATTAAAAAGGGTCAATTCGTCACAATCCTTGGCCCATCTGGTTGTGGTAAAACAACAACCTTAAGAATGATTGGAGGTTTTGAACTTCCAACCGGTGGAACGATTTTGTTAAACAATTCTGACATTACAAAACTCCCACCTTACAAGCGACCAATCAATACCGTTTTCCAACGATATGCATTGTTCCCACACTTAAATGTATTTGATAACGTGGCCTTTGGACTTCGTTTTAAGAAGGTTCCAGTGGTGGTCACTAACAAAAAAGGTGAAAAAGTCACCAAGATGAAACACTTCAAGATGGATCAAATCACTGAAATGGTTCAAAAAGCTTTGAAAGTTGTTGGCCTTGATGAACTTTCTGAACGTGACATTACCACCTTATCAGGTGGACAACAACAACGTGTCGCAATCGCGCGTTGCATTGTCAATAAGCCAGAGATTCTTCTTTTAGATGAACCTTTAGGCGCGCTTGACTTAAAGATGCGCAAGGACATGCAGATTGAATTAAAGGAAATGCATAAGAAACTTGGCATCACCTTTATTTATGTCACTCACGACCAAGAAGAAGCCTTAACAATGTCAGATGTTATCGTTGTCATGAATCACGGAGTTATCCAACAAGTTGGAACCCCAGAAGAAATATATAATGAACCTGCGAACGCTTTCGTCGCTGACTTCATTGGCGAATCCAACATCTATAATGCAGTTATGACTGGTAAGAAAGTCGTTAAATTCCTTGGTAAAGAATTCAAATGTGTCGATGACTTCCCACTCGATGAACGTGTCGATGTCGTCGTCCGTCCTGAAGATGTTATCTTAGGTAAGCCTAATAAAGGCAAAGTCAATGGTGAAATCGTCTCCAAAGTCTTTAAAGGTGTTCATTATGAATATGTCATCAATATCGGTAAGAATGAGTTAATCGCTAAATCAACCGAAGATTTCAAAGAAGGCGAAGTCTCAATCGATGTTAAACCTGATGGCATTCATTTAATGAAGAAAGAAAATCTTGAAAATATTTATCCAAACTGTGAAGTTCTTAAAAACAACAATATAGAACTCGCAGACGGTGAACTTGAAGTCGACTTATCTCAACTCATCAAAGGCTCCAAAATTGATGAAGATGGTTATTTGGTCTCCGGTTCAAAGAAATATGATTTAACTGGTGCGAAACTCACCATTGAAATCCCACTTGATAAAATTGACATCTATGATGACACTGAAAGTGGTCAAATTTCAGGTGTGATCGTTTCCTCCATTTATAAAGGCGATCACTATCGCATCATCGTTAGAAGTGAAGATGATGAAGAGTTCATCGTTGACACCAACTACGAAAACAATTTAGGCGATCAAGTTCGTCTTGATATTAAAAAGGAAGATATCAAAATTCGCTTAAAAGGAGCCATTGAGGACTATGAAATTTAGATTTCAAAGAAAATACTTCTCAATTCCTTACGTCATTTTCCTCGCTTTATTCGTCGTTGTCCCAATTTGTTTAATCATCTTCTATGCATTTACAAATTCAAATGGACAATTCTCATTAGACGCGGGAGCGAAGTTCTTTAGCGACGTCTCGAATCTGAACGTTATTTTGGTCTCGCTCTTTTTAGCGGTGCAGACAACACTCATCTGTCTAATTATCGGCTATCCAATTGCCTATCTTCTCGCGAATAAAAACTATAACAAAAATGCGGTGCTTGTCATGTTATTCATCATGCCGATGTGGATTAACTTTGTTCTTAGAACAACTGCTACCCGTGACATTTTATTTGCGATGGGCATCAACGGTGGTAACTATCCATACTTAGCTACTTCAATTGGTATGGTTTATAACTACCTTCCATTTGTTATTCTTCCTTTATATACAACCATGCTTAAACTTGATAAATCACAGATTGAAGCCGCTGCTGATTTAGGAGCAAATCCAGTTCAAGTTTTCATTCATTCGATCTTCCCTCAATCTCTACCAGGCGTCATCTCAGCAATTACGATGACTTTAGTCCCAGTTATGTCTAGCTATGTCATCTCTGATGCCTTAAGCGAAGGAAATATCACTCTGATTGGTAACTTCATCTACATCAACTTCGCTAACTATCAATGGAACAATGGTTCATTCATGGCCTTTATCTTATTGATCTTAGTGGTGTTCTCGATGTTCATGAGCCGTTCGAAAGCTGAAGAAAGTAGGGCGAACTTATGGTAAAGAAAGTTTTAGCTAATTGTTACATCTACTTGATTCTTCTTTTGATGTATTTACCGATTTTAATGCTAATAGCATTCTCGGTATCCACAAACGATGTTGTTTCCTTCAGCGGAGACTTCAACTTTGGCTTCGATTTATACAAGAATCTATTCTCAAATACGAAAGTCGCTCACGATATTTGGGTCGCGGTCGCTAATACCCTTATCCTCGCGGTCACATCTGCTCTTGTCAGTGTCATCCTAGGCACTTTAGGAGCAATCGGCACTTTCTATTTGAAACGTCGCTCTAAGAAGGTCGTGGAAGTGATGACTCAAATTCCAATCGCAAATGCGGAAATTGTCATCGCCTTGTCTTTAACAGTTATGTTCGTTTTCCTTGGAACATACATCTTCCACACTCACTTATTCTCATATTGGACCTTGCTCATTGGTCACGTCGTCTTATCGATTCCGTTTGTGTATCTTTCGGTTAAACCAAAACTGCAACAAATGGATCCAAATCTTTATGAGGCCGCCCTTGACTTAGGTGCAACCCCATCTCAAGGTCTTAGAAAAGTCATCATTCCGCAGATTATGCCAGGTGTATTCTCGGGTTTCTTGCTCTCGATTACTCTCTCGCTTGACGATTATATCGTCACTGAGTTCACTAGAGGTGCAGGACTTCTTAGTGGAGATGCAGCGATTGAAACTCTTTCAACCTACATCCAAACCTCATTAAAGAAACACACTGTCCCAGCGGAACTTAGACCATTAACCTTAATTATTTTCTTAACAATTCTTTCAATTGTCCTTGGTATTTCTTTATACCGAAACTATCAAGCTAAACAAATTGAAAAAAGAAGGAGGGGAGTGTAATGAAAAATTCTAAATTCTTACCATTTATCTTCCTTTTAAGTGCCTTCTCTGCAAGTGGATGTGCCTCTAAAGAAAATAACCGTATCGTTATCCGCGTGCTTAACGCAGCAGACTATATTTATGAAGCTGATGAAGAAGGCTTCTTCTGTGAAGAATGTAACAAATATCTTCCAATAGAAGAAGTTAGCGGTAACGAAGAAGAAGGCTATGTCGACTCCTTAGGTCATGAAGTCTATTACGATTCAGACATGATGCAACAATTCGTTACATATATGAATGAAAAGTATAAAGATGAAGGCTTAGAGTTCGATTATATCTACGATACTTTTGACACTCCCGAAACCTGTTATAACGAGCTTATGACTGGTAAATCAAATTACGATGTCATCAACGTTTCTGACTATATGGTTCAAAAGATGATGACTCATGATCTTATTCAACCAATCTTCAAAGTCAAAGAAGACACTGAAGAACAAAAAGATAATATCTCTTCATATTTGTCCAAATATCTTTGGGGTGAAGATTATTCAATCTTTAACAATATCTACGCGAAGAAAGCTAATTACGCGGATGATGAAGATCCATATGACTATAACAAGTGTTTAGCGGATTATTCCATTCCATATATGTGGGGAACCGTTGGCATTATGTACAACTATTCATTCTATGAAGGAAGTCATGAAGATATCGATAAGATGTTCTCGTCTTGGGAAGTTCTTTATGGAGAGGCTGCGAGAAAATCATTCTCCATCAAAGACTCTGTCCGCGATGTCTATGCGGTTTCAATTCTTCACGCGTTCAAAGATGAAATTGCCGCTCTTGAAGAAGAATATGGCGCCGATAGCGAAGAGTTTAACCAAGAACTCACCAAAATCTTCAATTCCTGCGATGAAAAAACAATCGCCAGAGTCAAAGAAGATATGCTCAAGCTAAAAGATAACGCCTTTGGTTTTGAAGTTGATTCAGGTAAAACCGATATGGTCAGTGGCGAAAAAATCGGCGCAAATCTCGCTTGGAGTGGTGATGCGGCCTGGGCGATTTATCAAGCTCAAACCGAATCCGATGTCGAAATTGCTTTCTCAGTTCCTGAGGAAGGCAGTAACATTTGGTTCGATGCTTGGTGTATCCCAACTGTCGCGCAACATCCTGGCTATGCTCTTGATCTAATTGAATTCATGTCTGAGCCAACTCAAGCGATCGCTAATATGGATTATGTTGGCTATACAACTGCGACCGCTGGTGATGAAGTATTAGACTATGTCTATGACTCATTCGATGTCCGTGGCGAAGTTCAAGTTGAAGAAGAACCATATCCAGATGAGGAGTATCAAGAATATGACTTAACATATTTCTTTGAAGACTCTCTTGAAGAATATGATATCGAAGATGCGCTGATACACGCTTGGACAGTTGATTCTATAGAAACATACGAAGAATATGTTGATGGAAGACTGATGGAAATCCCATACTCTTTACAAGCTCGCATTCTTCCAGCCCAGTTCCCGGAAGCATCTAACTTACCACGCTTGTGCGTGATGGATGATTATGGCAAGCAAAATGAAAAGGTTCTTGATATGTGGCAATCTGTTCGCACGAATCCATTACCACTTTGGGCGATCATCCTCTTCATCATTGAAGGAGTGCTTTTAGTAGCGTCTATTGCTTATCTAATCATCACTAAACAAGTGAAGAAAAAACTAAGAAGAAAATACTCTTAATAGATTGGCGCACTAATGTGCGTCTTTCTTTTTCATTCAAGAATGATTTTGAAAATGATATAATATAAATCCCCCTTAGGAGGAAATATATGAAAAACGATAATCGACCACGAATTAATAACTATAAATCTAGTGGCATTGAATTTATTGAAATTACCAACAACGTTGGTTTAACCGCAACTTTCACCAATCTTGGTGCGGCCATCTATTCAATTAGATATGATGATAAACTCATGACCTATCAGGCTAAAAACGTCGAAGACTTCCTTCGTGAAGATGTCTATAACGGCAAATGCTTAGGTCGAGTTTCAGGAAGATATCCATCCGAAACGTTAATAATTGATCACAAAAAGTTCAAACTCCATGCGAATGAAGGTAAAACTGTCCTTCACGGTGGTAAAGATGGAATCTCATCCAAAGTATTTTCCTCACGTGTTTTTAGCACGACTGAACATATCCACGTTGTCTATACATATTTTTCAAAAGCAGGGGAAGCTGGTTTCCCAGGCAATGCCTTATTTGAAGTTCACTATATCCTTTCAAACAATAAAGCAAAGCTTAAAATCAAATTACTTAGCTATGTCACCGCGAAATGTCCAATTTCAATGTCATCACATACATTCTTTAGCTTAGGAAAAGATAGCTTAAAAGGCACAAAACTTACCGTGCACGCTTCAAAAGTGCTCGATATGGATCCAAATACCTTACTTGTGAAAAAGGCTGTTAAAGTGCCTGCATATCTTGATTATTCCAAAGGAAAAGAAGTTCTTAAAGATATCGATCATCCAGAACTTAATAAAGGCATGTTAAAAGGTGTTGATCACTCTTACATCTTTGATGAAGTTAATGAAGATAAAGCTCAAGTAACTTTAGAAAACGATCAATATAAACTCGATATTTACACTGATTTTGATTCAGTGGTGGTCTATTCTGATAACTTTGATCCTCACTTTGAAGCGGATAACTCAAAACTTAAATCAAGAAGAGGTGTCGCAATTGAACCTCAACTTGATCAAAGTAAAGATAGATATTTATCGATGCACGATGAATTCTCTCATTTCATCCGCTACGAATTTTCAAAGAAATAGTAGGTATATCTTATGAAGATGAGCGAAGAAAACTATAAGAAGTTTAAATGGTTTTATGACTACACTTTAGAAAACGCGACTGACCGCGATATCGAAGTGATTTTCTATGCGATCGCTCATGCAGCAGAGATTCTTAATTCTTCAGTCAAAAAAGAGAAGAAAAAGAAATAAATCTCGACAAATCTCGAATAATTTGTATTTCGCATTATTCATGATTTTGGAAATTTGCGAAATATAAAATCTCTTCTTTTTATAAATAAAAAGGCAGTTTGTGTTACTGCCTATTTTTTGTAAATGGTCGGGATGACTGGATTTGAACCAGCGGCCTTCTGCTCCCAAAGCAGACGCGATACCAAGCTACGCTACATCCCGATTGCTAAATGGCGCGCCTGACATGAATCGAACATGCAACCCTCAGATTCGTAGTCTGATACTCTATCCAGTTGAGCTACAGGCGCGTTTTATCACTTGAGCGCTTTTATATCTTAATAATCATTAAATAGATTTTCAAGCGCTTTTTAGTAATAGTGGAGGTTCCCGTCGGAGTTGAACCGACGCTCATTGAGTTGCAGTCAATTGCCTTACCACTTGGCTAGGGAACCAGCGCGATAGATTATAACACTACTAAATATCGCTAACAAGTTAGAATTCGTGAATATTGACGTGGATTATTTTTTCTTTTGCGAAAAACCATATTTATTTATAATCAAAATATGGAAAAAACCGCGTTTACAATGATGCGATACGAGAATAAATATATTCTTGATTCATCGCAAATTAAAGCCATCAGAGATGTTCTTAAAGATCATATGCAAATTGATAAATATGGTCTAACGAGCATTGCGACACTTTATTTTGATACGCCATCATTCCAATTAATCCGCACATCAATTGATAAGCCTGCTTTCAAAGAAAAAATCCGTTTAAGATCCTATGGTTTAGTTAAAGATGATGAACCATTATTTTTGGAAATTAAACGTAAAGTTAATGGAGTTGTTTATAAGCGCAGAATCATGACTGATGCAAAACACGCAAAAGAGTTCTTTGTTAAAAACAAAGATTTCTCGAATAATTCCCAAATCAATCGCGAATTAAACTATTTTCGTGATTATTATCAAAATCTTCAGCCAGCTTTGCTAATTATTTCCGACCGTGAAGCTTACTTTAAAGAAGGCAGCGATCTTAGAATAACTATTGATTATAAACCGAGGTTTAGAAGTGAAAATCTTGATCTTCATACTTCAATGGATGGAGAAAATCTTCTTCCTAATGATCAAGCAATCTTAGAAATTAAAGCTCAGCGTGCAATGCCGATTTGGTTATCAAGGGCGCTCGCAGGTGCTAATATATATAAAACCAGCTTCTCGAAAGTTGGTGCTGCATATCAAATTTTCATGAAACAAAAATTGAAAAAGAGTAGTTTATGGGGTCGTTGTTTGTTATCTTAGCAGAAATGGATAAGGTGTTAGTCTCACTAATATTGGTGGCGATTTCTTTAGGCATTTCTTTTGTTTATAACCTAGTTATTTCTTTTCGATTAAGAGCGTCTAAATCATTCTATTTAAGTTCGATGCTTTTCCCGTCGATTGTAACTGCGGTTGTTTCAATGGTGTCAATCTTCTTAGATGCGACCGCGACCGCTGCAGTTAGAATTGCGACAATTGCTGTAGCGTTAGGCTTAATTCGTTTCCGTTCTGTCAATGGCCGTGCTGAAGAATTACTCATTCTTTTTGGTGGCATTGCTTTTGGTTTAATCGCTGGCTTAGGTTATATTGCCTACGCTGCAATTTTCGCCTTTGTAATCGCTGCCCTTTATGTTGGTCTATCCTATTCCAAATTATTTCAAGGCAAACGTTTCGCAAGTGATAAATTATTGAAAATAACTATTCCTGAAACTCTTCAATATAGTGAAGTTTTTGATGAAGTATTCGCAAAGTATTTAAAAAACAATGAACTAGTTAGAGTTAAGACTACTGGCTTAGGTTCAATGTTTATTCTTTCCTACAAAATTGAAATGAAAAATAACGTCGATGAAAAGCAATTTATCGACGATTTGCGCACAAAAAACGGCAATTTAGAAATCTCAATTCTTCCATATGTTGAAGATGACAAGGCTTTATAAAATGAAAAAGAAAGTCTTTCCATTATTAGCCTGTTCGATCTTTTTTCTATTCTCATGTTCATGTTCAAATAGTGGCGCATTCACAAGTGGTACACCTAGTGGAATTACCACGACAAGTTATCCATATATTCCTGAACCAGAAAATGTAGATCCGTTTTCTTTAATTGGTGCTAGTGGTGCAACTTATTCCCAAGAAGGCAATATTTTCACAATCACAAGTGGTGGGCTTTTCACCGCGAATGGTTTGCTTGAAGAAGGACAAATTATTGTTGCTGCTAATAGCAACGAAAAAGTTGAACTTGATTTAGCAAACGCGACAATCACCAATTCAAATGATTCACCAATCAAAGCAATTTCTGCGAAAAGTTTTGAAGTAAAAGCGAAAGATGGTTCTGTTAACCTTATCAAAGATAGACGTCCAGTTAAGACTTATGATTCAACCGCTGTTGGTGAAGGGGCAATCAATTCCAAAATCGATTTATCTTTCACAGGTAAGGGAACATTGCTTGTTAAGGGTTCATATAATAGTGGTGTTCATTCCACAAATGACGTCGATCTAAAAAATCTAACTTTACAAGTCGAAGGTGTAAACAATGCGATTAAAGGCAAGGATTCCATTGTAGTGGATTCGGGCATCATCTATGCATATTCAAGCCTTGGAAATGGTCTAAAAACTGAAAATAGTGATATTTCATCAGCAAATAGTCAACGCGGAATCATCGCAGTTAATGGCGGAACTTTGTTTATCAACTGTCTTGGCGACGCTTTAAGCGCTGCTTACAATATCGAAATCAATCAAAAGGATCAAATAGTCCCAACAACTATCGACTTATACACTGGAAAGAATTCAAATTATTCTTCCTTATATGTTGAAGGAAGTTCAGCGAAAGGCTTTAAAGCCGCTAATGCGATCAACATCTATGATGGCACTATGACACTCAGTTCAGGTGATGATGCATTCCATGCTGATTATGGTGCAACTCTTCAAAACGGTGCAACAGGATTAGGCAATATTAATATTGCTGGTGGAAATGTTAATGTCGCTAGTGGCGATGATGCTATCCATGCCGATAACACCATTAGCATTTCCGGTGGAAAGATTGAAATCACCGATTCAAATGAAGGTCTTGAAGCAAATCATATCTCTATCTCTGGTGGACAAACTTACATCTATGGTAGCGATGATGGTATCAATGCTTCTTATAAAATAAATCAACTTCCAAGTATCGAAATTAGTGGTGGATTTATTGATATCGCTGTTAACGGACAAGACGTCGATGGCATCGACTCAAATGGTACATTTGCTCAAAGTGGTGGCGTTGTCATTTCTCGTGGTAGCCCATTTGATAATAGTGGTATGTCAACCGCCCTTGATGTTGATGGAATTGCCACAATTAGTGGTGGAACATTCATCGCCTTTAATGGAACTGAAACTTCTCCCACCAAAGGTGAAGGAGTCCTTTTTGCCGGAACTTCTAATCCTGGAAGTCATCAACCTAACCCACCTCATTTAAAACAAGCCGGTGATAGCAATCGATCATTTGAATCTGGTTCATATCTTTTAAGTGGAGATAATTTATCAATCTCATTTGTAAACACTTATCAATATTCATCATTTATGGTGTATTCAAATTCCATCGTTAGTGGATCTTCTTATGTTCTTTCAAAAGATGGCTCCATAGTCTTAAGTTGGAATCAATCAAGTTCAGACGTAATCATCTCATAAAAATAAAGATAATAATTAGAAGGTGGATGGCGGCATCCACTTTTTATAAGTGGAACCAATTCCATTTTTATTTTACAAACAAAATAAGTTATAATTGAGTTAAAGAAAGGAAATAGATAATGAAAAAAGCTATTTTATTTACGTTGCCTTTAGCAATGCTTGTTGCTGCCTGTGGCGGTGGTAATGAAGGTATTAACAAAGGTAACATTTTTACTGCTGAATTCATGGAAGCAAACAAGACTGTCATGCTTAGTGAAGACCCGTATGTGGCTAACTACGAAATTGGCGTCGATGAAAAAGTTTCCCTCGGCAGTAACGTTACTGTCACCAACGATGGCAGTAATCCAGGTTTGGTAAATATTACCAATTCCGAATCTAAGACTGCGAAATTCTCGCTTGTCGCTGGCAAAATTATTGCCCCATTCGGTTATGGTAGTTTTTCACCTGAAACCCATTCTGTTGCTGGTCAAGACTTCAAAGTCTACAAGTTCACAACCACAAGTGGTACAACAACCACCTATTACATGATTGATGAATATGGCAATGAACTTTATCGTGGCGATAAAGCCGCTCCAGCACCAATTCTCAGTACTTTAAATAAAGAAGAACGTAAATCTTCTCAAGAATACGTTCGCGCGATTATCGCTTCTGATGCTGGTACAAATGAATTCATCTATAACGTTGATGGTTCACTTTCAAGAAGTGGAGCATTCGCCCCAGCTCATGCTCAAGGCGAAACCCTCGGCTATTTAGTCCAAAACAGCATGAAAGACTATGGTCATGAAGATGTCGTCTATACTCATGCTCAATACAATAACGCCGATCGTTATTACTTCAGAGATATCAAAGCCAATAAGTCTATCACTTCTATTGAAGTGCCAAATGGTGCAAGCCGTTTCTTCGTTGGCGATTATTTGATTTATCAATACGTCGTTGAACTCGAAGAAAGAGCAACTTCATACTCATTCTTCTTTGTCGGTGCCGGTAACGTTCAACACAAGTACAACCTTGAAACATACCGTGTCAATTACATGACAGGTGCAAAAGAAAGACTTGAACGTAACTTCCTCTTTGGTAATCAAAAAGATTACTTCTCTTCCGACAAAGTCAAACGCTTCGAATTAGTTGATGCTCAACTTATTCGTGAAGACCGTTCACTTGAACCAGATAATAAAGAATATTTCGTTAATGACAACTGCGAAATGATCGCTGATGTTTCTGGTGTTAACTTCAGAAGCTTAATTGTTTCAAATGGTAAATACATCTCAAAAACCGGTGTTGTCTATAACGAAAAACTTGAAGAAGTTAACTACATTCCAGGTTTAAACACTGCTATTGACAAAGATTGCCATGTCTTTATGGAAAATGGCTTCTATGGTATCTGTGACTACGATGCTAAAGTCCTCGAAGCTGCCAAAAACACTAAAGCTACTAGACTCTTAAAAGGTGTTTATACCTTAAAAGATCCAGTTAGCTACCGTACTGTTAAACTTGAAGGTAATTCAGTCTTAAGTCAAGTTGGTTCATTCGATTATGAAACATACACCGAAGGTGGCATTGTCTCTGGCACTAAACACGTTAAGGCTTTAAGTAATGGCACCGTCTCATATTCATATAACGAACTTAGCGGTGTTCTCCTTCCACGTGTCGTTCCAACCGATGCAGAAAGCTTTACAATTAGTGACGCCCCGTTCTTTGGCGAAACTGGAATACTTACTGCACATGTTTACCAAACTTCAACCAATGATTGGTACGCACTTAGATCTTCTGAAAGAGCCGTCTACGCGATTCCAGAAATCTAATCGCTAACTTAATCAATACTAGGTGGATGTTACATCCACCTTTTATTTTGCGTTTATCAACATAAAACAAAGATAAATTATTGTTGTTAAGTAAATATAAATATGTATAATATCTAAGGGTAAGTTCAACTTACATCCTGGGTCTGTAGCTCATCTGGGAGAGCGCCTGATTTGCATTCAGGAGGTAGAGAGTTCGATCCTCTTCAGATCCACCATTTGGCTGAGTAGCTCAGTTGGTTAGAGCAGTCGGCTCATACCCGGCGCGTCGGGGGTTCAAGTCCCTCCTCAGCTACCATAAGAATTAAGATATACTTGTATATCTTTTTTTATTTTTCGAACATTTTACCTTCTTTCATACGTATATATTGGTAAGAGGCAATGTTCAATATGAGCAATTTTACAAAACTTACATTCAAAGATGGTGACTTTGAAATGGATGTAAATTATTCACCAGAAAACAATATTATTTGGATGTTAAAAGAAGACATCGCATTCTTATATGAGAAAGATCGAACAGTCATTTCTAGACACATTAAAAACATCTATCAAAATCATGAACTAATTAAGGAAGCAACATGTGCAAAAAATGCACAAGTTCAACTCGAAAATGGACGATCTGTCCTTAGAAAAAAGGATATCTATAATCTTGATGTCATCATTAAAGTTGGTGAAAAAGTTAATTCAAATCGAGGGATATTACTGAAGTATTTCTTAGAGGACTATCTTCGTAAAACACAAGAACGTTTTAATGAAGTTATTATATATAATAAAGGAGATCTTTCTTTAGCGGTAAACGTCTCTCCAGAAGAAGATACAGTTTGGCTAAATCAAGCCCAAATTGCTCTCCTTTTTGAGACAACTCAACCAAATATTTCGATGCACATAAATTCGATTTTTAAGGACAATGAATTAGACGATTCAGTTCATAATGATTTCTTATATACTGCCCTAGATGGTAAGAAGTATTCGGTCACTTTTTATAACCTAGATTTGATTCTCGCTGTGGGTTACCGCGTGAAAAGCAAGAAAGCGATCGAATTTAGAAGATGGGCAAGTAAAGTTCTTAAACAGTATTTGTTGAAGGGATACGCTCTTGATAATAAAAGAGTAACCGTTTCAATCGACAACATCATCGCCTTAGAAAATGATGTCAAAAATATCAAAGAAGAAATCAAAGATATCAAAGAAAAAGTGTTCATTGAACCAATCAAAGAAAGGCTCTTTTTCTCTGGGCAATATTATGATGCTTATGAGTTTTTATCATCTTTGATGATGAGCGCAAAGAAAAGTCTCATTATCATCGATCCATATTTTGATGCAATTGCGCTCAAATATCTTAAGAAAGTTAGTAGGGGAGTCACTAAGAAAATATGTAAGTCTTCCTCATCAAAATTAAGTGATGATGATATCGCAATATTCATCAAACAATATGGAGAAATATTCATCTATAATTCAAACAAAATTCATGGAAGATTCATCATCATCGATGAGAAGGATGCTTATTCACTCGATATATCCATCAATGGAATGGGCAACAAACTCCATTATGTAAGAAAAATTGATGATGAAGAAATAATTCAGTTATTAATAAATAAACTCAATTATTAAAAAGTGTGATATTATATTGCCGAGTTGTCCGGAAGGACTGGGCTCACCATTTGAGGGCGAGGCGCCCTTTTTCTTTTTCTATTTATCAATCTTATTATATAAATTGCACCCCCTATGTGTTGACATATCCACGTATATTGCATATTATATACGCGTAGTTTAAGTCGGAATTGACTGCTAAAAACATTTACTTAATAAGAGTTGTTAATGGCCAAAATATCTCTACGAAGTAAATAATTTGGTTCTCATTTCTTACATGAACTACAAATTGTTCATACCCACTATCGAGAAATGATAGGGGATGTTAAGAAAGGAGAATTTTATTATGAACAAATTATTTACAAAGATTGCCGCAGTCGTTTTAGGCGCGACTATGGCAACCGGTGTAGGTGTAGCTGTTGCGAGTAGTGGAAAAGCTGCTGAGCCTGTTGAGGCTGCGACTCCATCTGCTGGAACCACGACATATTCCTTATTGTTCAGAGATATTGGAACGACTGGTTGGGGTAGTAGTTATGCAAATCATAGTTATACAGCATCCGACGATGTAGTTATTTCTATGAATGCTTCAAAACAGACAGGTACAATCACAGATAGACCGGTCACCAAAGGTCAACCTGTTGAATTAAAATTGCCTTCAGATCCAGGTGTTTATATTTCTGGATTTACATTTACAGCAAAACAATGGACTACAAAGGCCCAAACCATTACTGCTCATTACTCAACAAATGGTGGTAGTAGTTATACTGCGCTTAGTGGAACATCAACAAACTTTAGTATAACTAAATCCGGTTTGACTAGTGGAACTAACGCTATCAAAATAACATTCAGCTCAACGAGTAACCAGATTGGTTTGACAAGTTTTAGTGTCACTTACACGGCTTTATCACAAAAATTAGCTACCCCGTCACCATCATACAACGACACAACCAAGCAAGTTACTTGGTCTGATGTTGAACACGCAAGTAGTTATCAAGTGAAAGTTGACAGTGGTAGTTATGCTACTGCTACATCGCCTTACGATGTTAGCGGATTAACAACAGGTACATCACATACTGTATATGTCGTTGCTAAAGGCACCGGATCTTATACAGACTCTGATGCTGGATCAACTACATTTACGCCTACAGCACCAAAAGTATTCATAAGCATTTCGCTTAGTGGTACTTATCCAACAACCTTCGAAGAAGGTGATGCCTTCGATCACACAGGAATGACAGTAACCGCTCATTTTGATGATTCATCGACATCTGATGTCACGTCATCTGCAACATTTTCAGGTTACAATATGTCTACTCTTGGTAGTCAAACCGTTACTGTTTCAGTTACGATCGGTAGCACTACAAAAACAACTACCTATACCATTACCGTCAACGAGAAAGTAATTGACCACTATGAACTTATCAAATCGACCGATGATTTGAGCGCAGGTTCATCCTATCTCATTGGTAATGTTGCTGGTACGGCATTTATGTCGACCACTCAAAATAGTAATAACAGAGGAAAACAAGACCCCGATACCGCTGCATCAGATGATGTAGTTGAATATACAGAAGGTTTTGAAGTTTTAACTCTTGGTGGTGAAGAAGGGGCATGGACATTCTATGCGAACAACCCAGAGGAAAGCGCGAGTGGTGCAAAAGGTTATCTTTATGCTGCATCGAGTGGCTCGAACTGGTTAAGAACACAAGCCAGTAATAACGCCAATGGTGAATGGTCTGTTGCTATCTCTGCTTCTGGTGAAGCAACAATGTTGGCTCAAGGCACTAATACCAGAAACAAAATTAGGTATAACAGTTCTAACAATCCACCAATCTTCTCTTGTTATGCATCTGATTCATCAACTGGTTCAGAACCTGCTCTCTGGAAAAAGGTTGATACTTCAGAAAGTATTGCGTTGAACAAAGATAGTGTTTCTGACATGAAAGGAAATACTAATCACGAAGCTCAAATTACCGCTCACAATTTCACTCCAACAACAATTTCTGCGACTTATAGCGTTGCAAACATTGCATCCATTACCGCAGGAACCATTAGTGGTGGAATTATTCCATTAAATGTTTCTTGTACCGGAGTTGGTTCAACCGTTGCAACAATCACAGTTAATGGTGGTAGTGAAACTCACACGATTGACTTGTCTATCACTGTTACTCAAAAACCAGCCTCTTTAACTTTGGTTAATCAATACATTGATCACGGAGAGATTGAGGTTAAATATGGTGGAACTAGACAAATTTCATTTACAGCATTAGATACCGATGGTGAAGATTATTCTATTGACTATTCAGGAATTACAGCCTCATCATCTAATACAAATGTTTCATTGACAGGTACTACAAACATGGTTCTAAATGGCGATCACGAGGGTGATGCTACTGTCACATGTACAATTACTGTTACAGCAGGTTGGCAAACACCAATCACTCAAACGCTCATTGTTCACGTTATTAAAGATTATAACGAGAAAAACGTTAGTATTTCTGTTATTAACAATGTTAATGTTGATCAAGGTGATGAATTAGTTATTGCGGATCATATTAGTTCTGCAACAGCTACAACTCACTTTGGAACAAATAACAACCCGATTGAAGATGAAGAGTTGTTATTCTCATATACAAACAACCGTTCAGCTGGTGTCATTTATTCCGAATTTATTTGGGATGTTACTGATCCAAACTTGAATGCTGGAGATACAGAAACAAGAACAGTTTATGTATTCGTAACTTTTGATGAAAGTTATGCTGGAACTAATTTCACTGCAGTTATTGAAGTTGAAGATAGACCAGTAGTAGGTTTAAAAGTTGATGGAGTTTCGAAAGATAATGGCGATGACATCAATCTAGAGTTATCGAGAAATTCAACATACAACTTTAATGAACACGTTACAGTTGATCCTGTAAACGCAACCGAATCACATGAAATAGATTATGTTGTTGAAGATGGCGGCGAATACGTTAGTTTGTCTAACGGAGTCATGACTGTCGGTTCTAAAACTGGAGAAACCGTTGCGTGTGTTAGTGCTACTCCAGCAGCATTAGATAGTTTTACTATCTATTTCCGGATTAGTATTACAAGAGAAGCAATGACGATTACCGCTGATTTACCAGAGTCATGGTCACAAGCTTCATCTTTATCTGTTGGCGATCAAATTGCTATCGTTTATGAAAATGGTAGTACTTTGAAACAATTGTCTGTTGTAACATCCAACATTGGTCAAGCCGAAGATTACACCACAGCTGGTGAACCAAGTGATAGTTACATCTTTACGGTCGGTCAAGGTAATACTGAGGGAAGTTATACATTCTATAACGGCTCCTACTACCTTGCTTACACAAACACTTCGACAAGTAGCAATAATAACTTATACACAATTGCTAACCCATCTTCTAGTGACCAATTAAATCAAGTTTCATGGACTGTTTCATTTGATAATGTTGATGCCGTTGTTATAACAAACGTTTATAACACAAACCGTAAACTTCAATATAATACAAATAGCCCACGATTCTGTGGTTACACAGGAACACAAACTAACGGCAAAATTTATAAACTTGCTGGCGGGGTAGCTGAAGTTACAGTTACAGATGCGTTGTTTAATGTTGTTAACAATGCTATGTCATTAAAATCTGGTTCATCCACTTTATATGATTTAGATCTTTGTGATGCTACTGGCGCTACATTTAATTCAAGTGCATGGAACACCTTAGGAAATCAATTCACGACCGCTATCAAATCTGATAACAAACTTGCTTATGCAAGAGCTAATGCAAATGGCAATGAAATTGAACAATTCCTCGCCGTTTATGATTATGTTGTCGGAAAATACGGGCAAACCTATGATTATCTTGGAAGAATTGATTCCGGAAAGGTCACACTTCCAACCCGTGTCTTGCCAATATCTGTTGTTGGTGAACCAAACACTGTTGCTATCGTTGTCATTGTCTCAGTGATTTCACTCTCGGCAATTGGAGGTTATTTCTTCCTCAGAAAAAGAAAAGAAACTAATTAATCATTAATCTTCTAGATTATTGTTAAATTAAAACAAAGAACCTTTAGGGCCTACTAAGGGTTCTTTTCTTCTTTATTAATAAACTCGATTGATTTACAATATCACATATGATTAACCGAAAAGACATTATTGATGATGCGAAAAGAATCGTCTCATATTTATGTGGAGATGAATCCGTTTCTTTTTCACTCATCGATAAATGTGAACTTGAATGTCTAAAGAAAGTCAATAAGCAAGATTTAGATTTCTTTTATGAATCTGATCCTGCCGCAGACTCAAAAGATGAAATAAAGCTTACTTATCCAGGATATAAAGCGATTCTTTTATATCGTCTCGCGCATATTCTTTATAAGAAGAATCAAAAGCTTGAAGCTAGAATCATCACTGAATATGGACATTCCCGTACTGGGATTGATATTCATCCAGGCGCGGAAATATCTTCACCTTTCTTTATTGACCACGGTACTGGGGTTGTTATTGGTGAAACTACAATCATTGGCAAGAATGTTCGCATCTATCAAGGTGTAACCTTAGGTGCGCTTTCACCAGCGTTAGGACAATCAATTAAAGGTGTTAAACGACATCCAACCATCAAAGATAATGTCACCATATATGCAGGTGCGACTCTGTTAGGAGATATTTCAATCGGTAATAACGTCGTTATTGGTGGTGGAGTGTTCATCACTCAAGATATTCCAGATAATTCTAGAGTAACATCTCCTAAACCAATACTTTGTATTGATTCAAAAATAGATTAATCGGTAATGAAGTGAACCCCATATTGGACACTTAAAATAAAAAAGCCAAAAGACAGGAATCAGTTAAGGTTCCTGTTTTTTAGTCTTGTCGTGTTGTAAAAGGCAATCCATTCTTCTACCAGTTGAATGTAATGCTCTAAAGATGTGATATTATTATTGTACAAAGTCTCCTTTTTAAGGATTCCGTGCCAAGCCTCCATCGGGGAGTCGTCAATAGGTGTACCCTTTCGGCTCATTGAAATAGATATACCTTTAGAAGCACAGATGGCTTTGTATTCATTGGATGTGTATTGGAAACCCTGGTCA
>OMVV01000011.1 GCA_900314585.1 uncultured Erysipelotrichaceae bacterium
TAACAGGCTGATCTGATCCAAGAGTTCACATCGACGATCAGGTTTGGCACCTCGATGTCGGCTCATCACATCCTGGAGGGGAAGTACCTTCCAAGGGTTAGGCTGTTCGCCTATTAAAGTGGTACGCGAGCTGGGTTCAAAACGTCGTGAGACAGTTTGGTCCCTATCTGTCGTGGGCGCAAGAAGTTTGAGTGGATCTGTCCTTAGTACGAGAGGACCGGGATGGACATAGCAATGGTCTATCGGTTGTCACGCCAGTGGCATGGCCGAGTAGCTACCTATGGAATGGATAAACGCTGAAAGCATCTAAGCGTGAAGCCAGCCACAAGATTAGACTTCTCATTCGCAAGAAGTAAGATCCCCGCAATGTTAGCGGGTTGATAGGTCAGAGATGTAAGTGCAGCGATGCATTCAGTCGACTGATACTAATAGATCGAGGACTTAATTTCATAAATTTAAGATTTATATCGAAAATTGTAAAATTTGGGTAACGTAATAACTTGAGAACATGTATTATATATAATATCTAGTTTTCAGAGAATAACTCTGAATAGAAAAAGTCTGGTGGTGATGGCGCGGTGGACACACCTGTTCCCATCCCGAACACAGAAGTTAAGCACCGTAGTGGCGAAGGTATCCGACTTGTCGGGGAGAATAGCGAGCTGCTGGGCTTTTTCTTTTTAAGCACTTATATTAAAATATAACCATATGAAAAAGATCAATCTAGTTTACTTACGTAGCAAAATCGCTGCAAATAACCCACTTTTAGATAAACAAAAAGAAGAATATCTATCTTATTTAACCAAAGAATATGAAATCTCTAAAGATGGAGAAACATATTTTTTTATTGAATCTGGTGGCACTGAAGAAGAATTTAAGAGGATTTATTCTCAGTATAAAGAACCTTTTAATTTGATCGCGACAAATGCGAATAATTCTCTTCCAGCTTCACTAGAAATTGCCTCATTTTTAAAGAATAAATCTTTGAAATATAATTTATCTCATGGCTTAAAAGAAGACATCATTGATGTCTTAAATAAGAAAAGAATTCTTCAGAAGTCTATGAACTATTCCCTTTTAAGTGAGGAAAAGATTCTTGATAATAAACGTTTTGGTGTAGTTGGAAAACCATCCGATTGGCTCATCTCTAGCGATGTCGATTATAAACAAGCTAAAGAGAAATTTGGTGCGACATTAGTCGATATCACTTTTGAAGAATTTAAAAATGAGATTGAACACGCAGTCGATCGAGTTGACCCAATTGTTTTTGAGAATAAATTACCAAAGTATATTACTAAAGAAACATTACAAGTCGCTTTAAAGATTTATAGCGCTCTATATAACATCATCAAAAAGCATGATTTAGCGGGTGTAACTGTCCGTTGTTTTGATTTACTTGGTGTTTATCATAATACGTCTTGTTTAGCCCTCGCTTTGCTTAATTCGCATGGTTATATTGCAACATGCGAAGGTGATGTCCCAGCAATGCTAACAATGGCGATTATTCGCGCAAAATTCCATCAATCTTCATTCCAAGTCAATCCTTCCTATATTAACGAAAAAGAAAAATATGGCTATTTTGCGCATTGCACAATCCCACTAGATATGTGCATTTCATATACTTTTGACACTCATTTTGAATCTGGCTTAGGAATCGGCATTAAAGGAGAACTCAATTTAGCAAAAGTAACAATCTTTAAAATCAATTCCAAGCTTGATAAATACGAAGTTTTTGAAGGTCAGATCTTAGAGAACCTAAATCATAAAAATCTTTGCAGAACTCAACTAAAAATTGGTTTTAGTGAAGATATCTCTTCCCTTTTAGATATGCCTTGTGGCAACCATTTAATCATCTTTAAGGGTCATCACAAAGATGAGTTATTATCTTATTTGTCAAAGACTAAATAAGACATTTTTTGCTTTTATCTTTTTAATATGATATATTCAAAGCAAGATAATTAATTATCTTTTGTTTAATATGGCAGTAAATAAAAAAACCACTTACGGTAAAATCAATATAACTTCAAAAGCGATCGCTAGCGTGGTCGCTAATGCAGCCATAGAATGTTATGGCGTGGTTGGTTTAACATCTAAAAACGCTTTTTCAGATCGTGTTCAATCTATCTTAAAGAAAGATGAATACGTCAAAGGTGTTAACGTCAGCCAAGATAAGAAATCAGTCTATATTTCTTTATACCTTGTCATTTCATTTGGAGTGAAGATTACTGAAGTGCTTCGTGAAGTTCAAAAGAAAGTTAATTATGTCGTTTCAAAAACATTTGATTTAGAAGTCAAAGAAGTTAATGTCTATGCCGTTAACTTGAGGAAAATTGATTAATTATGCGAAACATAGATGGACAAACATTAAGGCAGATGTTAGTCTCTGCCGCCAACAACTTATATAATCACTATCCAGAGATTGACGCTTTAAACGTCTTCCCAGTTCCAGATGGCGATACTGGTATGAACATGAACCTTACTCTTGCGAGTGGTTCAAAAGAAGTCGCAAATAGAACTGATGACGATGTTTATACAATCGCATCTTGCTTCTCCAAAGGTTTACTTATGGGTGCAAGAGGTAACTCTGGTGTTATTACCTCCCAAATCTTTAGAGGTTTTGCTGATTCCTTAAAAGGAAAAGAAAACATTACCACCAAAGATTTAGCCGAAGCTTTCGCTAATGGCTCAACCGTTGCTTATAAAGCTGTTATGAGACCAGTCGAAGGTACAATTTTAACCGTTATTCGTGAGTCTTCAAATGCTTTAAGCAATTATGTCGCTGATCATGACATTTCCGTTGATAAAGCAATGGAATATATCTTGAAAGAAGCTGAAGCTTCCCTTCAAAGAACTCCAGAACTTCTTCCGGTTTTAAAAGAAGTTGGCGTTGTCGACTCTGGTGGTGCTGGTTTATGCACAATTCTTTTTGGTATGAACGAAGCTCTCAAAGGTAACTTCATCGAAAAGAATCAAGTCGAAGCAATGCAAGGCGAAAGCGATAAAACTGCTCTCGCTTCCTTTAAGGAAGATGATGAATTTGGCTATTGCACAGAATTCATTATGCGTTTAGGCCCAGATTCAGTTAAGAAAGCATTCAATGAGAATAGATTTAAGAACTGGTTACTTGCTCAAGGTAACTCGTTAGTTGTCGTTCGTGACGATGATATCGTTAAGGTTCACGTTCATACTCTTACACCTGGTCATGTTTTAACTTACGCACAAGGTTATGGTGAATTCATTAAACTCAAAATTGAGAATATGACTGAACAACACACCAACCTTACAACTAAACCAGAAGAACCACGTAAGGAAGTTGCGCCAAAAGAGCCAGCCAAAGATTATGGTATGGTCGCTATCAGTGCTGGTAAAGGTATTGATGAACTCTTCACTGAAATTGGTGTTGATAAGATTGTTAGTGGTGGTCAAACCATGAATCCATCAATCGAAGATATTGTTAATGCGATTAGAATGGCGAACGCGAAATCAGTATTTGTCTTCCCAAATAACTCCAATATCATCATGGCGGCATTACAAGCATCCGATGTTTTAGCTGATGAAGTGAAAGTTCATGTTATCGCTACTAAGACAATACCTCAAGGTATTGTGGCGGCATCAAGTTTCTCACCAGATTTATCTGATAAAGAAAATATTAAGAACATGAAAGATGCAATCAAACACATCAAATCTGGTTCTGTTACTTACGCTATCAAAGATACAGTTATCGATGGTGTTAGTGTCACTAAAGATTACTTCATGGGTATTTCTGATAAGAAGATTGTCACCTGTGAGAAAAAGCCATTAACAGCTCTATATAAATTAATTGCAACGATGGTCAATTCCGATACATATTTAATCACCATTTTAGTTGGTGCAGATGTTAAGGATGATGACATTAAACTCATTAATACTAGACTTTCGAAGAAATATCCAGAAGTTGAACTCGACATCCGTCGTGGTGATCAACCAGTTTATTCCTTCCTCGTCGGTGTTGAATAATCATTAAAGGCCTATTGGCCTTTTCTTTTATGAAGTTTTCCAAATCAGAACGTATTAACAAAGCACTTTATGACATGGGCTTATATTCATATAAGGACATTGTTTTTCATTTGCCTCGTCGATATGACGATCTTCATCCTACAAAGGAAAGCGAATTAAAAGATAAAGAAAGAATCGTTTTTGTTGGTGAAGTAGTTGGTTCAGCCGTCACAAGAAGGTTTGCTAGACAATCAGTAACTAAATTCACCTTTGTGACAAAAGATAAAAACGTCTTCATGGTTGAAGCGTGGAATAGACCATATTTGAGTACGATTATTAAAAGTGATGAAATCTACACTTTAGTGGGTTCATACGATAAAAAGAAAAATCTTATAAATTTGATTAACCTCACCAAAGGTGAGATTACTGATGATAGATATATTAAACCCATTTATTCATTATCGAGAAATATTGATAATTACGAATTTATTCGTTTAGTAAATAAAGCTTTCTGCGAACTAACCGATCAAGATATCTATAACGAAGTTCCAGCCTATTTTATGACCAAATACCGTCTTGAAAAGAAGATTGATGCTTTAAAACTTGCGCATGCTCCTAAAGACGCCAAAGACATTTATAAAGGCCTTCGAGTTTTAAAATATGAAGAATGCTTACTTTTCTCTTTGAAAACACAGATGATTCGTAACATAAACAAAGAACTCGTCCATCATCAAAGAGTCGAATTTGATAAAAGTAAAATAAATGAGTTTATCCAGGGTTTGCCGTATAAATTAACAAATTCACAGCTTAAAGCAATCGATGAAATTTTGAGCGATTTAAATCGTCCAAACTTGATGTATCGCTTACTTCAAGGCGATGTTGGAACTGGCAAAACTTTAGTCGCAATGATTGGCTTATATGCGAATTATTTGCGAGGTGAACAAGGTGCGTTTATGGCACCAACGGATGCTTTAGCGAGACAACATTATAAAAGTTTTGTGAAATTGTTATCTCCGTTAGGAATTAAAGTCGCATTACTACTAGGCTCTACTTTAACAAAAGATCGTTCGGTAATTCGTAAAGCTTTAATGAACGGTGAAATTGATATTGTTGTGGGAACCCACGCATTATTCTCGAAAGATATCACTTATCAATCACTTGGACTTGCGATTATTGATGAACAACATAAATTCGGTGTTAACCAAAGAATGCTGTTAACTTCAAAAGGTGAAAATGCTGATTTATTGCTGATGAGTGCAACTCCAATTCCTCGTACTTTAGCACTTACCTTATATGGCGATTTAGATGTATCAACATTAACCGATTTTCCATATAAAGAACGGAGAATTACCACGAAAATCGTAAAAGATGATGACAAAAAAATCTTTGCGGAAATCGAAAAATCTCTCGCTCAAAATAAACGCGTTTTTGTGGTTGCTCCAATCATCATTGAAAGTGAAGATAAACAAATCTCTGTCGAAAAGCTTTTTGCAAAATATCTCCTCAAATTTCCAGGAAAAGTTGCATTGCTACACGGAAAGCTCGATCAAGATGATAAGAACTTTGCTCTTCAAGATTTTGTGAGTGGAGAATCACCAATTTTAATCTCAACCAGTGTGATTGAAGTTGGTATCGATGTTCCAAATGCTGATTTGATGGTTATTTATGATCCAACTCATTTTGGTTTAGCCTCTCTTCATCAACTTCGCGGTCGTATTGGTCGAGATGGAAATGAATCAACATGTCTGCTCGTTACAAATTCAAATGATGAAGATGAACTCGACAAATTAAACGTCCTCGTTAACTCAAATGACGGTTTCTATATTGCTGAAGAAGACTTAAAACGTCGTGGTCCTGGTGAACTTGGTGGTTTAAAACAATCTGGAATTGCCAATTTTATGTTCGTTAACTTAGTGAATGATTTCAGAATGTTTGAAGCGGCTAGAAATGATGCAAAATTCATTTTAGATAACTCTGATCAAATAGGATTTAGACATATTATTAATCGGGCAAAACGTGAAATAGATTCATCTAATTTCACCAATGTTTAGGCTTTAAAACATATATAAGAGTACCAAACAATCTATTGTTTTTTGTTATGATATATTTTTTCTTGTGTTAGAATATGTGCGGAGATTTTTATTATGGTAAAAATAGTCGTTGATATGATGGGTGGCGATAATGGCGCAACCCCAACCATTGCTGCAGTCACAAAATTCCTCGAAGATCATGATGATGTCGAGATTGTTGCTGTTGGTGATGAAAAAGTTTTAGAACCATTAAAAGAAAAAGTAAAAATCATTCCTTCTACAACTGTCGCTCCTATGGAATGCTCAGTTATGCAAGCGATGAGAGATAAAGAATCATCAGTCTATAAAGCTGTCACTGCAACATTAAGTGAAAATGCTGATGCTGTTTTATCAGCCGGATCGACTGGTGCTTTCCTTTCTTTATGCACTTTGATCTTAAAGAAAATTGAAGGTGTTGATCGTCCAGCACTTATCACTCAATTCCCGACCAAAATTGAAGGCAAATATGTTGTCCTTCTTGATGTTGGTGCATCTGCTGATAACAACGCTGAAGAATTGGTTCAATTTGCCAAGATCGGCGAAGCCTATTATCAAGCTTTTTACGATAAGAAAAATCCTGATGTCTATTTGATTTGTAATGGCACCGAAGAAGGAAAGGGTAACAACCTTTCTAAACAAGCCTACTCAATGTTAAAAGGTAGAGAAAACTTTAAAGGATATCTTGAAGGTCGAGATGTCTTAACAGGTGTTGCTGACGTGGTCGTTTTCGATGGCTTCACTGGTAATGTTTTCTTAAAGGGTACCGAAGGTACCGCTAAGATGATGGGCGGACTAATGAAGAACGCTTTCTTATCTTCTTTATCATCTAAGATTGGCTATTTATTTGCCCGCAAATCACTTAAGAAGATGACTGAATTAATGAACTATAAACGAGTTGGTGGAGCCCTTCTTGTTGGTGTTAACAAGGTTGCAGTTAAAGCCCATGGTAACGCTGATTTTGAATCCTTCTATGGCTCTTTGATGGTCGCATATAATTCAGCCAAAAAACAAACCGTCGAAAAGATTAAAGAGAATTTGAAAATATGAGGCCACTTATTGAATTACTAACCAAACTTAATATCAAACCAAAACACATTGCTTTATTTGAGACTGCTTTCACGCACTCATCATATAATGCAGACGCAAACACCAAACATCATGACTACGAACGCTTAGAGTATTTAGGCGACTCAGTCATTGGTCTAGTTGTTAGCGAAGTAAGTTATGGAGCCCGTCCAGAAATGGCACAAGGCCCACTTACAAAAATGAAATCGATGCTTGTTTCAACAAATTCACTTGCTGATTTAGCACGTAAGTTTGATTTTCCTAATTATATTAGGGTTGGTAATTCATTCTCTGGTGATATCTCAAAAGCAAACCATCTTTTAGAAGATGTCTTCGAAGCTTTCTTTGGTGCGCTTTACCTCGACCAAGGTTTTGAAGTCGCTCGTAAGATGCTCATTGATATCTTCATTGGTCCAATCAAAGCATACAACGTCGATGATTTGACCGACTATAAATCAAGACTTCAAGAAGAAATGCAAGCAGAACATCGTGAATCAGTTATCTATGAAGTCATCTCTGAAAGCGGACCTTCTCATGATAAACGCTTTGTTGTCCATGTTACATTTGATGGCATTGAACTTGGCGTTGGAGAAGGCAAAACCAAAAAACAAGCCGAACAAATGGCTGCGAAAGCCGCTCTTAATAAGGAAGCATCCAAATAATGGGTTTATTTAAGTTTCTAAAAGAAAAGATTTCAAAGAAGAATGTCCAGGAAACTGAAACATATGTTTCAGGTATGGCAAAATCTCGTGAAAACTTCGCCAATAAGCTTGAAGAATTAACCAAGCGATATAAAGAAGTTAATCAAGAGTATTTTGAACAACTCGAAGAAATCTTAATTGAAGCTGATGTTGGTGTTTCTTTAACCTTGCGAATTATTGAAGAAGTTATTACTAAAAGTAAACAGCAAGGCATCAAAGATCCTGCTGCAATTAATGAACTTGTTGTTGATAAGATGTTCGTTGGCTATGCCACTAAAGGCGGAAACATTACTAACGAGATTCAATTTGTTAGCGAAGGACCAACTGTTCTTTTGGTCGCTGGTGTTAATGGCGTTGGTAAAACAACATCAATTGCTAAACTTGCTCATCGATATATCAAACAAGGTAAAAAAGTAATGCTTTGTGCCGCTGATACTTTCCGTGCAGGTGCGGTGGAACAATTAACAATTTGGGCTGAGCGTCTTAAATGTCCAATTGTTACCGGTAAACCAGAATCTGATCCTGCGAGTGTTGCCTACGAAGGTGCACGTCAAGCACGCCTACAGAATGTTGACTTACTTATCGTAGATACAGCTGGTCGACTTCAAAATAAAGTTAATTTGATGAACGAATTAGCGAAAATATCTCGTGTTATTTCTAAAGAAATACCTAACGCTCCACACGAAGCGTTCTTGATTATTGATGCAACCACTGGACAAAATGGTGTCCTTCAAGCAAAACAATTCCTTGAATGTATTAAGTTAACTGGTATTGTAATAACTAAAATGGATGGAACATCCAAGGGTGGAATTATTCTTGCTATCCGCGATGAACTTGGAATTCCTGTTCGCTTCATTGGTTTAGGTGAAAAGATGGATGACCTCGAAGAATTCGATTTAGATAAATATTTATATGGCCTTTGCCTTGCTAAATAGTTATGGAAGAAATTAAAAGAGTTGAACGCATTAATAGATTACTCGACTTATATGGTCGTCTTTTAACCAAGTCTCAACTCGAGATTATGTCGGATTACTATTACTGCGATTTATCTCTTTCCGAAATCGCTCAGCTTAGAAATATTTCTCGTACAGCGGTATCTGATTCAATCAATAAATCCATTAAAAAATTGGAGAATTACGAGGAAAAATTGCAATTGTGTAAAGTTTTTGATTCCCAAAAAAGTGGCAAAAACAAAGACGTCGTTAATAAAATTGAGGAGATGATTAAAGATGGCATTTGAATCTTTAAGTGAGAAATTTCAACGCATCCTAAAGAAAGTTAAAGGTCAATCACGTTTAACTGAAGCCAATATGGATGAGATGCTTAAAGAAGTTCGCATTGCTTTGCTTGAAGCTGATGTCAATTTTAAAGTCGTAAAAGAATTCGTTGAACAAGTTAAACAAAAAGCCATCGGTGAAGAAGTTTATACAAAACTTAATCCTTCTCAAATGGTCGTTAAAATTGTTCATGATGAACTTACTGAATTACTTGGTTCAGGCGAAAGTGAAATCATCTACGAAAAGAATAAACCAACAATCATCATGTTAGTCGGTTTACAAGGTACTGGTAAAACAACATCCGCTGGTAAACTTGCTAACTTAATGAAGAGAAAACTTGCCAAGAAAGTTCTTTTAGCAGCTTGTGACGTTTATCGTCCTGCCGCTATCGATCAATTACAACAAATCGGAAAACAAATTGATGTTCCAGTTTTTACAATGGGCACCGATGTTTCTCCGGTTGAAATTGCAGTGAAGGCAAAAGAAAAAGCATATAACGATCATTTCGATGTATTAATTATAGATACTGCTGGTCGTCTTCAAATAGATGAACCGTTAATGAAAGAACTTAACGATATTTCTGCAAAAGTCGAACCAAATGAGGTTTTGCTCCTCGTTGATGCAATGTCTGGCCAAGACGCAATCAATGTTGCAAAAGCCTTTAATGAATCACTCTCTTTAACTGGTATCATCATGTCTAAACTTGATGGTGACGCTCGTGGTGGTTCTTCCTTATCAATCAAACATTTAACTGGTGTGCCAATTAAGTTCGCCGGTACTGGTGAAAAACTCACCGATTTAGATGTATTCCATCCAGATCGAATGGCTGATCGAATTCTTGGTATGGGTGACATAGTCACCTTGGTTGAAAAAGTCCAAGAAGAAATTGATGAAAAAGAAGCTCGTAAAGACGCTGAAGCAATGCTTGATGGAAAGTTCACTTTAGATGATCTTCTCAAGCAGATGAAACGTATCCAAAAACTTGGTTCAATGGGTGGATTGTTAAAACTCATTCCAGGCATGCCAAAAATTACCGAAGAACAAAAAGAAGCCGGTGAACGCGAGATGCGTAATTTTGAAGCGATCATCAATTCGATGACACCATATGAAAGACAACATCCAGAAGTTTTAAAGAATTCACGTAAAGTTAGAATTGCGAATGGATGTGGTAAGACAAATGCCGATATCAACCGTCTTCTTAAACGTTATGAGTCAATGCTTGAAATGATGAAAAAGATGCAACAATACAAAAAAACTGGCAGAATGCCACCAGGAATGGGATTTCCGCCAGGAGGTATGATGTAAGAAAAAAAACGGCTGTACCGTTTTTATTTTGTGAATTTCTTTCCTTTTTCTAAGGCATCGGTCAACCATTTAGGTTCATCGATTTCTTTATCAATCTCATCCAATAATTTTTTATCTTGTTTACTGAGATCGTGTTTAGCGAATAAATCAGGACGATTGCTTCGAGTGATCTTTAAGCTTTCTTTACGTCGATATTTATTAATCGCCTCATGATTGCCCGTATAAAGAATGTCAGGAACTTTCTTTCCTTCAAATTCTTTTGGTTCAGTGAATTGAGGATATTCTAATAAGTTATCTGAGAATGTTTCCTCATCTAGTGATGGGCTTGAAATCGCCCCATCGAGTAATCTGATAATTGAATCGGCAATTACCATCGCTCCGATCTCTCCGCCGGTGAGAACATAGTCACCAATTGAGAATAAATCATCAACGTAATAATTAACTCTTTCATCGACCCCTTCATAGTGGCCGCAGATAAGAACGATATCTTCACATTTTGACAATTTAACCGCGTTTTGCTGGGAATATTGTTTACCTTTTGGTGATAACAAAATCTTAAATGAGTCTTTCGCGGAGTTCTTTCTTAAAGCATCAACAATCGGTTGAGCTTTCATGATTAACCCAGCTCCGCCACCAATTGGAGGAGTATCGACGCGACCATATTTATCTAATGTATAATCACGAATGTTAACGATTTTAACTTCAACAACTTTCTTTCCAATCGCACGTTTAATAATCGAATTCGTTAAGAATCCGTCAAACATTTCTGGAAATAAAGTTAAGATTGTTATCTTCATAATAAGCCTTCGATATATTTCACAATTATCTTCTTTTCTTCAAGAGAAACAGAATGGATGAACGCTTTAACAAACGGGATTAAAACGTCTTTTGGTTTGTGAGCAATTCTTAGAGTTGCGTAGCTATTATATTCTTCAACTTTTTTGACTTTACCGATCAATGTGCCATTATCAAAATAGACATCAAGACCGACTAAGTCACAGAAGAAATATTCACCCTTTTCTAAGAAAGATAAATCTTTCTCAACAACCAAATCGAAATGAACAAATCCTTCAACTTGTTCAATCGTTTCAAGACCTTCAAATTTAAGGAAGTCAAAACCTTTATCTTCTCGATGAGATTTGATGACTAATTCATCTTTGATATTGCCATCTATATCTCTTAAAAAAACATGACTCCCTTTGGAAAATCGGGAGTCACGAAAATGAGTTGAGGGATATATTTTAACTTCGCCTTTGAGGCCAACAGTTCTTATGATTGTTCCAACTGTTAAATATTCCATTCTTATTTTTCTTCGTCAAATGATTCAAAACTTAAATGAATGTGTTTGTTTTCATTTTTGCCTGCGACAGAGATTAATTCTCTGAGAGCAGAAGCGACCATTCCTTTTTTGCCGATTAATCTAGCAGTATCTTCGTTTTCAGCACAGATTAATAATCTGACATCTTTTGGATTGTCGCTTGGGAGTTCGCGAACCATGATGGCTTCTGGATTAATTAAGAAAGGATCAACAATTGTGTGAATGATCTTTTCGTATTCCATTATTTACTAGCCTTCTTTGATTCAGCGTATTTTTGCATGATACCCTTCTTGGTGAAGAGTGTGCGAATTGAATCGCTTGGTTGAGCACCTTTTTGGAGCCATTTTAATGCGGCTTCGACATTGATATCGGCATTTTCTTCACCTTTAGAAGGATCGAAGTATCCGATTTGTTCAACATAACGACCATCTCTAGCAAATCTTGAATCCGCGACAACGACACGGTAGATAGCTTCTTTATGACGGCCAATTCTGGTAAGTCTAATTTTAACTGACATGTTTGTAATCTCCTTTTTACCGTGTTTTATTATATAAGGTTCTCAAACCGTGTCAAGTATTTTTACTTAACAGCATCTTCAATATTTTTCTTGCACCTATTATATAGATTTGATAATATCTTCTTTGCGAGTTTATAACTCGCCTTGGACGTCCCGCTTTCACGTCATGATATGAACGTACCGAGATTATACTTGTAAGAAGGAGGAAAAGACATGAACACAAATATCGTTAACGAAGTTACTGCTCGTCAACTTAAGAAAGATGTTCCAGCATTCTCATCTGGTGACACTGTCAAAGTTTACGTCAGAATTATCGAAAATAACAAAGAACGTATCCAAGTCTTCCAAGGCGTCGTTATGCAACGCCGCGGCTCCGGTGTCAGCGAGACCTTCACTGTTAGAAAAATTTCTTCAGGTGTCGGTGTTGAAAGAACATTCCCAGTTAATTCACCAGTTATCTCAAAGATCGAACTCGTGAAACGTGGTAAAGTTCGTCGTAGTAGAATTACCTATTTACGTAAACGTTCTGGCAAAGCCGCTCGTATTAAAGAAGTTCTTTAATAAGAGAGTTCTTAAAAAGATTGACCCGTTACGACGGGTTTTTCTTTTAGTTAAATAGAACGAAAATAAAACTTTAGTTTTGGAATTTTTCTAAATATAATTGTGTGTATGAAGAAACAAAAAGAAACAAAGCCAATGACACCTCTTAGAGCTTTCTTCGATAAGCTGATTTTTTCATTTTACGTTATCGCTTTAGTGTGTGCGATTTGTTTCTCAAGTTTTGTCTGGTTCCAAAAGACCTATTTTGTTAACTATTGGGTAAACGGCCAATCGATGTGGCCAACCCTTAATAAAGATACTAAAACAGCAGATGGAATCCCATTTGACGATTCAACCGATTGCAAGAGTATGAATGGTGCTTATGATGTCGATTTTATTATTGGTGATACCCATCAAAACATCCTTGATGGTTTAAAACGTTTTGATATCGTCGTTTGTAAGTATTCTGAAAGCGACTCTTTTGAAAAGATTAAACGTATCATCGCTCTTCCTGGCGAGACATTTTATATCGACGCTGTTGGTGAAGACAAAGAGGGTAATGGAACTCTTCATATCTTAAACAATGAAACTGGTGAATTTGAAGTTGTCGCTCAACCAGTTGAACAATGGATTATTGAGCATGGCAAATATCCATATGAATATGCTCAACCATTCACCCTGAAGGAGAATGAATATTTTGTCATGGGTGATAACCGCGCTCATTCAAGCGATTCACGTTTAAATGGACCAGTTACCAAAGACAACATTGAAGCGAAAGCAATTGCGATTGTTGCAAAATGTCGCATTATCGTTCCTGTTGGTGGTTCAACATACACCCCAACTGATATCGATTACGATTGGCCGAGGTTCTTATAATTATGAGTCAAATTCATTGGTATCCGGGCCATATGAAGAAGGCTCAAATAAATATTGAAGAAAAGCTGAAGATTGTCGATTTAGTAATAGAATTACTCGACGCACGTATTCCCATATCAAGTCGCAATCCAACTCTTTTTAAACTGAGCCAAAACAAGAATAGATTAGTGGTCTTAACTAAGAATGATTTAGCCGATCCTAAAGTTACTCAAAAATGGATCGAACATTTTAAACAATGTGGTTTTGCAGCGATATTCGCTGATTTAAATAAAGAGAAAGATGTTAAAAACATCATTAAATGTGCTGAAGATTTAGCTAAAGATAAGAATGATAAATACGTCGCCAAAGGAATGAAACCTCAACCTATTAGAGCGATGATTATTGGCATTCCAAATGTCGGTAAATCAACCTTGATTAATAAGATCGCTAAACGTAATGCGGCAAGTGTTGAAAATAAACCTGGCCACACCAAAGCGCAGCAATGGATTAAAGTCAGTGACAAATTCCAATTATTAGACACTCCGGGAGTGTTACCTTCAAATTATGAAGACAAACAAGTCGCAATTAATCTAGCTTTAGTAGGATCAATAAACGAAGAAATCCTTCCTTTAGATGAACTTGCTAACTATGCTTTTAATTATTTAAAAGAATCATATAAAGACAATTTGTTAAAGAGATTTAGCTACCTTGATCTAAGTCAATCAAACGAACTCGCTTTCGAGAATATCGCTAATAAAAGGGGTTATTTCGCTAAGGGTGGGTTAGACATCTATAAAAGCCATAAAGTCTTCTTAAACGAATTAAAAAACGGTATTTTAGGACAAATTAGTTTTGAAACAATCTAGTGTACTTACATATCAAGAACAATTCTATTCTGACAAGGTTAACCTAATCGTTGGAGTGGATGAAGCAGGTCGCGGACCATTAGCTGGACCAGTTGTTGCTGCAGCAGTTATTTTCCCGCGCGCGTATATTAATAAAGAAATAAATGACTCAAAACAGCTCAGTGAAAAGAAGCGTGAAGAGCTATTTAATCTCATCAAAAAAGATGCCTTAGCAATTGGGGTTGGAATTGTTGATGCTGAAACAATTGATAAAGTAAATATCTATGAAGCTACCAAAATTGCGATGAAAACCGCAATTAAGAATCTTAATCATAAATATGACCTCATCTTGACTGATGCAATGAAACTTGAAAATCAAAGTGTTGAAGTAATTGATATTATTAAAGGTGATGCGAAAGCATTACCAATCGCCGCAGCGTCAATCATCGCCAAAGTCACTCGTGACCACATGATGGATGAACTTGCTAAGAAATATACAGAATATGGTTTCGATGTTCATAAAGGCTATGGCACCAAACGGCACATGGACGCATTAAAGAAGTTTGGACCAATTCCAAAAGTACATCGATATTCATATAAACCCGTTTACCGCGCAAGCATGCACGAAATGAACCTCTTCGAGATGGAATAAAAATTAAGATGGCAAAGCCATCTTTTTATTTTGTTCGAACATTTCGACTCTTTTTACAAGTATTTATTGGTAGAGGTGCATATATGAAAAAAATACGAGATTACTTAATTTACTATTCACTTAAGTACAATGGCGATTACCAAAAAGTGAAACGCGCAATCATCGATCGAGAAGATATGGGCGATGAAGAATTTCCACCAATTAAGTCTGGTGTAGTGACATTTGATGATGAAGATTATCCGGATTATCTTAAACGAATCAACGATCCTCCGTTAGTGCTTTATTACTATGGTGATATTTCCTTATTAAAAAATATCGATAAACATGTTGGAGTTATCGGTAGTCGAAATTTTTCTGAGTATGGAAAGGAGGCGACCGAAAATATCGTTAGTGGTATTGCAAAAGATACAGTCATTGTTTCCGGGTTAGCATATGGAATTGATGCAATCGCTCATGCATGCGCGATTAATAACAAAGGTAAAACAATCGCAGTGCTCGGCTCTGGAATCGATGTTTGTTACCCACCAGAAAACCAAGAGTTATACGAGAAAATAAAGAAGAATCACCTTGTTATTTCTGAATATCCTGGTTTAACTCAACCATCTCCAGATAAGTTTCCGTTTCGAAATCGAATCATTGCTCAACTATCAAAATGCGTACTTATTACAGAGGCGTATGCACGCTCGGGCACATCAATAACTGCGAACTTTGCTCTAATGCTTGGAAGAACGGTGTGTTGTGTTCCATATCCAGTTGGAAAGAACTCATTTTGTAATAAGTTCATCAATCAAGGAGCCTTTCTAGTCGAAGGGCCTGAGGATGTTTTAGATTTGATCGGCATTAACAAAAATGAGCCAATTTTTGAATTATGAAAAATTATTAAAGATATTATTCTTTAAGCAAAAATAGACTTTGACAAGGCCAGTAGTAATGATTATATTTATTGTCGCTTTATGAAGTTGGTAATCGTTGAATCCCCTAATAAATGTCACACCATATCCCGTTATCTAGGCGAAGGTTATGAGGTCATGGCGACCGTAGGTCACCTTAGAGACCTTTCCACAAGTGGAAAGGGTGGCTTTGGAGTGGACCTTCAAAACGATTTTAAACCTACTTATGTTATCTCCTCTCACAAGCGAAAAGTCGTCAACGAAATAAGAGAAGCTGCTCGAAGAGCACAAGACATATATTTAGCTACCGACCCTGATCGTGAAGGTGAAGCTATCGCATGGCACTTAACGCAGATTTTGAACTTACCAGTTGAGTCCACCAAGCGTCTTGAGTTCCATGAAATCACACGCGTATCTATTTCAGAGGCTATCGAGCACCCACGCACGATAGATATGAATCTTGTTAACTCTCAAGAAACAAGAAGAATCATTGACCGCATCATTGGTTTTAAACTTTCAAATATCATCCAAAAAATGATTAAGTCTCGTTCAGCCGGACGAGTTCAATCCGCAACTTTAAAACTCATCGCGGATCATGATGAAGAAATCGCGAATTTCAAACCAACACCATATTGGACACTCAGTCTTGATTTAGCAGTTGGAAAACGCAAAATCACTGCAAACTTCGATTATTATGGTGATATAAAGAAGCTTGATGACGAGAAAAATGTAAAAGAAATTCTCTCCAAACTTGAAGAAAAAGCGAAAGTTATTTCAATTAAAAAATCTGTTAAGACTGTTGAGTCAAAACCAGCTTTTACAACTTCAACACTTCAACAAGAAGCATATAACACATATCACTTCTCAACCAGCAAGACATCAAGCCTTGCTCAAAAACTTTATGAAGGTGTTGAAATCAAAGGTGAACATACAGGTTTAATTACTTATATCCGTACTGACTCAACATATTTATCTGATACATACGTTAATCGCGCAGAAGCATATATTAAAGAAGTATATGGTCCACAATATTGTGGTAGACGTAAAGTTGTCAAAGTCGCCGGTGCGCAAAACGCTCACGAAGCGATTAGACCAACATCTAACCACACAACCCCAGAATCAATTCGTCCTTTTATTTCTAATGACTTATATCGTCTTTATAAACTAATTTATGAACGTGCAGTCGGCTCATTAATGGCGCCTAAAAAAGAAGCAGTTCAAACTGTTTTGTTTGATTGTGGTGGTGTCACATTTAAGGTTGAAGACTCATCAACCATCTTTGATGGTTTCACTCGTTTAAGTTCAGTTGATCGCACCAACGATTCAAATCTTCCAATCTTTATTGAAGGAAGCGAATATAAAGTTGAAAAAGTTAACAACGAAATGAAAATGACCGAACCTCCAGCTTATTACACTGAAGCTCGTATCGTTAAACTCATGGAAGAAAAGAAGATCGGTCGTCCATCAACTTACTCTTCAACCATTTCAACATTACTCAAACGTCAATATGTTGAATCTAGCAAAGGTTCAATTATCTCAACTGATGTCGGCAAAAGAACTTCAATTGTTCTAAATAAATATTTCCCAAATTTTGTCGATGTTAAATACACCGCAAAGATGGAAGAAGAACTTGACTCAATCCAAGAAGGAGAGGCAAGTCGCAGTGAAATTCTTGATGATTTCTACACAAAGTTCATGAAGGAAGTCGATGCCGCTTACAAAGTAATGTATATTGACGGCGACACTCCGGTTGGTCGAAATTGTCCACATTGTGGAGCTCCACTAGTTCTTAAAAAATCTAAATACGGTGAATTTGTAGGCTGTTCCAACTATCCAAAATGTGATTATCGTGAAAAAGATGAAACCGAAGAAACTGGTGAACTATGTCCGAAATGTGGTCGCCCACTCGTTTATCGAATCAATAAAAAGAAGAAAAGATTCATTGCATGTTCTGGTTATCCAAAATGCGATTACATCAAAAATGATATTGAAGAGGAAGTTCCACACACCGGACTCAAATGTCCTGAATGTGGTGGTGAGTTAGTTGAAAGACACCACGGAAAGAAAAAGTTCTTAGGCTGTTCCAACTATCCAAAATGTCATCACATGGAACCATTAAAGAAAAAATAAACAATTGAGTAAGCATTTGCTTACTTTTTTGTTATAATCTAAACACATGAAAAAAGTGAATGTTATCGGTGGTGGTCTTTCAGGGGTTGAAGCCTGTTATTTTTTACTTAATAAAGGTTATGAAGTTCACCTCTATGAAAAGCGTCCAAAAGAGATGACTCCTGCTCATCATACATCGCTTCTTGGTGAGCTAGTTTGTTCAAATTCACTTAAATCTAATCGACTCGATAATGCTTGTGGATTGCTTAAAGAAGAGATGCGTCACATGAATTCTTTAACGATGAAAGTGGCCTCTGAAACTTCAGTTCCAAGCGGCAATGCTTTAAGTGTTGATCGTGATGCATTTGCAAGCAAAATAACCGCAATTCTCCAACAATTTCCTAGTTTTCACCTACACGTGGAGGATATAAAAGAAGTTGGGAATGAACCCACAATCATTGCCACTGGACCATTAACAAGTGAATCTTTAAGCAAGTGGCTTGAAGAAAAAGTAGGTCATCAATCATTGTTCTTTTTTGATGCCAGCGCGCCGATTGTTAAAAAAGATTCAATTAATATGAACATCGCTTATAAAAAAGCTCGTTATGATCAAGGTGATGATAGCTACATCAATTGCCCGTTCTCTATTGAACAATACGAAAAGTTCTATGATGAACTAGTAAATGCTGAACTCGCCAAAGTTCACGAATTCGATAAAAACTATTTTGAAGGCTGTATGCCAATTGAAGTTATGGCGAAACGCGGAAAAGAAACTCTCCGCTATGGACCAATGAAACCAAAAGGGCTTCAAGTCGAGGGAAGAGAAAAATTCCATGCCGTCATTCAACTTAGGCAAGATAACCTCTATGGCGATTTATATAACATCGTTGGTTTTCAAACTAACTTAACTTATAAAGAACAAGAACGTGTTTTTAGAATGATTCCAGGATTAGAAAATGCGGAATTTGTTCGTTATGGATTGATGCATCGAAACACTTATATTTGTTCTCCGCTGGCTCTTAATCTGAATATGTCTTTAAAGAATATGAAGAATGTTTTTATTGCTGGTCAACTGACTGGAGTGGAAGGTTATGTAGAATCCGCAGCGATGGGAATTTTAGCGGCGATTTATTTAGACTCTTATCTAAATGATAAGAAATTGCCTGAATTACCAATCCAAACCATGCTTGGTTCACTTCATAATTACATCATAAACGGCGATCCAAAAACTTTCTCACCAATGAATGCAAATTATGGAATTTTGTATGGTTCAAATAAACATAATCGTGAAGAGTGTGCAACAAAATCATTACAATTAATTGATGAATGGTTCAAATATGCAAATTAAGGAAATCAAAGAATTTTGTGAATATCTAAGATTCAATCTCAATTACTCGGAGATGACAGTTAAATCTTACGAGCAAGATATTGAAAGTTTTTATACGTTTATTTTCCAAGAAGGTATCGATATTGATGATGTTGATTTGCCGATTATTCGCAACTACTTATCAACCCAATTGGATCAAGGTATTTCGAAAAGGACATTGTGTCGTAGGTTGTCATGCTTTAGACACTATTATTCTTTTTTAATGAATAAAGGATATGTTCACGATAATTCGTTTATCTTCATTCATTCTCCGAAGAAAGATGTTCGTTATCCTCGAGCGTTATACATCGAACAAATTGATACCTTGTTTAATAGAAACAAAGAAAGAAGTGATCATTTAATGCTTCGAGATCAAGTGATTCTTGAACTTCTTTATGCTTCTGGTGTTCGAGCGTCTGAATTCGTAAATATCAAAATTCAAGATATCGATTTCCGCACTCGTTCAATCAGAGTGATGGGTAAAGGAAGCAAAGAACGCATCGTTCCGTTTAATAAATCTGCTCTTATGACAATGAAAGATTATTTAAAAGATTGTCGTCCACTTTTACTTGCCAAAAATAAGAAAGCATACAACGTTGATTACTTCATTTTAAATGACCAAGGCAAGAAGTTAACAACACGTGGTTTAGAATATATTCTAAAAAATATCGAAAAATTGACTGGGTGTTATTATGATTTACATCCACATTTGCTCCGTCATACGTTCGCTACGCACTTACTTGAAGGCGGAGCAGATCTTCGTGTTATTCAAGAACTTTTGGGTCATGAATCTTTGGATGCAACTCAGGTTTACACCCATGTTACAGACGAGGCGATGAAAAGCCAATTTTTAGCAGCCCACCCAAGAGCAAAGAAGCACTGACGACTAATAAATAGAAAATTCTATTTGTTAAATTTGGTGGAGAGTGTTATTATACAAGCACTCTTTTTATTTATTAAAAGAGATTACGCACATCGTGAATTCAACGTCCAAGTCCCGTGACCACGGGGTCGAAAACGGGGGATGTTGTTCGAAGCGATGGAGGCTTAAACAAATGGAGGTTCATAATGAACGAAGAAAAGAAAGTTGCCCCAGTAGCAGAAGCACCTGCTGAAGAAAAGGGCGATGTCATGCAAATGGTAATGCATGATGAAAATGCACCAATTATTACCATCCGCAAATTACTCGAAGGTGGTGTCCACTTCGGACATAACACCCGCAAATGGAATCCAAAAATGGGCAAATTCATCTATGGTGCCCGCAATGGAATCTACATCATTGATTTAAACAAATCAGCCGAAAAACTCGGAGAAGCATACCTTGCTTTAAAGAAAATTGTTGATGAAAACGGTAAAGTCTTATTTGTCGGTATCAAACCACAAACCAAAGCTATCGTTGAAGAACAAGCTCTCCGCAGTGGTTCATTCTATATCACTAACCGTTGGTTAGGTGGTACCTTAACAAACTTCAAGACCATTCAAAGCAGAATTCGTCGCTTGAAAGAACTTGAAACCAAAGAACTCGATGGTTCTTACGATCGTCTTCCAAAGAAAGAAGTTGCTCTTCTTAAGAAGGAAAAAGAAAAACTTGCGAAAAACCTCAATGGTATTAAAGAAATGCGTAAGGTTCCAAACGCAGTTGTCGTTTGTGACCCAACCATCGAACATAACGCTGTTGCCGAAGCTCACAAGTTAGGCATTCCAGTCTTCGGTATTGCTGATACCAACTCCAACCCAGATGTTCTTGACTTTGTCATTCCAGGTAATGATGATGCCGTCCGTTCTGTCAAAGTTATTATCACAACTTTAGCGGATGCAGTCGTTGAATCAAAAGGCGGAATCACTGAAGTCGCTTACACCAAAGATGAAGGCGAAGAAGCAACTATGAAAGATGCGATTCGTCAAGCTGATAAAGAAAACGCCGAACGTTTAGCAGCTATCCGTAAAGCTCGCCAAGAAAAACAAGAACGTTATGAAAAGATGCAAGCTTTCCGTAAACAAAAAGAAGCCGCTAAAGAAGGCAAAGCTCCAGAGGCTAAGGTAGAAGAAAAACCAGCCGAAGAAGCTAAAGAAGAAAAACCTGCTGAAGAAAAACCAGCAAAGAAACCAGCTGCTAAGAAAGCCGCTCCAAAGAAAGAAGCTGCTAAGGCAGAAGAGGCTGAATAATTATGGCCAGCATGATTGAACTCATTAAAGAATTACGCGATCGTACTGGCGCTGGCATGATGGATTGCAAAAAAGCTCTTGAAGCGAGCAATTCCGATGTCGAAAAAGCTATTGACTGGCTTAGAGAAAAAGGAATCGCAAAAGCCCAAGCTAAAGCAAGCCGCATTGCCGCTGAAGGTTTAGCGGGTGTCGTCGTTAAAGGCGATAAAGCAATTATTGCTGAAGTTAACTGTGAAACCGACTTCGTCTCTAAAGGTGAAAAATTCCACAAGCTCGTCGAAGACGTCATGAATGTCACCTTAGAAAAAGGTTCTAAGAACCTTGATGAAGCTAAAGACGCAACCAAAGCTTTATTCACTGATGCAACTGTGTCAATGGGTGAAAAGCTTGATTATCGTCGCTTCGAAGTCGTAGCTGATATTCCGGCTGATGTTATCGAACACGAAAGAGCAATTGCCTTTGAAACTGCTAAGGCAGATCCAAAACTTGCTGGCAAACCAGAACAAATGCTTCAAGGAATCGTTAATGGAAAGGTTAAGAAAGTTCTCTCTGAATCAATTCTCCTTTCTCAAGCCTATCTCCTTGATGGCGAAAAGAGCGTTGCCCAAGTTCTTAAAGAAAGTGGCGCTAACGTTGTTAAATTCGTTAGATATGCTGTTGGTGAAGGTATTGAAAAACGTCAAGATAACTTCGCTGACGAAGTCATGAAAGAAATCAAATAATTAAAAAGGAGTCTTGCTATGTATCGTCGAATCTTAGTTAAACTCTCTGGAGAAGCTCTCTCTGGAGATGGTAAAAGCGGAATTCTCGATAGCGAGGCTCTTTTAAATACTTGTCATTCAATTAAAGCCATCTATGATGAGGGTATCGATGTTTGCATCGTTGTCGGTGCAGGCAATATCTGTCGTGGTGGACTCATTGAAAAGACAGGTTTTGATCGAGTTACAGGTGACTACATGGGTATGCTAGGCACCGTTATCAACTCCTTTGCCATTAAAGAAACATTAACTAAATTAGGTGCGAAAGCTGTTGTGCTTTCCGCTGTGGAAATGAAGCAATTCACCGAAACATATTCACCTGAACTTGCTGATAAATATCTTTCTAAACATGTCATCACCGTCTTTGGCGGTGGAACTGGAAAGCCATTTTTCACAACTGATACCTGTGCAGCGATGCGTGCTATCGAAGCAAAATGCGATGCTATCTTAATCGCAAAAAACGGAGTTGATGGCATTTATGATGATGATCCTCGTATCAACAAAAACGCGAAACTTTATAAGGAAATCAACTGTTCAACCATCATTGAAAAGAACCTCAAAGTTATGGACTTAACAGCGGTGGAACTTCTCAAGGATAAAGATGTCGATATTTGTGTATTTAACGCGCAAAACACGGATAATTTTGTCAAAGTTGCCCGTGGTGAACACATCGGAACAGTTGTTAAGAAAGGATAAAAATTATGGATGAAATTGCATTAGAAGCCAAGGAAAGAATGGCTAAATGTCTCGACGCTCTCCGCAATGAACTCGTGACATTAAGAACTGGACGCGCAACCCCAGCGATGCTCGACCGCGTCGAATGTGAATATTATGGAGATAAGATTGCGATTAACCAAATCTCATCAATCACTTCTCCAGAACCACGTCAACTTCTCATCAAACCTTACGATAAGAACGATGTTAAAGCGATTGTTGCCGCAATTGGCGCAGCTAACTTAGGTGTTAATCCAGTTAACGAAGGAGATTGCATCCGTATCACTGTTGCTCCACTTACCGAAGATTCTCGTCGTGACCTTGCTAAAAAAGCAAAAGCGATGTCAGAAGAATCAAAAGTCGCGATTAGAAATGTCCGTCGTGAATATATCGACTTTGTCAAAGACGCCGATGACATGACTGATGATTATAAAGAAAGAGTTCAAGATGACATCCAAAAAGTCGTTGATGAAACGATGAAACAAGTCGATGAAATCTTAGCTCAAAAAGAAAAAGAAATCATGACAGTATAGAGAGGGTAATTCCTCTCTTTTCTTTTAGAAGTATTCCCAATTTTTTTACTATAGTCTTGTATCAGGCGTGTCTACGCTTGTATAATTACTAGCATGAGCGAAAAAGTAAAACTAAACAAACCAATTAAACACATTGCTTTCATAATGGATGGCAATGGTAGATGGGCTAAAGAAAGAGGACTTCCTCGTCATCTTGGCCACAAAGAAGCGTGCAACCGCATCGTTGAAGTTTTTGATTATTGTAAGGAATTTGATATTCCGGTTATGTCATTTTATGCCTTCTCTACTGAAAACTGGTCGAGACCAAAAGCAGAGATTAGACATTTATTCACATATCTCGAAGTTTTCTTTAAAAAAGAAATCAACAAACTTATCAAAGACGGCACGAGAGTTATGATTTCTGGCGATGTAAGCCGTCTACCCGAAAAAACTCAAAAGACAATCGCGAAATCAATTGAACTCACCAAAGATTGTAAGAACTTTGTCTTTAACATTTGTTTAAATTATGGCGGCAAAGAAGAACTCACAAGGGCCGCTAGAAATATCGCTCAAGAAGTCAAGGATGGTAAACTTGATATCAAAGATATCACTGAACAAGTAATGGAAGATCATCTTTATACTGCTGGTCTACCAAATGTCGATTTACTTGTTAGAACATCTGGCGAAGTTAGAATTTCTAATTTCCTTCCATGGCAACTTTGCTATGCAGAAATGGTGTTTACTCCAGTTAAATGGCCAGATTTCAAATACGAACCATTCCTTGATTGCATCAAAGAATACAATAAGCGCAACCGCCGCTTTGGAGGTTTAGATAATGAAAAAGATCGAAGCTAATCATATATCTAGTGAGGCGAAGCACTCTTTAAAAAAGAGAGTTATCACTGGCTTAGTGATGGCCGCTATCGCTTTCCCATGTATCATCTTGGGCAATTGGTTATATTTTGGACTTATTTTTGTTGTGACAGCTTTAGCTGGTTATGAACTTGTTCATATCACTAAGATCGAAGGCAAACTTAAAATCGCGATGTACATCTTGGTTATTGTCTTTTTAGTAGTATTAACTAATTACATTTTCTTTAGAAATAACTGGGAGTCACTTAAAGTTGGTGGCACGATTACCGCTTGGAATTTGGTCACCAATGGTTTTGATAATCTTAACTTATCCGCGATGATCATCATCGTTATTGCGATGACATTCTTTATGTTCTCGTTCTTTACTGAAAAGATTACTCTTTTCCACGTCTTTTATTTCACAACGATGATCATTGTTTTAGCCCTTGGGCTACAATCATTCTTATATTTAAGATTTTCACCTTTCCCGGTGTGGAGAGATTTTAACTTTAACTATTATGATGCTGCATCATTCCCATATTTTGAATCACTCTTACTTCTCTTATATACGATGATTGGTGTCATGATGAATGATATCGGTGCCTACTTTGTAGGAATGTTCTTTGGCAAACACAAAATGAATCCACGTATCTCCCCAAAGAAAACTTGGGAAGGTTTTGTTGGCGGAATTGCTATTTCCGCAGTTTGTTCAATTGTTTTTGCCTTAGTCTTCGCCCTTGTTGGTAAACCAATCTTACCGCGATTCTCACTTGATCAATTCTATTGGGTCGTCCTTATTTCAATCTCCATGCCAATTGCTGGTGATATCGGCGACTTCGTTTTCTCGGCGATTAAACGTAACGCGGGAATCAAAGATTTTTCCAATCTTCTTCCAGGTCATGGTGGCATCTTAGATCGCATCGACTCTTTATTATTCGCTGGTGGATCTGTCGCTGGCTTAATCGCCTTTATGGACTTTATCCAACCTCTCATCTCAAATATCGGACAATAATATGAAAAAAGTTTTACTTCTTGGAGCGTCTGGTTCAATCGGTTCCCAAAGTATTGATGTTATCAATGCATCAAAAGGGGAATTTGTTTTAACCGCGTTTTCAGTTGGCAATAGAACGGAGATTGTCGATGAAATTTTAAAGACTCACAAAGAAGTAAAACACGTTTATGTAATTGATAAAGAAAAAGCTAGAAGCTTTGCTTCCAAATATAAAAACATTCACTTTTATAGCGGAAAAAATGGTTTAGCTAAACTCACAAACAAGGCTGATTACGATATGTGCGTTGACGCCCTTGTTGGTTTTGCAGGATTTGAACCGGCGATTTTAGCGCTTAAAAGAAATAAGATTCTCTGCCTCGCTAATAAGGAAGCCTTAGTTAGTGGTGGAACTCTTATTTCTAAGTATTTAGTAACCGGACACGGCAAGCTTTATCCTATCGATAGTGAGCACGTTGCAATCGCTAAATGTTTAAATGGGGTAAATCCTCGCGATGTTAAAAAGATTATTATCACTGCTTCCGGAGGAGCGCTTCGCAACGTTCCAATTGAAGATTTAGATAAAATGAGTAAGGATGATGCTTTAAAGCATCCAACTTGGAAGATGGGTAATAAAATTACCATCGACTGTGCGACGATGATGAACAAAGGTTTTGAAGTTATCGAAGCCTGGTATTTATACCATTACCCTCTCGATCAAATCGAAATTAAGATGCATGATGAAAGTCTTGTTCACTCAATGGTAGAACTTAAAGATGGTACTTTAATCGTTGATTATGGAAAACCAGATATGCATAATCCAATTGCTTGGGCAATGTATGAGGGCAATGTCGAATACGAGACTTTAAAGATAAAATCTTTATCTGAACTCAAAGATTGTCATTTCCATGAATATGATCCAAAACGATATCCATGCACTGAACTCGCGAAAAAGTGTATGGTGACATCTGCATCTAAGATGATTGCTTTAAACGCTGCTAACGAAGTAGCAGTCAATCGTTTCCTTAAGGATGAGATTAAATTCACTGATATCGCTAAGATCGTTAAAAAAGTGGTGGATCAAACTCCAATTATTTATAAGCCATCACTTTGCACAATCAAATCACTTGATAAAAAAGCAAGAAAGGCGGCCACATTATGAGTTGGTGGGAATGGATTGTTTCAATAATTCTCTTCATTGTTTCTTTAACCGTCATTGTTGCGATTCATGAAGCCGGCCATCTTTCAATGGCGAAACTTTTCAATGTCTACTGCCAAGAATATTCAATTGGCTTTGGACCAGCTTTACTTAAGAAAAAACGTAAAGGTGGCGAAACTTACTTTGTAATTAGAGCTATTCCTCTTGGTGGATATGTTTCCATGTATGGAGAGGAAATGCAGCTTGAAGAAGGAGTGAATATTCCACCTGAACGCTCTATCGAAGGCATCAAAAAATGGAAGAAAATCATCGTTGTCAGTGCTGGTGTTATCTTGAATGCCTTAACTGCCTTTGTTCTCATCTTCATTTCGAATGTCGCCTTCCCACTTGTTCGCACAACTTCATATGTCAAAGTCAATCCTGAAAGCATCGCGTATCAAGCCGGCATTCGTGAAGACGATAAGTTACAAATCACTTATTCCAAAGATCAAGAAGTCATTTCTGATGGAAAGTTATCTATCAAACCTTTCTCAACAACCTTCACAAACGAAAAAGGTTCTCTTGAAGGTGTTGCCTTCTTTGTCTTAGACAATACAGTTACATATAACGATTATCACTATGTGATGACTTATTATCCAATCACCACAAAGAGCAATAACGTTCTTTCTGAATGCTTAACAATGTATGTTGGAGTCACAAAAGAAGAAGTCAAAAATGATGCTGACTTAAATGGGCTTTATTCAACCTGGATGGTAGAAGAAAACGCTCCAGAATATTATCCAGATTTCAAACATAAATTTAATTACAAAGAAGAGCAAATTCCCGTCAATTTACGATTCAAACATCAAGATGGCGAGATTACGACTTATCCATTAACCCTCACCATCAAAGATGGAAAACTCGAGAATTTTGGAGTCGAACTTAAGCTTGAAAATGTCTGGTTACCATTCTCGCAAAGAATGCAAAATACATTCGCTGATTATGGCGAAGCTTCAATTGCGGTCTTTAAAGGACTTGGCATGTTATTTACTGGTGGTATCCGTAATATGAGCGGTGTTGTTGGTATCTTTAGCTATAGCGCACAACTATATGGTAATTATCAATTCGCTACCTACTTATATTTCTGGGGATTAATTTCTGTTAACCTCGCGATCTTCAATTTATTGCCATTCCCAGGTCTAGATGGATGGCAGATTTTAGTGACTTCCGTCGAAGGAATTTCTAAGAAGAAAATCCCTGATAAAGTTAAATCAATTGTCTCAATGATTGGCTTAGTATTAATCTTTGGATTAATGCTTATTATTGTCGTCATGGATATTTTACGACTGATAGGAGTAATTTAATGAACGAGAAAATGGTCCGTTTTCTAAACCACCTCGAGCTTAAAAACATCGAGCGTTTTGACATGGACTTTGATCTTGTTTGCCGCAACCAATTTGTTCCTGATCAAGTCGATATGATTATCGTTAAGGACACTCCATGGGAATATTCTCTTTTAGAAGAATTCCAAAGCGGATTATCAATTATTGGTTTCCAATATTCAATCCAATTTTCATATAAACGTAAACCCACTGTTTATGATGCGATCAAACTATTTGAAGATTGGCATCGTTCACATACGCGTTATCCAAGCAAAATCAAACTCGAGGGTAGTGGCTCAATTATCACCTTCGTCTATGAAAGCGAAGCGCAAAAAGAGGAATATGAGCAAATCACTAAGGACTTTATCGATTTCTTAAACTTCCTTTGTTATCGCTTCGAATTCGACCACGAAGTCCGTGAAAGTGGACAAGAAGGTCCAGTCGTTTCTGAAAAGAAATTAAAGAAGCTTGAAGAAAAGGCCAATAAAGTTATCGAAGAGGAACAAGAAGAAGACGAAGAAACCGAAACCTCTTATTACAAAGATTCTCGTGATGTTATCGAAGAGCAAGAAGAACTTCGACAAGTCGAAGAAGAATATATTCAAAACCTTAAAGACAATCTTGAACAGATGCGTCTTGATCAAAAGAAGAATAAATCCACCTATAAGAACTGGCGAGATAAAATCCCTTATACAATTGTTAAAGATTTGTCTTTACTTGATGCAGAAAGTGGCAACGTCGACTTAAATGGTGAATTATTCGGTATCGATAAACCAAGAACTCAACGTGGTGGTAGATCTTTCCTTACCTTTGGTATTGGAAATCCCACAGGTGCGGTTAATGTTCGCGCTATGGAAGGCGAATATATCACCGCTAGTGATCTTGAATCTTACAAAAACGGAATGTTCGCCCGTATTGCTGGTTATATGAGTAAGGACCGTTACACTGGTCAACCAGTATTGGAAGCTCGCGCCATTGAACTATTGCCACCTCCAGATCTTAGAACCGATGAAGAAAAAGAAAAACGTGTTGAACTTCACTTACACACGAAGATGTCGGTTATGGATGGTGTTACTAATATGGATACCTATTGTGCTTTAGCAAAGAACATGGGTCATAAAGCCATTGCTATCACTGACCATGGGGTCACTCAAGGTTTCCCTGAAGCTGCTAAAGCTAGTGAAAAATATGGCATTAAGGTGCTTTATGGAAGCGAACTTTACATGGTTAACGATGAACTTCCATTCGCTCTTAATCCAAGTGAAGATTTACTTAGAAATGCAACCTATGTTGTATTCGACTTAGAAACAACTGGTTTATCAACTAGATACGATAAGATTACTGAATTTGGTGGTGTTCGTTTTGAACATGGACAAGTGGTGGAAACACTCGACTTACTTATCAATCCAGAACGTGAAATCCCTGCAAAAATCGTTGAAAAAACAAAAATCACCAACGAAATGGTGAAGGGAAAACCAACAATTGAACAAGCGATGGATCGCATCTTAGAATTCATGAAAGGTGCAATCCTTGTCTCCCACAACATCACATTCGACTACGGCTTTATTAACGAAAGCTTGAAGAACATGGGTCGAGAAAAACTTGTTCAGCCAGCAATCGATACTCTTTCTTTGTCTCACTATCTATTTCCAGAAGCAAATCGTCATACCTTAGGCGCTTTATCCCGTAACCTAGGAATTTCTACATACAATGAAGATGAAGCCCACCGTGCTGATTACGACGCTCGTGTCTTAAATGAAGTTTGGTTAGCCATGCTAAGTCGTTTGATGAAAGATAATTACGAAATCAAACATTCCGATTTAGCTAAGATTAAATCCACAAACGCGATGCTGAAACATATGCGTGGCTCTCACGTTACTTGTTTAGCGATCAATAAAGATGGTTTCCACAACTTGAATCAACTTGTCAGCGAATCTCACATCGATTTCTTTGCGAACGTTCCAAAAACTCCAAAACGCGAAATCATTCGTTTAAGAAAAGGATTGTTACTTGGTTCGGCTTGTTTAAACGGCGAAATCTTTGATATTGAAAGAACTCGTTCCAAAGAAGATTTACTTGAAGCGATGAAGTTTTATGACTTTATCGAAGTCCAACCTCCAGAGAACTATTCATACTTAATTAACCGTGGTTCATGCGAGAATTACGAGGAAATTCAAAAATACATCAAGGATATTGTTGATTGTGCAGCTGAGTTAAATATCACCTGTGTTGCTACTGGCGATGTTCATTACGCAAATCCAGAAGATAAAATAATTCGTGATATTTATATTGAAGCAAAAGCGGTTGGTGGTGCTCTCCACCCACTTAAGATTCGTAATGTAAACTGTGAAGCACCAAATCAACATTATCGTTCAACTAAAGAAATGCTCGATGCTTTTGAATTCTTAGGTAAAGAAAAAGCATTTGAGATTGTTGTAACTAACACCAACAAGATTGCCGATATGGTGGAGACACTTTCACCAATTCAAAAAGAACTACATCCACCTGTACTTGAAGACTCTCCAAAAAGATTAACCGAAACTTGCTATGCAAAAGCAAAAGAAATATATGGCGATCCACTTCCAGAAGTAATTGAAGAACGTCTTAAAAAAGAGTTGGACGGTATTATTTCTAACGGTTATTCCGTCACTTATGATGCCGCTAATAAGATTGTTTCCAAAGCTAATGAAGATGGCTTTATGGTTGGATCCCGTGGTTCGGTTGGTTCATCTTTTGCTGCCCACATGTTTGGCATCACTGAAGTTAACCCACTTAAACCACATTACCATTGTCCAAATTGTAAACATTTAGAGTTTGTTGATTCGCCTCAATATCTTTCTGGCTACGACTTACCAGATAAGCGTTGTCCACATTGTGGTGAAAAGATGATTGGTGATGGTCAAAATATTCCATTTGAAACCTTCCTTGGTTTTAATGCGGATAAGATTCCTGATATTGACCTTAACTTCCCATCCGATTACCAGGATAAAGCCTTCGATTATACGAAAGTTATTTTCGGTCCACATAACGTCTTTAGAGCAGGAACAATCGGCACTGTTGCTGAAAAGACTGCTTTCGGTTATGTTCGTGGATATTACGAGAGTAAAGGTATTGATCCATCAACCGTTAATCCAGCTTGGATTGCCTATTTAGCGAGCCACGCGACTGATGTTAAACGTACAACTGGTCAACACCCAGGCGGTATCATGGTTCTTCCAAAAGGCTTATCCATCTATGATTTCACTCCAATCCAATATCCAGCGGACGACAAGGAATCAACATGGTTAACAACTCACTTAGACTATACCGCACTTCACGATGCTCTTTTAAAACTTGACCTTTTAGGTCACGTTGACCCACTTGCCTTAAGAATGATGTCACAAATGACTGGCATCGATGTTAAGAAAATTCCTCTTAACGACCAACGAGTTATTTCTTTGTTTACAAGTGATAAAGCATTGAATAGAAATGGTAATTACCTTGGTGAAAAAACTGGTGCAGTTGGTCTTCCAGAATTCGGCACTCAAACCGGTATAGATATTCTTTGTGGGGCAAAACCAAAATCATTTGCGGACTTAGTCGTTGTTGCTGGCCTAGCCCATGGTACTGACGTTTGGAATAATAACGCAAGAGATTTGATTCGAGATGGTACTTGCACCATTCGTGAAGTTATTGGATGTCGTGATGATATTATGACTTACCTTATCGGCAAAGGTGTTCCATCTAACATCGCCTTCAAAGTTATGGAAGATGTTCGTAAAGGTAAGAAAGTTAAACCTGAATTTGAAGAGATTTTAAGAGCAAAGAATGTTCCAGATTGGTACATCAATTCCTGTAACAAGATTAAATACATGTTCCCAAAGGCCCACGCGGTCGCTTACGTTACAATGGCGGTTCGTGTCGGCTACTTTAAACTTTATCATCCACTTGTTTTCTATGCGGTTTGGTTTACAGCTCGATGTGAACAATATGACATTCGTGCGATGATTGCTGGCAAAGAAGGTATCATCGATCGCTACAACGAACTAAAAGTCAAGAAAGCAAATCGTCTTGAAAAGCTTTCACCAAAAGAAACTGAAATTATGAAGATGCTTACCATCGCTATTGAAATGACGGAACGTGGTTATAAATTTAGCAACATCGATCTTTATAGATCAGAAGCTGATCGCTTTATTGTTGATGAAGAAACTCAGAGTCTTATCCCTCCATTTAGAGTGTTGGATGGACTTGGTTTAGCTGCCGCCGAAAGCGTGGTGGAAGCACGTAAAATAGCAAAATTTTCTTCGAAGGAGGATTTATTAAAACGCACTAAGCTTACTTCGACCAACGTTGAAGAATTATCCGAACTTGGTGTTTTAGATGGTTTAGGCGACACCGAACAAATGTCGTTATTTGAATTTGGATTAGAATAATCGGGGCATAGCACAGTTGGTAGTGCGCTTGGTTCGGGACCAAGAGGTCGTGAGTTCGATTCTCACTGCTCCGACCATTTATTGCGCTCATAGCTCAGCTGGACAGAGCATCTCCCTCCTAAGGAGAGGGTCGGACGTTCGAATCGTCTTGAGCGCGCCACTATAATGATAAACACCGCAAATTGTGGTGTTTTCATTTTCATTGAAAAATATAAGTGTATAATAAGTCTGCTGACAAAAAAGAAAGGATACATTTATGAATCTAATCGAAACAAAAGATTTATGTAAACGTTATGGCCAAAACTTGGTCATTGATCACGTTAATATGCATGTTCCTGAAAATGCGATTTATGGCTTTGTCGGTGAAAATGGTAGTGGTAAAACCACTATTATGAGATTATTGACCGGCTTAGCGGAACCGACATCAGGTAGTTTTACCTTATTTGGTGTTGGTAACAAAGATCGCAATATTCACAACGTTAAAAAACAAGTTTCAGCGATTGTTGAAGTCCCATCTTTCATCCCATCATTAACTGCTCTTCAAAACATGAAATATCTTGAACTTTATCAAGGTGTTAAATTAACCGATGAGCAAAGAATGGAATTGTTAAAGAAGGTTCACTTAGACCACGTCGCTAACAAGAAAGCAAAAACATATTCCCTTGGTATGAGACAACGTCTCGCCATCGCTTTAGCCCTTGTTAGCAAACCAAAACTAATGTTCTTAGATGAACCAATGAATGGTCTTGATCCAGAAGGTATTGCAGAGTTAAGAGAGCTCCTCATTGAACTTAATCAAAAGGAAGGATTAACTATTCTCATTTCTTCTCACATTCTTTCTGAACTTGAAAAGATTGCAACTTGCTATGGTTTTATTTCTCACGGTCACTTGCTTGAAGAAATTAGCTATGATGAATTACAAAATCGCTGCAAAAAGTCGCTAAATATCAACGTCAGTGATGTTGAAGGCGCTAAGAAAGTTTTAGAAAAACTCAAAGTAAAAGAGATAAATCTATTCCCAAATGGCGATATCAAGATTTACGACAATATCAAAACAAATACTGTTGTTGTGGCCTTTGCTAAAGCTGGCATTGATCTCAACAGCATCAATTCAAATGAAGAATCAGTCGAAGACTATTACTTCAGATTGATCCATGGAGGTAAATAAAATGAAAGAACTATTTATTTCCTACCTTTATCGTCTCCGTCGTGATTTGGCATTTAGAATCACATTGATTATCGGTGGCGGCCTTGCTCTTGTTTTGGCGCTTGTCTATTTAGGACTTAGCTTCATTGTTGAAACAAACATCATTTCTGGACAAACGATGCTTATTTCATCATTATCACCGAGCTCTAACTTTGGTCTAGCCATTCCATTAAACTTAATCACTTTCACAGTTATGGAATTCAATAATGGTATTATCCGTAACAAAGTTATTTCTGGTCATTCCAAGAAACAAATTTACTTATCATTATTCTTAAATGGCTTAGTGTTTACATTCTCATTAATGATTTTATATGCTGCACTTTGCTATGGTCTTGGTTCATTACTTGGCCTCATCAAAATTGGTGAAGAAATTCCACCAGAATTAGCAGCTTTATCCGGAAGTTACGCTGATTTCTATTTCTTGAAATTGATTGTCTCAGCTATCTTCATCTATATCGCTATCACTGCATTTACAATTTTCATTGCTACCTTATTTAGAGGTATTGGCCCAAGTATTCCAGTCGTTTTAGTTGTTATCGTTTTAGGTGCAACAATTGGAACACTTATCGCAAGCTTTGCGGCTGATCAAGAAGGTGTCATTTGGGCAGTTAGAGTAATTGATCCATATTACCCGCTTGGAGCAACCGAGTTTGAAGTTATTGGTCAAGGAATTGATCCTACAACCGGAAACCTTGTTGATATTCATGCAACAACTATCTCCAATGAAACATTTGTTTCAGGTATCATTTCTAACTTAACTTATACCGCATTGTTCACTGTCGGTGGACTGTTGCTTTTCACTCATCGAGATATCAAATAATTCAATCTTGAAAACAATTCAAGAAGTGAGTATTATATATCTCACTGGGCCTGTAGCTCACCTGGGAGAGCGCCTCCATGGCATGGAGGAGGTAGCCGGTTCGATCCCGGTCAGGTCCACCAGAAAGCATATTACCTTAAATCGATATATTACGATTTAGGTAAAGATAATTAAGATATGTCATAGACATATCTTTTTTTCTGCAAGTTTGACAAAGAAAAAGTAGACCTTTATGATAATAAAAAAGGAGAAATTTTCTATGGCTAAATGTTTAAAATGCGGCGCACAATTTGTCGGCCGCCCAGAGAATTGTCCAAAATGCGGCGAACCAGTTAAATACAAGTCTGGCCCTTCCCCAGTTCCGGCAAAAGTTGTTGTGAAGAAATCAAAAGCGGCTGCTAGAAAAGCAGAACGCGCTAATTTTAGAGTTACTGATGAAGCTGTTGAAGAAGCGAGAATTGCTCGTGAAAAACGCTTAGCAGCATCTAAACCGGCACCAGCTCCAAGAGCGAGCTATGTGCCAGTTAAATCTGCTCAAGCTAAACCAGCACCTGCTATTGTTCGCCCTGCTCCAGTTGCTCCAGTAGCAAAAGAAGAAGCTGCTGTTGCTCCAGTTGCAGCACCAGTCGCCCCAGGAAAACCATTTGTCGAAAAACCATTAAGAACAAATCGCAGTTTCATTAAATTATTCTTCTTAAGCATCGTTACCTTAGGTATCTATGCATTAGTGTTCTATTGCAAATGGGGTCGTGATCTCAATCGTATTAGACTTTATCATGGTGATAGAAAGCGTATCGGTTTCTTTGGTGCATTCTTCCTTGGATTTATTACCTTAGGAATCACGATGTTAGTTTGGGCAATTAGATCGGTTACCCATCCATACGCATATGCAAGACTTGAAAAATGTCAACACGGTTCAGCGGCATTTTGTATCGTTTCTTATCTCTTGCTTTCTTGGACAATCGTTTGCCCAATCATTGTTACCGTTCAACTTATCCGCACAATGAACGATCTCTGCAGAGCTTTAAACAAAAAATAATCATAGATTATTAATAAACTAAATTGCCTATATGTCGATGATGTATAGGCTTTTTATTTGCCTATTTACTTAACAAGAAACCTCAAATAATTGTGAGGTTTATTTTTTAGTAATCTTTCTATTTAGTTTGGTAAAAATATTTAAATCATCTACAATATATCCAAGATGTTTTAACATCGAAGCATATTGCTAGTAGTTTATGAAAAAACTAATCGTCGGTTCAATCTTAGTTTCAGCGCTATATGTTTCGCTATTAGGAAATATTTCAAAAATTCATCAAGACCCACCAAATGATGGTGGTGTTTTCATTACTGATAAAGTCGAAGACGGACCAATCTTTTATCCTGCTGAATACTCTTCTGAAATCACAAATGAGCCAAATTATTCTAATCAGAATACTTATACGTTCTCATCAATGAACTATAATAACGCTCCTAAGTATTACCGCGGTGATTCAGTTAAGGTTGCGGTTATCGATAGTGGTTTAAACTACACCCACGAAGACTTTTCTGATTCAAATGGAAATCAAATTATTCAAGGAAATTCTCGCACTATTGATAATACGAGTGGTTCATGGCTTTACTATCAATTCTCTTCCGGATATCAAAGTAAAATCGTCGACTCTTTAGGTCATGGCACAAATGTTGCCTCAGTAATCGCTAGCCAAATCAACTCTTTAGGCTGCGCTGGCATTGCTCCTAATGTCGAACTTTATGTTTACAAAGTAACAAATACATCAAATGGATACGAATGGACCGCGATTAACAGCGCTCTTTCTTACTGTGTAAGTGAAGGAATTGATGTAATCAATATGTCCTTCCAAGCTTATGAACATGCTGTAAGTTATAATGGCTCATCAATGAGCGCATCAACCGGTTGTTCATCGGTTATGACTAGTTATCTCAACAGTTGTTACAACGCCGGAATAACATTAGTTGCGGCAGCCGGAAACTATAACACCAGCGAACCTTCTTATCCTGCAAGTAACAATCACGTTATTTCAGTTGGTTCTTTAGCAGAATCATCAACAACTACGAAGGCTGGCTATTCAAACACCTATGGTATTGACTTGGTCGCTCCAGGAACTGTTTATGTTGCAGATAAAGGCACAAGTTCAGCTTATAAAAAGACAAGTGGAACATCGTTTTCGGCGCCAATCGTAACTGCTGCGATTGCTCTATATAAACAACAACATCCAACAGCTACTCCATCAGAAATCGAATCTGCATTATATGCTTCATGTGATTCTATCAGTGGAAATCCTTCCTGGGCTGGAAACGGTCGACTCAATATCGATAAGTTCTTGGGCGTTGATGTTCAAAACGGTCCAGTTGAGATTGTTGTTAACAATCCAGAAGTCGTTAATGAAGAATTAGAACTAGAAGTCGGTGACTATTTAGATTTAGATTACGACGTTAATGGCGTCGGAACCTTTGACGACAGTGTTTCTTTCTATTGTTTAGAAGACAATGGTTCAGTTTCTGTTGATTCAAATGGCCGAATCACAGCATTATCCCAGGGATCCGACTATGTCGTTATCGAATCCAATGCTGATTCAAACGTGTATGCTTCAATATATGTAACAGTCACTTCTTCTGGAGGTTCATCTCCAACCATCTCATCAGTAACTGTCTCACCAGCAAATCTTGCTTTAGATCTTAATGGCACAAAGACAAGTAATTTATCTGCGACAGTAAACGGGACTAATAATCCTTCTCAAGCTGTAACTTGGAGTAGTAGCAATACGAGTGTTGCAACTGTAAGCTCAAGCGGTGTTGTTACTGCGAAAGCAGTTGGAAACGCGACCATTACTGCGACTTCTCAAGCTGATGGCACTAAATCTGGAACATGTACTGTAACTGTTAGCGATAGCACTGTTCACGTAACTGGTGTTACTTTAAATAAAAATTCAACATCCATTGTTCTAGGTGGTGGAGGCGAAACATTAACCGCAACCGTATCACCGAATGATGCGACAAATAAATCAGTTAACTGGTCAAGCAGCAACACGCATGTTGCTACCGTCAGCAACGGAACTATTACACCAGTTGCTACTGGCAACACAACTATAACCGTAACTACTGTTGACGGAAGCTATACGGCAACTTGTACAGTTACTGTTACTGCCGCTCAAACCCAAACATTAACAATTACTCGTTCGTCTTTCTCAACTAGTGGAGGCTATGCTTGGTATGATTGGACACAAGCAACAAGCGACAGCACTTCGGTAAGCGGAAAAGGCGAACTTTATACGACTACAACAACTTCGATGCAGTTTAATAAATCAAAAGGAAACAAAGTTGCTGCGATTTTCAATACCACAGCAATTCCTGGCTCTATTACAAAAATTGAAGCTACTACTGCTTCAGGCACCAATAGGCCATGGAATGCTTATACAACATCCACAGCTTGTTCGGGAAGTGGGTCTACACTAACTTTCGGTAGCAATAAAACAACTGTTGGCAGCAATGTGACAATAACTACAAGCTCAACATCATTAGGAACATCAACTGCTAATCATTCTTATTTCTGTTTACAGGAAAATGATTCAAGTGCTTCTTATTTAAGCCAAATCAAAATCACCTATGTTCCAAAATCAATATCTTCAATTGCGGTTAAGACCGCTCCAACAAAAACAACTTATGAGGCTGGTCAAACTTTTGATCCTACAGGGCTTGTTATAACTGCAACATATTCAGATTCAACTACATCTGATATTTCATATGCATCAAATCCAACCGCGTTTACATTTGACCCAACAACCTCAACCGCATTAACTACTGGCAATATAAGCGTAACAATCACCTTTGGTGGTAAATCAACTTCACAAGTAATCACCGTCAGTGCTGCTAAGGTTTTATCCTCAATTTCATTAAGCGGACAAACAACTAGCTTTGCTGAAGGTGATACATTCTCATTTGGAGGAACTGTTACCGCCCATTACACAGATTCAACAACTGCTAATGTGACTGCTTCAGCAACATTTAGTGGCTATAATATGACCACTGTTGGTAATCACACAGTCACAGTTTCATATGGTGGCAAATCTCAAACCTATCAAATTACCGTTTCGCAAGGAACACTTTCTTCAATTGCATTAAGTGGTCAAACAACTTCATATATGAAGAATAATGCGTTTTCCTTTGATGGAACATGTACAGCAATATTTGCTAACGGATATCAAAAAGTTGTTACACCAACCAATGTAACCTCGCCAGATATGTCAACAGCAGGCAATAAAAAAATTACTGTCTCCGTAACATATAACGGAGTAACTAAATCTGCAAATTACGACATCATAGTCAATTCAAACCGTGTCGTTATCGAAGAAACAATTACAACAGGCTATAGTGTGGTTGGCACTGTTACGTATCCAAGCAATGTTCAAACAATCTCTGTTAGCACTTTATCTATTTCAACAAGCGGTTATACAACCATAGAAAATAATGCGATTCGTTTAGGCTCTGGTTCAAATACTGGAACCGTTACTGTGACATCCACTAGTTCAAACATCACTAAGATTGTTGTCAGCGCTAAAACATATGGTTCTGATACCGGAGTTACATTAACCGTGGGTGGCACCAGCAATACAATCACATCTTCATATGCTGATTATGTAAAAGAATACACAACTGCGACCAATTCGGTTGCGATTGCGACAACTGTAAGCAAAAAGAGGGCATACATTGAATCGATCACAATCTACGAAACTAAAGAAACAACCGTCCAAACCGATATTTCTAGCAGTGAAGATTGTGTTGGTCTCGAGTCTTTTATCGATACCTATATGCACATGAATTATGTCGAAAACCTTGGGTATTGCAAGGATAATGAGCATCATTACTATTCAACCGCTAAGAGTGCTTTCAACGCTTTAAATACCCATCAAAGAAGTTTATTCACGACAAATTCAGCTTATGTATTTGAATGGGCAAGATTATCAGCATGGGCTCATGCTAACGGCGAAACTTTAAATGGATCTAACCAATTAGGAAAAGCAGTGCAGATTTCGCCACTAGGTGTTAAAAACAATAATTTAAATAACATCGCAATTATCATTGTCGTTTCGATTGTTGCGGTTTCAGCTATTGGCTGTTACATCTTAATTAAGAAGAAACACGAAAGTGCATAAGGAGAAGCAATATGAAATGTCCAAATTGTGGAAAAGAAATTGCCGATGATTCAAAGTTTTGTCCAAGCTGTGGCAAACAACTAAAAACAATCAAGTATGTCTGCCCGAAATGTGGTGGTAGTGTGTCTTATGGAGACAAATACTGTGCAAATTGCGGGCAAATTTTCTCTTGGGGTAACACATCTGTTCAACAAGTCGAACCTCAAAAACCACAAAAAGAAGAGAAGAAAACACAAAAAGTTAATATCCCTTCCTTGATGATTGCGGGTGGATTAACTTTCTTTTGTTTCATATTACTCATCGTTGGATTTTTTGGAAGCGCAGTCGTTGTTAACAATGGTGGATATATTTCCTCATTTACTTTTATTCAACTTTTAATAAACGACGGACTTGCAAAATGCTATACAGCCAAAACTTCATCTACTTCCTCGTTCTCGTTTGCGGCTTTTGATATCTATATCTTTTGCCTAATTGTGATGATCATTTCTTTCGTCTTCATGTTTGTACAAGTTATTCTCACGATCATAGCGATGGCAAAAAGAAGAAGATTACACACAAAATTATTCGCACAAATTTTCCTTGCTAATGCGTTTTATATGGCAATGCTTCGATATTCCGCTATTCAACAATCAGGAAGTATTCACGCATCATTTGGTTTTGGGCCAATCCTCATTTTTGTCGCTTCATTATTCCTTTTAATCAATATTGCGGTTTATAGAGCTATTGAATCTCGCAATAAAGTTTCACTTATTTCAATTATTCTTCAATATAGTGGCTTATTATTAGGTGTTTTAGCTATCTATATGTTCTTTGGACCATTCATATCTATTTCATATGGTGGTTATTACTCTACAGCATCTGGTCTAAGTCTCTTAGTCACTATGTATAGCAATCACAATACCTCTAGTTCGATAGCTTCTTTAGCCTGGCTAGTCTTTGCCTTTGGCATCGTTACAATCGTGTTCTTTGTTGACGCAATTATGCTGGCGGTTATGGAAAAGCCATTAGCGTCTGCCATTAACTCAATTATTGGTTTTGTTTTCTTTGTTATGGTAGTTACTTATTTAACAATCGGCTATGCCGTTTACTATAACGGAAGCGTAGTTTATTCGCCAACCGCTCAGACAATTTTGTTCTATATTTTATCGATGTTATTCGCGAACCTTTCTATCGGTGGATTTATCACTCAAGTTATTGGAAGACACCACGAAGCTCGCGCTTAAATTCAATGCAAAAATTCGATAATTATAACGCTTTGTTATATCTAGCAAAGAAATTTTCTATGAAAATTATCTAAACTAAGATAAGATATAAATATATCATGATTGCAAAAACTAGACATATTAAGGATACGAAGAAGATTGTAGGTCTTTTACCTGCAGTTAGATATGTTGATCCAAAATACGTCTATATTCCTATCACCAACGCTAGATGCGCTAATGGGGAGATTTTTATTAAAGAAGGCGATCACGTCAAATGTTCCCAAGTTATTGGAATGAGACATGGTCCATTTTTCGATCAACCAATTCATTCAACAGTGTCCGGAACATATGTTGGACTTGAAAAACATTATCACCGTAATGGTAAGATGATTGATTTCATGAAGATTGAAAATGATTTTAAGGATACATTTGATGAATCTTCAAAGAAAAGAAGTCCAGAAGAAATCGCTAAGCTAACAAAAGAAGACATGACCAAGATCATCAAAGATTGCGCTTTGGTTGGTTTAGGTGGATCGTCTTTCCCTACATATATCAAATTTCAAACCGATAAAAAGATTGATTTAATTTTAATTAACGCGATTGAATGTGAACCATATATTACTGCTGACCATCGTTTGATGCTTGAATTCCCATATCGCGTTATGGATGGGATTAAATACGCAATGCAAGCTTTTAATTGTAAGAAGGCGTTAATCTGCATCAAATCTAAATATAAAGACATCAAAGCAGTCTATGAACAAATCATCAAAGAATATGAAGGTTCAGGAATTGAACTTTGCCTTGTAGGAAACTATTACCCACAAGGTTGGGAAGTTGAAATGATTAAAAGTGCGACCGGTATTAAATTAAAACCAGGCGAACTTCCAACCAATCGAGGAATTATCAATTTCAACGTTTCTACAATTGTTGGATTATACAAGGCTGTTAAATATAACATTCCAGTTTTAAAAAGATTTATTACCGTTACTGGTGATGGGATTAAAACCCCAAAGAACTTTAGAGTGAGAGTTGGAACGTCAATCCGAGATCTTATCCCAATGTGTGATGGCTATAAAAATCCAGACAAAGACAAAGTCTTTATTTTAGGTGGCCCAATGATGGGTGCCTCCGTCACAAGTGACGATTGTATCATCACTAAAACCGTTACCTCGATTATTATCTTGGATAAAGTTTCATACAAAGAAGAGCCATGTGTCAGATGTGGTAGCTGCGTTTTATCTTGTCCAGTTCATCTTGAACCAGTCCAGATTATGAATGCGGTGAAATCACTTGATAAAGAACGTATTAAAAAACTTAATCCACTTCGTTGCATTGAATGTGGTCTATGCACATATTCATGCACATCAAAGATTGCGGTTACTGATTTTGTTAGAAGGGCAAAAATATTCGCGAAGTTATGACAATAGTTAAAGAAAGCGCTCCTCATATTCGTCGTAAAGCTAGCGTCACCAGAATGATGGTGGATGTTTTAATTGCCCTTGCTCCAACTTTAATCTTTTCGTTTGTTGTTTATCCACTTCAAACTTTAGCAACGTACCTAACTTCATTATTTATAATGGTTGGTGCTGAATTCGTTTATATTGGCTTACGCGGCATTATGCCAAAAGACGGCCAAAAGCATTCATTTAAAGAGCGATTTAATTACGCTTACAAGGGTAAATACAATCAAAACAACATTTTAACTCCTGCCATCAGTGCAGTTATCTTTACACTCATTATGCCTGCAGGTGCACCTATATATGCAGTTATTGTTGGTGCGTTAGTAGGTATTGTTTTAGGTAAACTTGTTTTCGGTGGACTTGGTAGCAACATCTTTAACCCGGCCGCAGTTGGTATGCTTTTTGCAAAGATTTGCTTTGGTTCACAACCTCAATACTCAGCCTACGTTCCAACTTGGTACTATTCAGTTTCTGATGTAACTGCATCACCAACTCCACTTGCCTGTATCAACGGAGGAATGTTCACCAATTACGAACAATATTCAACATTCGATTTATTCTTTGGACGCATTCCAGGAACTCTTGGTGAAGTCTACAAGATCACAATTATTATCGGTTTAATCTATTTACTTATTCGCCGCAGCATCGACTGGCGAATTGTTGTTTCATTTTTAGGAACATTCACCGTTTTAGCCTTTGTTACTGGTTTATCAACAATGGCTTTAGCAAGTAACGTTAATCCATTTGCGATCACTTTATATCATTTATTAAGCGGCGGTGTATTATTTGGCGCAACATTTATGTTGACTGATCCCGTAACTAGCCCAATCAACTCACCATCACGAATTATCTATGGCATGGTAGCTGCCGTTTCAACAATCTTTATTCGTTTATTTGCTGCTTTACCAGAAGGCGTCGGTTTCTCAATTCTTATCGCCAATATGGTCGCGGTTGTCTTAGATCACTATGAATGGTCATCTTCCAGATACACTTGGAAGAAATTATTAACGATGGGATTATTGCTTGTTATTCCAGCAGTGATCATCGTTTTAGCAGTTATCTATGGAGGTATGTATAATGCCTAACAAAAAACATTATATTTTAACCTCCGTGACATTAGGTCTTATTGGTGCCGCTAGCGCCCTTCTTATTGGTGGTTCAAATATGATCACTAAAGAGCGCATTGCACAAAACGAAATCAATAAGATTAATTCGGGAATTGCCGAGATATTTGGTAATTCATCATCAATTGCTAATGAAGCAGATTTAGCTTATGAATACGTAAATCATGTCTACGAAATCAAGGTTGAAGAACCGGTTGGATATGCCTTTAAAACAAGTGGTTCAAATATGTATGGAAAAGTCTCACTTATCGTTGGCTTTAATTTAGAAAAACAATTTATGTCGATGGTGGTTGTCACTAACGAACAAACTTACGCGCAAGCATTGATGGATAATTATATCAATCCACTTAATAACGGTTCTAAAGATAACATTGATGATGTCTCTTGTGGTGCAACTTATGGTGCAAAACTTGTTCGTGACATGATTAAAGATGCTCAAAAAGCATTAGAAGAGGAAACTTGGAAAAAATGAGTAGAGAAAAAGGCTACACAAAAAAGAATTTCCTTAAGGGCATAATTAACGAGAATCCACTCTTTGTGTCGATTCTTGGTACATGTCCAGCTTTAGCAACCACCAAAACGCTTGAAGCAGCTTTAGGCATGGGCATCTTATTTACAGTTGTTTTAATCTGTTCAAACGTCCTCGTAAGTCTACTTAGAAAAGTTATCAGCGAAGAAATTCGCACCCCGGCTTATATCGTTATCATCGCGACATTTGTCACAATCGTTAAGATGATGACCAACGCATTCCTTCCTGAACTTTATTCAACTTTAGGTGTCTTTATTTCCCTTATCGTTGTTAACTGTATCGTTCTAGGCAGAGCGGAAGCATATGCATCTAAAAACAATGTATTTGATTCTTTGATCGATGCTCTTGGAATGGGTGTTGGTTACACAATAGCTTTGCTAACTATGGCATTCTTTAGAGAATTCCTTGGAACAGGTGGTTTCTCTATCGGAGCGATCTTTACTTTTATTCCACAAGCAAAATTACAAATTATTCCTAAGGATTACGTCATTTCGATTTTCCAAAATCCAGCTGGTGCATTTATCGTCTTTGGTCTTATCTTAGCGGTCATGGCCTTTAGACGAAACCGTAAAGAAGAATATAAGGCTTATTTAGCCAAACAAGAAAAGCTTCGCAAGCAACAAGAAGCAGCTGCCGCAAAAGCTATTGAAGGAGGGCAAAAATAATGAATATCTTTGTATCATTTGTTTTGGCAATCATCTCCAGTATGCTTGTTGATAACGTCGTTTTATCAAGATTCTATGGAATTTGTCCGTTCTTAGGAGTTTCAAGAAAAGTTAACTCTTCGTTAGGAATGGGTGTAGCGGTTGTCTTTGTTATTGTCTTAGCAACACTTATTTGCTGGCCACTTTATAATTTTGTCTTAGTACCTGCTGGCATTCCATTTATGGATACAGTCGCGTATATCTTAGTTATCGCCTCACTTGTTCAACTTGTTGGCTTATTCATTAAGAAATATTCGCCATCTTTATATAAGAGCTTAGGAATTTATTTACCACTTATCACAACCAACTGTGCTGTTTTAGGTGTTGCCCAATCAAATACTGATCAAGGTTTAACATTCTTAGCATCGCTTGCGAACGCATTAGGAACTTCAATTGGTTTCTTATTAATCATTGTTACATTCTCTTGTATCAGAGTTAGATTAGAAATTGCAAACACTCCAAAAGCATTCAAGGGCTTACCAATTGCTCTTATTTGTGCGGCGATTATGGCAATCGCCTTAGTAGGATTACAAGGATTATTTTCAGGAATTAAGTTATGAGTCAGACTGTTTATCTAATCATTGCAATTTCAATCCTAGTAGCTTTGCTAGTAACTTTCTTTGTATCGTTTGTTTTATATCGAAAAACCCCAGTCCCAAAAGGCTGTGAAAATATGAAAATGAGTGAAGAAAAATGTCAAAGTTGTTCAAATGAACAATGTATGTTTTCTAAACCAAGGAGCGAGGAGTAATTATGGAAATACTTTGGGGAGTACTTATCTTACTCGGATTAGGCTTATTACTTGGCTTAGGTTTAGCGATTGCCGCGAAGATTTTGTATGTCAAAGAAGATGAAAGAATTGATGAAGTTGCTAAACGTCTTCCAAATTATAACTGTGGTAGCTGTGGCTACGCTGGCTGTAAAGCGATGGCGGAAGCAATCGTTAAAGGTAAAGAAGAGAATATTCGTAAATGTAAACCTGGTAAGGAAGAACAAAACTTCAAACCTATTATTGAATATCTTGATGCTCATCCAAATGATGATGGCTCAAAAGTCAAAGTTCATTTATGAAACTTAAAAACATAGCCCCTTTATTTGTTGTTGCGTGTTTATCATCTTGCTCATCTACTTCTAATGTTGGTGAGAGCAAGGTTTTTTGTTTTGATACCGTTGTTGATATCAAACTATATAATGCTGATTCATCTCAATTAAAAGAAGTGGAGAATATCGTTAATCGAATCGATAAGCTCACTGATAACTTTAAAGAGAGAGATGTTACAAATGTATATTCAATAAATCAAAGTAATTCAGATTATCAAATTGATCCAGAATTATATGACTTGTTATATCGTTCAGTGAGTGTTTCTGGCGGTGGTGCAAACTATTTCAATCCACTTGCAGGATCACTTATTAATAGGTGGAAAGAAGCGTTAAAATCTTCGCAAATCCTCGATGAAGCTACAATTTTAAGCGAAGTAAGTAAGATTCAAAATTCATCTATTTCTTTTAAAGATAACTACATTGTTTCTCGAAACGGAGAGGCCCTTGTTGACTTAGGTGGAATTGCAAAAGGTTATGCACTTGATCGAATCAAAACATATTTAGAAAGTGTTGGATTAAAGCAATATCTTATTAACGCTGGTTCATCTTCAATCCTCCTCGGTGAGAAAGATTCTCATGATCATTTATTCTCAGTTGGAATTAAGGATCTCGATAATACCTATCTAAAACTCAACAATTGTTTTGTTTCCACATCAGGAATATCTTCACAAGGCGTTGAAATTAATGGGGTGATGTATTCTCATATCATCAATCCATATACCGGAAGTGCAATTAATAACTATGATGCTGTTGTTGTCATTTCAAATAACGGAGCCTTTGGTGATGCATTATCCACTTCGATGATGAACAACACTCTCGAAGAGATTAGACAAATTGAAAATGATCACAAAGTTCAGACAATTGTTATTAAAGATAAGAAGATAGTGTATAAACACTATGCCTTAGAGGTGTTTAAACATTAATGGATAAGAAGAAACTTCGTAACGACATTATTTTAGTTGGTTCGCTTTTAATTGCGGCCATCACAGCATTGCTGGTTGTTATTTTTACCAGACAAACAAATAATTTAGTCGCTAAAGTTTCTGTTCAAAACCAAGTTGTTTTAACTATAGATTTAACAAAAGAAAACAATAAGGATTACGTCGTTAAAGGTATTAATGGGGGCGTTCATATTCATGTAAAAGACGGCGCGATTGCGGTTACTGAATCTAATTGCCCTCATCAAGACTGTGTTCGCACTGGCTATATAAGTGATTCATCTCATCCAATTATTTGTGCATATAATGCAGTAACAATTGAAATCGTTGGTAATCAAACCAATGATGTGGAGGTTGGCTAATGAACGTTCATAAGCTTGTCCTCCTTGGAGTGTTAACTGCCTCTGCCATCGTAATTGGGATTTTAGAGTCATTTATTCCAAGCATTGGCATCCCAGGGGTTAAACTTGGTTTAACGAATATCGTTATATTGGTTACCTTATTTGAATTAGGTGTTTTTGAGGCGTCAATTATTAGTATGCTTCGTGTTGTTATTGTTGCTGTTACCCGCGGGACTTTATTCTCAATGGGATTTTTGATGTCGCTTTCTGGAGCGATATTATCTCTGGGAATTATGATTATTTTGTTCTACACAATTAAGAAATTTTCAATTATTGGCATCAGCGTGATTGGGGCTTTATTCCACGTTATTGGGCAAATCTTAGTTGCTATGCTTTATCTTGGAACCACATATATTCTGTACTATTTACCGATAATTGCGATTTCTGCGATTATCACTGGTGTGATTGTGGGTTTAATCTCGCAAGCAATAATCCGCACCGGAGTAATTAAAAAGCAACGCCAAAAATACGATTTTTAAATTAATTTAATCTCTTAACAAATATTTAATGAATGTTAAAATACAAGTAGGAGGTTTTAGTATGAAAAAAGCAATTCATGCGTTCTTAAAAGTGAGTTTCATTCTCTCGATTATTTTACTCGCAGTTGGAGTTATTTATATTCCACTTGCATTTGCCACAAACGACGAGGCCACACGTATTTCATGTATCGTTTGCGCTTGCATCTTTGTGCCAATTGGTATTTTTGATTTAGTTGGTTCAATCATTATTCGTAAAAAATGGCCACTTTGCAAATCTAAGGCAGAGGCAAAACCACTTGCTATCTTTGCAATTATCGTTGGCGCGCTTTGCACTGAATTTGCCTTAGCCGCCGGCATCTTAATGCTCACTTTACCAGAAGAAAGATATAAAGAAGAATAGTTATTTTATTCTTTGAATAATATTTTCAATGCATTCCTCGAGTTCATCAACAACTTCATCAAATTGTCCCGTATACCATGGATCATCAATTTGACTTAGATGTGGAGTGTAAATAGTTATAGGAAAAATAATCTTCTTATAATCATTTAATTGATACAAGAGATTCCGTTTATTAAATTCATCCATATAAAAGATATAATCAGCATTGTCGTAATCTTGTTGAGATATCCTTGTAGCGTGATGAGTGTAAAATGGAATCTCTTTATTATATAAAGCTCTTTTCATTGGGGGATAAATATCATTGCCAATCTCTTCAGTTGATGTCGCTCTAGAGATGACATTAAAACGATCATCAAGGTGATATTTGATGAGAAGCAGTTTAGCGATATATTCTGCTGCAACAGAACGACAGATATTTCCATGGCAAACAAAAATTATTGTTTTCATAATTAAAATTAAATCATAAATAAGTAATTGTGATAAGATATGAGCATGAAAAGACAGGTTTATGTAGTCGCAGGAGCGATTGTTAAAGATAAAAAAGTGTTCGCTGCCCAACGCGGTAATAAAGGCGAAACAAAGTTTAAGTGGGAATTCCCGGGTGGAAAGATTGAACCAGGAGAAACTCCTGAACAAGCTTTAGCAAGGGAGCTTTCCGAAGAACTTAAAATCAATGTGAAGGTTTATGAGCTCATCACCTCCATCGTTGATGAATACGAAACTCAAGTCCTTCATATTGATACATATCGATGTGAACTTATTTCTGGTGAACCAACTTTGACTGAACACATCAATAAAGGCTGGTTTGATAAAGACGGACTTGATCAAGTTACCTTCTCGCCTGCCGATAAACCAACATTAGCGAAAATTAAAAAGGATTATTTATAATGAATCCTCTTTTTATTATTGGAATTGTTTTAGCAGGTTTAGTTGTTCTCTTTTTTGTGATGTATTTCGCGAATAAATCTGCATCCAAAAAGATTTATCCTCGTCGAGGAGATGCATCAAATTCAATCAAGTATCCTTTACCAAGCGATTTTAACAATCTCGACATTAAAAAGGATTACTTTGTTAATAACAAAAACGCCAGGTTAACTGTTTATACATACGTTAAAAAGAACACCTCTCCTAAAGCGGTTGTCTTAGTTTCACACGGCATTGGCGGTGGACATTTTTATTTGCTCCCTCTAATTAACTATTTATGTCTTCGCGATTTAGCGGTTGTTGCATATGATCAATATGGCTCAATGACAAGCGAAGGTCGTCGCATCGAATCAATGAATCAAGGAGCGATTGATGTTAAGTTTGCTCTTAGATATGTTGAAGATCATTTCAAATTACCAATTTACACATTAGGACATTCTTGGGGAGGATATTGTGCTGCTCAAACTTTACGTTATTCTTCTAAAGTTGAAAAATGTGCCATAATTGCTGGATTAAATAATGAAGCGTCGATGGTTAATGTACCAGCATTTTTCCGTCCACTTGCCAAACTTATTGTTATGCTTTGTGGAGCGACTTTATATGGCAAGTATGCTTTCTATTCAACCTATGGTGCAATGAAGAAAACATCGGCAAAAGTCTTATATCTTCAAGGAAAAGACGATCCAGTAGTACTTCCAAAATATACTGGTTATAAGTATCAAAAGAAGTTTAAAAATAAGAAAAATATCAAGGTTGTTATGCTTGATAAAAAAGGCCACTCTCCAATTGTTACTTATGAATCACAACTTCGCCAAGCAGAAGTGATGAAACAATTTGGCATCTTAGGCGGCAATCTAGTCGATTTAGATACATACATTGATTTTAATAAAAACAACATCCCAGACAAGGATGTCTATAATTTGATCGGCGATTTTTTGGTGGATTAATGTCTCTGCTTTAAAATATAAAGCGTAAATTCGTTAACAGTGTTTAATCTACCAATCATTTCGGTAGATATTTTTATATCAAATTCAGATTCGATTGAGGCGATAACCGACATATACGTAAATGAATCACCAGATAAATCTAAGATGATGTGTGCGCTTGGAGCGATTTCTTTAACATCGATATTTAAAACATCCGCGATAATTTCACTTACATGTTTTGAAACTTGTTCAATTTCTCTTTCTTCGAAACCTTCAAAAGAAACTAGATCAGCATTATTTAATCTAATGAATGTTTCTGGGCGATTTTTTAAATCATCAACGAGTTGATAACGCATTATTTTCATCGATGCATTGATTGGAAGAGGTAATGTTGAAAGAAAGAATTCTTGAACTTGCATTGAAGTTGGAAGTTTAGAATTACAATCTGCGATTTGATTTTCTAATTTCTCTTTTTCATCTTTATCTAACTTATGAGAGATATAAATCACCATCGCAAGCTTTTCGCCTTCTTTACTTGGCATACCTAAGATTGCAAGATTATCGATATAGTCTAAATCAGAGAACTTAGTTTCAATTTCATCTGGATAAATGTTCTCGCCATTAGCGCCGATAACGACATCTTTGATTTTACCTTTAATGTAGGTGTAGCCTTCTTCATCGATCATAGCGATATCGCCAGTATGGAAGTAGCCATCTTTATCAACTGACGATTTTTCAAGTTTGCCATTTACTAATGTTTCCGAGTGAATTTGTGGTGATTTTACCAGCAATTCTCCATTATCTAGCTTATATTCAACATTTGTCAAAGCTTTACCAACCGCACCTTTATTACGTTGTCTTACATCTGGAGAAAGTTCTACAGAAGTGATACCGATTTCGGTCATTCCATAGCCATTGTATAATGGATAGCCCACTCCATTGATTGTGCGTAAAGTCTCTTTTGAAAGAGCCGAACCACCCGCAATGCAATAAACAACATTATTTCCAAGGATTTGTTTTTGGAGTTTATTTAAAACAATCTTGCTTGAAGCAAGGCCCGCTTCTGTTTTGGATATTTCTTTATTGTTATATGCAATTGTTTTGGCGATTAACTTTTGTCGAGATTCGCTTTGTTTTTCTAAAGAAGCGTGGATTGATTTTGCGACTCGATCCCAAAACATTGGGACAGAGAAAATGTGTGATACTTTGTATTTTTTGCACATCCCAACGATTTCATCAGGATTGATTGATTTGGTAAAGACAAAGGTTCTTCCAAAAAACGAGAACCAGAACAAAACCGCGACAAAACCAAAGATATGTGAAAACGGAACAATCGTAATCAAACGAACGTCTGGTTTTTGATACATGATTGTATCGGTGGTATCTGGCATGCAATAGGCGGCATAGATTTGATGAGCAAGATTATCGCTGTTATAGACAAAGATTCTTGATTTAGCAGTGGTGCCGCTGGTGCAAAATGCTACTTTTGAAGCGAATTCTTCTTCGCTTGATTCTTCACCTAATTCAATGGAATTAACATTGAGGCATTGAACATCAAATGCTTCATCTTTATCACTAAGAAGAGCTTTCGCTCCGCTTTCTTTGAGTAAACGAGTAACATCACTATTTAATGTGATTGGATTAATTAAGATTGGATTAAATCCAGCGATGAGAAGTCCCCAAAAGGAATAAACCCATTTTGGAGAGTTATTCATCTTTAATGCGACAAACGATCCTTTTGGACATTCAAATGCTTTTTCAAAAGCAAAGCCATATTGAAGAGCGACATGTCTAAACTCTTGATAAGTCGCTTTATGAGTTTTGTTATTATCATCTTCATAAATGAAAATAATACGCTTTTTCCAGGTGCTGGTTTGGATGTCAAAAATGTCCTTAAAGCTTCTTTTGGTAGACATCAAAAGATTGGCTTCATCGAAGAACACTTGCATTTTTGGATCATTTTTCATGTTATAAAGTATAAACCATAATTCTTTAAGTAGATAATTATATTATTTTTAATTATACTTTCATTACTGCAGCGGTGGCGAAATTGGTATACGCGTAGGTTTCAGAAGCCTATCCTAACGGTTGAGAGTTCAAGTCTCTCCCGCTGCACCAGAGAAAACGTTAGACAAAAATCTGATAATTTCTTAGAATTATTACTCCGCCCACGTGGTGAAACTGGTAGACGCAAAGGACTCAAAATCCTTCGGAGAAATCCATGTCGGTTCGATTCCGACCGTGGGCACCATTTTTGCAAATAAATTCTCGGTATTCGCTGAGAATTTTATTTATTGTTAACATCTTTTCTAATATGAGATAATCGTCTTGTGGCGAGCTCAAAAGAATATCTAACATATGTCCTTGAACTTCTTCGCGAAGTGCGAGGTATTTCATATAAAAAGATGATGGGAGAATATATTCTTTATAAAGATGAAACCATCTTTGGAGGAATATACGATAATCGCTTTTTAATTAAGAAAACTCCTTCAACTGATCGCTTAGGTCTAAAGGAGGTCATTCCATATCCATCTTCAAAAGGGATGTATCTTCTTGACTGTGAGAGCCCTAATGAAATTAAAGATATCATTTTAGATATATATAACGATTTAAGATGATCTTTCTAAATTAATAAAAATTAATTAATAGTTGAAATTTTCACTTAGATAAAATATCATAATTCTCGCCCTTTGCCGTCGTAGCTCAGTCGGTAGAGCAACTGTCTCGTAATCAGTAGGTCGGGAGTTCGATTCTCTTCGACGGCACCATTTCCCAGAAGCAGATGGGTGTTTAGCTCAGCTGGGAGAGCATCTGTTTGACGTACAGAAGGTCACAGGTTCGAGCCCTGTAGCACCCACCATTTGATAAGAATTCCAATGTCGTAAGATGTTGGATTTTTTATTTTTTTAACAAATCGACATCTTCACTGAGTATATATTGGTAGAGGTTGTTATTGAAAATAATCTAAAGTGTGCCTATAATTTGAATAGGGCGGTATACCGACGTATATATTTATGTTAAGAGCAATTTTAGAAAAAAAGAATATGTCCATATATAGGCTTGAAAAGTCTAGCAATATTTCACATGCGACTTTATCTGATCTTGTTAATGAAAAGACTAAGCCAGAGAATTGCTCATCTTTTTTATTAAAAGAAATATCTTCATCGCTAAATATGAGCATGGATGATTTATACGATAAACTCACATATAAAGATTTATCTGCAATCAAATTTGATAAGAAGTTCGATTTGTTTAAAAGCAATGTCGCGCACGAACTCCATTCTCTTGAATATAAGGCTTTCCTAAAAAAATATCTGACTAGCAACGAAATTGAGGAAATGTTCGAAAACAAAAAACAAAAAGAAGCGTTATATCTTGTCGCGTTGATCGATTTTATTTGTCAATGTCATAACTTACCGATTCCTACCAAATATAACAACATCCGCAATTACAAATTAGAAACTTACTATGTCTCTGAAAGCCTATATCGTTTGATGGAAACAAAACAGATATTGTTTTCAACAATTTATAAAGAATCGATATCTTCTTTTAAGGACCACAACATCATTGAGGCGGATATAGATAATGTCGCATAATAAGACACTCAACAAAGCTGATTTAGATTTATATTTTTCTGATTTAGGAAAACTTCTAAAAAAGAAGATTAGAAACAAGAATTTGTCGGTTGAAATAATAGTGGTCGGTGGAGCCTCTATCCTTCTTAATTACAATTTCAGAGACACAACTGTTGACATTGATTGCATCGATGTTCATGACGCTTTAATGAATGAAGTGGTGAACGAAGTCGCAAACAAGTACGATCTTCCTACCAATTGGATTAACACTGATTTTAAGAACACAAGTTCGTATTCTCAAAAACTAGTGAATTATTCCTCGTTTTACAAAACATATTATGGAGTTTTGAACATCAGAACCATTAAGGGCGAATATCTAATCGCAATGAAAATCGTTTCAGCGCGAAAATATAAAAACGATTATTCTGATATTTACGGAATTATCAAATGGTATAAGGACAATAATATTGATTTATCTATGGACCAAATCGATAAATCGATTGATGAATTATATTCCTCGCATAATCGAGTCGATAAAGATGCTTACAAATTTACAAAACATCTTGTAGAAAATATTAATTCCATTCCAATTGAAACAATCAAGAAAAGCGAAGAAGAAAATTTAAAAATAATTAAAAACAAAGAGAACATAGATCAGATTGATAATATCGATGAGATCTTAAAAAAGATATAATCACCAGAGTTTATAAGAGTGCCAATATCATAAGATAACGGATTTTTATTACGAAGCAGAGACAATATAATTGTCTCACCAGCGGTGAGAAAAATAGATATTAGTCAGATTAAATAAAAAGAATTCCCACTAGGCGGTAGTCATTAGCTACCACGGGTGAATTCTGCAAATATAAAAACATATGAGTTATATGATTGTAAATATTTTTTTATCTAAAAGCCTGAGTAATAACTCGTGATCATATCGAAAGAAAAATCGACATTTTATTTTGTATTAGCAACTCGGTGAGAGAACATCTATTTGACGTACAGAAGGTCACAGGTTCGAGCCCTGTAGCACCCACCATCTAAAATAAGAATTCCAATGTCATAAGATGTTGGATTTTTTATTATGTTTGGGTTAGCACTCTTACTTAGTAAGTGCTTGACTCTCTCTCTCTCTCTCTAGAATAAAATGTAACAAAAGTTCATTTGTTAATGATCAAAATATTTTTAGAAAGTTGGCAATGATATGAAGAGATATTTTATTTGTTTATCGAGTTTGTTTATTGTTTTTTGTGCCGCTCTAGTTGGCTGTAATAATCAGTCTTCTATTGAAGAAACGACATCAAGTTTATCTAGCACCAGCCATTCAACAGTGACGAGTTATTCATCTTCTATAGTGGGAGATAATACGACTATTGAATCTGTCCACGAACATTCGTTTAGTGAATTGTGGTCTAGTGATTCGACATATCATTGGCATGAATCTACGTGTGGGCATAATGTAGTTAGCAATAAAAGCGAACACTTGTTTACCAATGTTGTAACCCCACCTTCTTACGATGCTGGTGGTTATACAACTCATACCTGTAGTGTTTGTGGATATTCCTACATTGATAGTGAGACAGCTCAACTTATCCATCATTATTCAGATAGCTGGTCACACGACGAAACACATCATTGGCATACTTGCGATGACAGTGGATTTGAGAATCTAAAG
>OMVV01000010.1:0-33969 GCA_900314585.1 uncultured Erysipelotrichaceae bacterium
GAAGCAATACGAATAGAAAAAGAAATTGATTTATCATCGTTAACTCTTACAACAGAGGTGTGTTCAGCGTTGATTCTATATCTCGACACCGAAACATCTAAGGTTGGAACTGAAAACGAGAATTGTCGTTCCGATAGATTAGCGATTTGTCTAATAAAATCCATCGCCTCTTCTTTCTTGACTTCAAAATCAGCTTTCTTTCTGCCTAAAAGATTATCCATATAAAATATGGCTACCCCGTTATAAGAAATATCTGTGACTGAAGGCATTTCTAGTAACGGCTTTAGAAAAGAATTCTCAATATATTCAACTAATTTCTGGTTCATTTTCAGCATTGATATAAAAGTCCCTGGCTTTTGAATAATGGAATAAGTAATTGATTTCACATTCAAGCGATATCCTGACTGCTTTGCAGTAGTTACTTAGACAAGCTTCTCCTGTGTCGTGATCAAAATAATAAATTGAAGCTTCATAATGAGTGACGTAACGAGTTAAGTTTTCTTCTAAATATTCGGTGACATAACTCTCTAATGTTTCTTTTAAGTAATACGGTTCGACTGGCTTTCCTTCTTCATCTACATAGACAACACTTGATTCAAAGATGCCACGATGCATCGATAAAAAGGTTCGATTCACTCCCGAAAGATTCATCGCTCCAAAGGAGAGGGTGACCATCAAAGAGAAGATTATGGAAAAGAAAACTAGGTTCATCATCAGTGTGAAATCCTCGTTCCGTTATTAATATTTGGTTCGGCTTCGTTGGTTCTGATGCAATAAAGTGAATCAAGACAATTCCCAACTTGTGGCTTGCCAATTGTGACTGGGAAAAGATATTCGATCCAAGTTTCATTTCCACCAAGCCCTCTGAATGAGTAACGGAAAGTAAATGAATCTCCATCTTTACAAGTAAGTGGGAAATAGATTTTATTTGTTTGAATGTAGCCTTCTTCTTTCGTCGATGACATTTTCAATGTCTTTGGATTAACATACATCGGAGTTTCACTTTCAAATACTTTAGTGTTTAGCCTAACTGGTGAAACATCTTTTAATTCGATAACTCGATAATTAAGAGACGGAATCGATTGACCTAAATCTGAAAACGCACCTGTCGTGTCTTTTATAAAGAGCGTAACCCTATCAAAATGAAAGAATGATCGATCACCGCCCTCGTATGAAAGAGAAAATGGCATGATGTCGATTGGGGTGTAATTATCAAGATAATATTCCTTTTTACAGTTTTTAAAAATCCATGATTCAGAGATGTATTGCACACCTCCATGATATGTATAAAAAGATAATGTCTGGGGAGAAGTTACAGTTTGATTCTCTTCGGAAATTGTTTCTTTGTGATATTGATAATCTTTAATGTTTACACTAACTTGGTCGTTACCAAACTCTGAATACATGCGAAACATAAACATGTTCTTATGCATATTGAGATTGGAATGAGTTTGTTTGTAATCATAGACAATTGAGACGGCTTTCGTGTTTCTTTCGAAAGATATGATTTCCTTACCTGCCATATAAACATCATTAACTGCGTAAATCTTCAAGGTTGACGGAGCGGCTTTTTCTAACGAATATTTGATGAACATCTTTGATGTATATCCGGTTGGACGGAGTGGTTCGATATAAACCATTTCAATCTCATTTTGATATTCATAATAATTCGTATCTGGATTAACGGGCGTAAGCGGCGTGAAAGATGCGAGTAAAGGAACTGTTGCTATAAGCAAAGATAGTCTTTTCATTGTGAATAAATCTCCATGAAGTTTTTCACTGCGATGTAGCGACGGCGATAATAAGTTGATTTAGAAAACTTCTTTACCCACCAACGCGGATTATATTTAAGTGAGAAAAACTCACTCATAATTAACTCGCGATCATCTTTTTTAAGTTCTTTTAATACTCTTTTGACGTTGCGAATGTATTTAACTGCTTCGGTAAATGGTTTATGAGATTTGCTCGATAAACCAATTTGAATCCTCGGATGATAAAGATAATCGTTGTAGCGAGTAGCAATCAAAACCATATCTTCAAATCTTCTCAAGGAATTGTCTTTCGAATTTCGGCCCATAACTTGCTCCTTTCACATAAATGCTTTTACCAATAGATACTCATCAAGAAGGTCAAAATGTTCGAAAAATCTGAAAAATTTTTAAAAGCAATTTTTTTATATTTGTGAAACTAATATAATATTTACATGATTATTTTGTGTGGAGCCTCCGCCAGCGGAAAGACAGTTACCGCCTTAGAACTCCAAAGAAAATACGGATTAAGTAAGGCCGTTACCACCACAACTAGAGAAAAACGCGTTGGTGAAAGTGATGGGGTGGAATACTTTTTTATTTCCAAAGAAGAATTCCAAAAACGCTTAAAAGAAAACAAATTCGTTGAATCATCTTTATATAACAATAATTACTATGGTTGTGGCATTGATCAAGTTGCTGACGACAAAGTCGTTGTCCTTGATCCAAATGGTCTCCACTCCTTTCAAAAGTTAAAAAATAAAAACATCGTAACATTTCTTCTTCTTGCCGATGAAAATACTCGTCGCAAAAGAATGTCACTTCGTGGTGATAAAAAAGAAAACATCGAACAAAGAATCACAAACGATGTTGTCGATTTTTCTAACGAGAAGATTGGTAAAGTTGACTTTGTCATTAAGACAACTGATAAAACAATTGAACAAACAGCAGATGAAATATATCGCTGCTATAAAAAGAAAATCGGCTAGTTACCGATTATCTTAGCTGAGACGAGTTCAAGCGACTCGTTTTTTATTTTATCTAACTTCTTAAATCCAACGTGCGGATAACCAATGTAATGAAGCAGGCCACCCGGATAAATAAAGTTGATATCTTCTATGCCAGTTTTAGTCGCACTAACAAGCGAACATAACGATGATTTTTCGGCTGGATTTGCGAATGTTTTTATAACCCTATCCCCCACCACTTTAAACCACCATTTAAATGAAGTTGAATCAGACTTAATAATATTGGTTTTTGCAATGCCTGGATGAGTTAAAATTACTTCAAGATTTGGATATTTTATTCGTAAATTGCCGGCAAAATTATAAATCATCTGCTTTGAAACGTTATATGTTCTATTCGGTTTATTCTTAACGATGGTGAGATATTTTTCGAAGTGTTTTGTCTTGCCAAAAACTCTCACTAAAGATGAGGTTAAAACCACACGGGAAATCTTCCCGTTTCTAAATGATGAATCTAGTTTATGTGCGAGATAATAAACACCCAAATAATTTGTACCGATTGTAAGAGGATAACCATCAACAGTTACCTTATCGTTTCTTGGGTGAAAGATAGCGGCGTTCATCACCAAACAATCGATCTTTCGATCTTTAATTTTATTTGCGAATTCTTCGATTGAAGAGAAATCGGCTTGATCATAACGAAGAATTTCTAACTTTGCATTTGGAACTTCTTTTAAGATTTCTTCTTTAACCTTGTTAGCTTTATCTATATTTCGGACAGCCATAATGACGGTAGCGTCTAAATAAGCGAGCTGCTTAGTTAAAGCTAAACCAATACCGGCAGTCGCTCCAGTAACAGCAAAAGTTTTGCCACTTTGTTTAGCGATATTCTTATCAATATATTTTATATATTTCATCGTTGTTTTTTACGGCCAACTTTAACGATGACTTTTTCAACAGTAAATTCAGTAACATCTGTGACTTCGACAGTTAAGTTTTCGTATTTAAAGTGATCGCCAACTTTCGCAAAGCGATGGAGTTGATCAAGGACCCAACCACCAACAGTTGTGTAGTCAACATCAGTAGGTAATTGAACTTTCACTAAATCAAAGAAGTCTTCAATGTTAAGCGAGCCATCAACTAAATATTGATTGCGTTTAATCTTACGATAAGATTCTTGAATCTTATCAGTTTCATCCCACATCTCACCGACGAGTTCTTCTAAGATATCTTCCATCGTTAATAAACCATCTGTACCACCGAATTCATCTTTAACGATAACAACATGGTTCTTATTGGTTTTCATCAACTTAAGGATTTCCGAAATACCCATTGAACGTGGAACGAATTGAGCGTCATACATGATCGCTGAAAGACTAATTGGTTTAGAAGCAAGCATACTTCTTAGAAGTGATTTAGTTGGAAGCATGCCGACGATATTATCGATATTTCCTTTATATACAGGAATACGGGAATGTTTAAAGATTTCGTCATTATGGATGAGCTTATTAATATTGATATTAATATCCACTGCAAAGATATCAACACGTGGAGTCATAATTTCATATGCTTCAGTTTCTTTAAAGGCAATCGCGGATTTAAGAAGTTCACTTTGATCTTCATCGATGACACCTTCTTCTTCAATTGATTCCACCATTTCTTCAAGTTCTTCATCACTTATCGCTGTATCGCTTTTCTTTGAAATAAAGATTGAGGCAATAAGTTTTCCTAAATGAGAAGTGACATAGATAAATGGGAAGAAAATCCATTGTAAAAATTTAACTGGATAGGCAAATAGCTTTGCTAAATGATATGAATATGTTCGACCGATGATCTTTGGAAGGATTTCGCCGAAGAGAAGAATGATAACAACTAGTATCGCTGGAGCAACACTGGCGGCTAAATCACTATCCGCAAACAATAGTCTCACCAAAACAACAAGAAGTGATGAGGCAGCGATATTAACCAAGTTATTGCTGAAAAGAATGGTCGTAATGGTCGTGTTATATCTTTCGGCGTGTCTTAAAGCGAGCTTAGCGGCTTTCGATTTACGAGCTTCCTTTTTTAAACGAAGTTGATTTACGCATGCGTAAACCATATCAGAGCAGGAGAATAAGCCTGATAAGACGATGAGTAATGCGATAGCGATAATCAAAGCGACTACCATCATTTCACTCCTTTAAGAGGCTCGGCAATCTTACCAACGAGCTCTTCTAAAACGTCTTCCATGGTAATAAGACCAACAACCTTATCTTCGTTTTTAACAATCGCGATATGGGTGTGATGTTTTTTAAAGCCTTCAAGCATATCGTCTAATTTAATCTTTGTCGTGACAAAATATGGTTTTTGCAATGAAGATAAAACCGGGAAGTTTGGATTTTCCAAATATTTCTTAATATATGTTTTTACGTGCAAAATGCCGATAATTTTATCGATTGAGCCATAGCAAACTGGAATGCGCGTAAACTGAGTTGAAAGGATCGCATCATTAAGTTTATCTTTGCTTAAACCTTTAACGTCGATATAGAAAATCTTGTTTCTTTTTGTGAGAACTTCTTTAACGCTTGTGTCGGTAAAATCTAAAGAAGCATAAATAATATCGGATTCATTTTCTTCAATTAAATCTTTCTTTTCTAAGTCTTCAACGACATTAGTGAAGTCTTCTTCTGACATCACTGTGTCTGGTTTGGCTCTGAATAGTTTTGAGACCAAAGTGGTAATTAAAGAAAATAAATATATTAATGGAAATAATAAATAATATAAGCCTGTTGCGATATAGACGTTATTAGAGGCAACTTTTTCTGGCATTGCTCTAGCAATCATCTTTGGAACCATATCGCAGAAAATATAAACGATAACGGCCATAATCGCCGTGGAAATCAAAGAGACAATCGTTTCCGATTGAATCATGGAAAAGATTTGGAAGAATAAAATAGCGGAGATGGATGAAATAACAACACTAGAGATGTTATAGCCAAGTAAGGCCATAATTAAAGTGCGATCAAAACGCTCATGGGTTTTGAGGATTAACTTAGCTTTTTTATTTCCTTCATCCGCTTGAACACGGATTTTAAATTTATTTAAACAGGCGAATGCTGTTTCGGTTGATGAGCAAAACGCAGACAATACTATTAATATGACTATAATTCCAAGATATAGCCACGAGAGCGGATCATCCATTAACTAAATATTCTCCTAACAAGATATGATTCTATCATAACTATTTGATAACATAAAGGAGAACCGAATGATTCTCCTTTATGAATTGATTTTTAAGAACAAAGTTCTTAGATTTCTTTAACCCAGTTGTGAGGAACAACTTCGCCTTGGACAAGGCCATCTTTAGCCATAGCATCGGCAACGAGTTGTTTAGCTCTACGGAGTGAAAGTTCGGATTTAACTTTGAAGACAAGAGGAATTTCGCGATAGATACCTTTGTGACCCGCATCGGCAAGTGGCATCTTGCTGTCTTTGTAATCCTTTGGATTAAGAGCGAAGTAAAGTTTTAATGATTTACCCGCAATGGTGATTTTGACATATGTCTTGGTGTGTAATCTAAATGTATCACCGCTATTGGAGATACGGGATTTGACACCATAAGCAAGAATATCGCTCTTAAGTTCGTTGAAGTGTTGCTTCATAACTGGATCAGCAGCGTGAATTCTTGTTTCAAAAGGAACACGGATAATTTTAGCAGCCGGCTCTTTGCGAGGAGCTGGTTTTTCTTCCTCATAGCTTGGATGTTTTCCTTTAAACATGCCAAGTTCGTTAATCATCTTATTATAATAAGCTTCATCGTATTTACGCATTTTTAAATCTCCTTATTCGTCATCGCTTTCAGAGCGTTTCTTGAAGACCTTAAGGTCTTTTTTCATTCTGTCGTAATAACCATCATTGATGGCGGTGCGGCGTTTTAAGTGTTCGACCGCTTCGCTGTTATCTTTAGGTTCGACCTTTTTGAACATACCAAGTTCATTGCGAACTCTTTCATGATAATGTTCATCGGATTCGACTTCTTCGACAGGTTCTTTCTTTGGCTCTTCGTGTAAGCATGGAAGTTCTTTCGCTAAACGAACACGATATGCTAATGCAGATTCTTCTTTAGCGAGTCTAACTTCTTCGTGAAGAACTGGAAGTTCTTTTTTTACTTTTTTGTAATATTCTTCAGGATCTTCAACAGGTTCAGGTTCGACTTCCTTGAACATGCCAAGTTCTCTGATAACTGCACGATAATATGCATTTTCATCGACTGGTTCTGGCTTTGGCGCATTAGCGAGTTCCTTGATGACGTCAGAATAGTATTTACTGTCATCTGGTTTCTTCGCTTTTGCGAGTTCTTTCATGACATCGTCATAATATTTAGAATCGTCGACTGGTTCTGGTTTCTTTTCAGCTTTTGCGAGTTCCTTCATGACGTCAGTGTAATACTTGCCATCATCTGGTTTCTTCGCACGAGCGAGTTCTGCCATAACGTCTTCGTAATATTTATCGTCACTAACAGGTTCTTCATTGAAGATGCCAAGATGTCTCTTGACTTCTTTATAGTATTCTTCATCATCTTCGACTTCGTCGAGATCAAAGACTGGAAGATTTTTCTTGAGTTCAGCATAGTAAGCTTCCTCTTCATCTTCTGGAAGTGGAATACCATGTTTACGGCAAAGTTCTTCGTATTCTTTTTCACGTGAAGGTTTGCCTGATTCGTACTCGACATAAGCAATGAGACGATCCTCTTGTTCTTGTCTAGCACGTTCTTCAGCTTCAGCTTGTTCGCGAGCAAGTCTTTCTTCTTCGGTTTCGACTGGTGCGGCTGCTGGAGCTTCTTCGACTTCCTCCTCGACTTCTTCAGCTTCGACTGGGACTTCGACAACTTTGCCTTCGCTACCCATTGCATAAGCAGAGAAGAGTGGAAGTAACATACCAACGGCGCCAACAAAGCCCATGCTAAGCATGGCAACCATTGAGAAGATCCATGCGACTGGATTGTTAAATAATGGAATGCCACCATCTTTTGCGGTAACTTCAATAACTTTACCATCGGCACCTTTGAATTTACCAGTGATGTTTGAATATTTATTCAAAATATCACGGAAGACAAATTGATCAACATTTTTGCTGCCGCTTGCACCGACGATAGTACGAGCAGGAACTAAAGTGTAAGCACTGGTGAAGATTGCGACGCCTGCAAACATAATTGCTGCGCAACCCCATAAAATGAGTTTTTTAGGTTTTTTCTTAATAATGATAAACACTAACCAAACGATCAAGAATAAGCCTAAGACACCACCAACACCGAGAATTAAGTCGTACTTAATACTACGGAAGTTGAAACTGATCATAGCTTTAGCGGCTTCGACAAATAATTCGCCTGGCTTATAAGCAGGACCGAATAAATCACCACCGTTAGCGTCATTGATCGTAGGGATTAAGAAAAATAATGCTACTGCAATTACGAAGAAAGCTGCAATAACAATGGTAAGAATCAAATCACCACGATTTTTACTTTTTTTCATCGGATTTCCTCCTAAGTTAGTTTTATTGTATTACAATAGCAAATAAATATCAAAACAATTTTGAAAAAATCCCTAGCAAAACCCCCATATTTTGAGATTTTGGAGAGTTAAAGACCTTTGGTCTTTATTTTGTAATATTTATTATTAGGTATATACCTAATAAGTAATCTTTTAGATATTTTTCGCGTCTAATTTAAGTTTTCCAAGATAGAAATTCTTGATGACATCGTAGATGATAACCGTGCCCCAAGAGTCGATCTTACAATAAGCGAGAGCTTCAGCAAGGAGGCTTTCGGTTGTTAGTTTATCTGATTTTGATAAGCCAAGATGTGATCTCACTAACAGTGATTTATATAAATCAAGACAAATTCCTCCGTTATAAACAAGGCATTTTTCATCTTTGTGATAATCGAGTGAATATTCAAAATCAAACGGAAGAATCTTGTGATAATACTCTTTTACGTTTTCATCGGCGGCAAGTGTTGGTTGAACAACTTTGAGGGAACCTCGACCATTGAAGTCACGGCAATAGAGAGCACCACTAGTAAAGAAATCAAGAAGGTCGACGACATTCTCTCGAAAGTTAGCGACGAACTTCAAAAGTTCATTATCGGCGATCGCTAAAAAGTCTTCGCCGAACTCTTTCATTCTTGTCATTTCAAAGGATTTGTTAAAAACAATTACTTTGTAATTGGATGCATATGGATCAATGCCCACTGAGATAAGTTGATCTTTAAGGGTTTGATATAATTCGATGCTTGGATTAGTGTATCCAGTTACATCTGGATTAGCGATATATTCAAAATGAGTGACGTCTCCACCACAACCTTTTTCGAAGTTGTGTTTTGATAAGTCGTATCCCTTTTTAACAACATGCATTGAGTATTGAGAGACAACTTGTTTCCAAGCGCATACATTTTCAACAAGTGGGATTGGATATTGGAATGATTCAAAGTCAAAGAAGAGAAGGTAATCGACATTATCATTCAGATAATCTCTTTTAATAATCTCTTCGATTTTCTTCATATCGACGATGTATTTTTCTTTGATTTCACCACGTTGATATTTGATTTGAGAATACGCATTTGATCTTTTGCCAGATTTGGTGAACTCGCTATAGCCATAAGCTTCTGGAACGACATTGCTGATTTTATCAATGCCATCATTTAGGAGTCTTAAAGTATTTCGCCAATTACCGCCATAAGAGCCCCACCTAGTTAACTTAAAGACAGAGTTTTCTTTTTCTGCATCTTCGCCAAAACACATTGTGATGAATGGACAATATGGTCCTTTGCAGCATCGATATTCTTTATGAGGTTTGATTCCTTTTTCTTTAGCGATATCTCTTAAGGTTGAAATAATGCCTTCGATTAAGTACTCATCTTTTTCATCTTCTTCCATTTTTTTAGGAACATATAAGTCCGCATCAAAATATTTGATGAGTGACATATATTCATCGACAAGATTGATTGAATCCTTAAGGATAAATAAATCATTTAGCTCTTCAGTTGCGGTTGGATAAGTATGTTTTTTGATATGAAAATCTCTATTCGTGTACATGAATGCGAGACTATTAATTTTTAGTCCAGCGTGGGAATAGACATAATATTGGAATAATAAGTCATAAAGATATTTATCTTTAATCTTAGAATCAAATCCTGGATTTTTGCCATCTTCGACAAAGACAGTATTTGTACCTTTAACTTCGATAATGTTGAATGAGCCATCGTCATTTCGGATGAGGACGTCCGCTCTTGCACGTAAATCTTTGTATTCAATCTGTGGTTCAAAAAGAACTTTGATGGATTTGTCCGCTAAAGCTTTTTGCGACACCGCCACAAAAGCGTAATCACCGATTAAATCTTTGCCTTCAGCGTCGACATCGCATCTTAGGCAATTTTCTTTACCATATATTTTTTCAAAATATGTTCGTGATAATTTCGAAACAATTTGATCGTCGTTATATTTTTCAATCAGTTGCTCAACGGCGTTCTTTGGCTTACTACGTTCAAACTTTTTGATTTCTTTTTTTAGATGAGGATAATCACGAAGGACTTCTGCTAAATCAAAACCTTGTTCAGGTTCTTCACCTTCTTCTTGAGCCATCGCAGCAAGTTCTTGGTATTTTTCTCGATTTTCAATCGATTGTTCAAGAAGCTGCACTAAAGTTTTGTCCTCAAGTTCCATGTAAGCAAGATAAGGACATCGTTTAGAAACGTAGTCTTTAACAACGGTTTTGGTAATCATATTGTTGATATTGATTATACATTCTTTAAAAGAATAAATCATTACATATTAGTAAAATCTTACTAAATGTAAAGAGATAAATTTCACAATAAACAAACAATAAATTTTATTTAATTACTGGTTTAATTTTAAAAATTGGCTTTTTTTCATCTAAACGATTTTTGTTTAACACTGTCATTGGATAAACAAATTTACTTCCTCCAGAGAAGCCAATAGTAAAAGAACCGTCGCTAGTTGCAATTTTGCAAATAACTCTATTTTTCACAAATTGCTCTTGAACAAGGAGCTCTTTATTAAACATTTCAGATATTGCGAGCAAACAACGAAGCTTATTTTTAATATTTGTCTTGTTCTTAACTTCATTATAGCCAATGTCGTCAATTTTAATTGATGAATTAAAACACTTTTCGAAGAAATCATTGGCTTTTAAATTCGAAATAATGCCAGTCAAATGAAGAAAATTTCCTTTATTGAATTTGATGATATATTTTTTGTTTATTGTAAAATCTTCAGACTCAATTACTATAATCTTGTTTATTAGAGCAAAATATTCTTGTGCGGCTACAAGAAGTTTTTGTCTAACAATTTCTTTAAATGAGTCTTTCATAGATATAAAAAAATGGCGTTTTAAGGTGCGCCACCACTAATAGGACGGTGTTTTAGATCTCCGGCCCGATCTATAGGGTGGTCTTTTAACGTCTCCCAACCCTCTTGACACCTATAATATAACACAAAGAAAAATCTCCACAAATAATTTTCGAAGAATATTATTAAATTTGTTTATCTAATATAAAAAACTCGCTACCAACGTGACAGCGAGATTTATGTCATTGGTGAAGCGTTCGGGACTGAGTTCGCAACTTTTTGGTTGGATTTTCAATAATAGATTCGTATCATTTTATATCAAACAAAGAAATTAAATCTGAATGAACCCCATCGTAAAGCGTCTTAAATAAGCAAATATCATCAACATATTTATCAACATTACCTGTTTTTAAAAGATATGAGTATATTGCACACGCTCTAGCTTGACAGTTAACGCTCTTTTTATAATTGAATTCAATGTCGGTAAAGATATCATAATTCTTTAAATTTGAAGAAAGTTCAGGATTGTTTCTCAGCGCTGTAACAAATAAATAATCATAAAATAACGACTTTGGGTTTATTGGATAATCAACACCATTAAACCTAAAACCAACAATTTCTTTTCTTGTAAGACTATTAATAAACCTTTTAGCTTCTATTGGCCTTTTGTTAATTAAGAAAGAGTGTTGACTACCATCCTCAAAAACTTTAGAAGACTGAAAAATGCTTTCAATATAATTACCATCAAGTTTTAAATTAAAAGCGCTTAATAATCTGCCTATTTCGTTATCTGATTTTGTTGATATCTCCAACGTCTTCAAATCAGGAAATAACTTTGATAAAGCATTATTAAGATTTGTAACATTCTTTTTCCTCTGGGAGAGAGAATTTCCTGGAACAAAATCATAATTTATGATTTTTTCATAAAACGGATTGGTTTTAGTTGAAATAAAAATGAGCTTTTCTGCCATGGCTAATATCTCTAAAATGGTAAATCGTCGCAATCCAAAACATCTGAGGAATAAAAATCCGTTTTGTGAGTATTGCCACTTACATGTTCACTATTGTCAAAAAATAGATATTTAGGATCTACGTTTGATTGAAAAAGTATTTCTGCTTGTATATGCGTTGCGACGTTTTTTGGTCTTTTATCTTTTTCTCTATCATTGATACTTCTTTCTAAATAGTAATTTATCTGCTCTACTTGCGGAGCAAACATTGCCCTGAAGTCATCAATGCTATTACCACAAGATAAAGAGCCAGCCGAAGCATTCATATTGCAATAGATTCTATCCTTATCAATTTCTTTCCATAGAACATTTGCATCTATCAAGATCCTAACGGGGCGTTTAATTTTGTGATCGTGCTTAAATTTTGAAAGGACCTTTTCGTTCATCATAGTAATTGTTAATGATATATAATCATCAGGTGTTGATTTCATATATTTTTCTGCTTTATGAGCAGACTTTGTGTCATCGTTGTTAACGTCAATTTTTATGCCTCGTTTTTCACCTTCTTTTGGGGAGCAAATGCCATTTTTTCTTATAGAATTTACTTTACTTTCGTCAGTGAAATGAACTAAATATTTTATTTCCCTTTCTTCTAAAAACTCTTTAATTTCAATTTGCTCTTTAGTTAGACCGTCATTGTCAACAATATTAGAAGGAGAAAAGATTTCTTTTGAAGGTGGCAATAAAAGAACGTCTTCAACAATGAATAAATCTAAAACATCTCTCAACTTTTTAATTGCTTCGCCATTTAGTTTGTCGGCTGCGTTTTTTATCCTGTTGATAAGTTCATTTTTCTTTTTTTCGGAATTAAAAACTGCTCCAGCAGCAAATCCAATTGCAGCAAGCCATCCGACCGGTCCTCCCAAAATGAGCGCAGCTCCCAAACCAGCGCCAGCACCTACTGCGATATGTTTCAAAGTATCTGCATCGGAAGGCTGATACACACTGCTCGTTTCAAAACTTTTGTTCAAATCATCGATATACTCATTAATTTGCTTAGCAATATTGTTGTATGATTTGTTTATTTCCTCTTCCAAATACTCAATAGCTTTTTTATATACGATCGAGCATTTTTCATCAGTGTAAAAATTAGTCAACATGAATTGTTTTTTCATTTCATTTTGAACAAATAAAGCAATTTTTGAAGATGAATTGAATGTCGAAAAAGCAGAACTAAGATTGTTCTTTAAGTTTTTAAGTGTTTGTTGAGTAACCATTTTGCCCCACTATATCAATGCATTATAAATCTAACACTTTAATCAGACGATTGTCGAATTCGTGAAATGATTTAATTTTTTTCTTATTTTCTTTTGTGGATTCATTTTCAACAAATAGATAAAAATCTAAATCGCTTTTTAGAATGCCGAGGTTTCTCAAAATTGAATCAAGTTGATCTTTAAACTCCGCGTTTGATAATGTCTTTTTGGCTCTTTCAATATACGTACATTGAATTGCGAGACATAAGGCATTATTTTCTGGAGTTAATGATAAGAACTCTTTTTTGACTTTTGCATCATTGTAAAGTTTCATTCCACCATATACCGCGCCTGTAATCACTGCACCTACTGCCAAAGACTCAGCAGTGAAAGCAATTAATCCGATTTGCATATCACCAAAACCATGGGCCGCTAAAGCGGCAGTAGTTGCCGGTCCAGACGCTCCTACCCCAGCGCCAAGCAAAACTGGCATTGTAACAACGCCCGCAAGAGCCATGATCGCAGCCCCTAAGAGCAAGCCTTTTTGAACAGAAGATAAACTATGTGGAAAAATAGCATTGTAATTTGCCTCTAATTGGGTTTTGATCATAGCCAATTCTTCCCTGTTTCCAAAAAGAACACTTGATGCCTCAGCAAGCCCTTCATCTGTATATTTATATTGATAGTCATCATCCACGATGACAGTTACAGCAAAAATTAATTTAGCTAAGCCATATTTATCATTTTGAAATAATGAAAATGCTAAGCCTCTTGCAACTGATTCATCGATAACTGTTTTATTGTTATTGTTGAATTTATTCAATTCAGCAACTATGGTGTCATCTTTTTTTCCATAATTGCCAACACTACGTTTAAAGAAATGACCAATGTTTGTCATTGTGCCTTTAAAAGAAACATTTTCTTCTTTGATGCTCTTTGATTTTTCGATATTTAAATCATTTAGTCTTTTTGCGGTTTCTAATCTGGTTTTTTGTAAATAGGCAAATAAATCCTTTTCGTTATAAGTTAACACGATATCACTCATTTTGATATTTCCTCCTCGATGTGTTTTTTGAGATTATCTAAATCAATCTTTGATTTATTATTTTTAATTAATGAAATGATTTCAGTTATTTTTATATCTTCATCAACCGATTTAAAATTCGCATCACAATAATCTGCAACTTCCTTTCTTTTTACATTAGGCTTGCTGATTAAATTGAATAATTGAATAAAACTGAATGGGATTTCATCAAGAGAACCAGCCTCGTATGCATTAACATACTTATATAAAGTAGGTCTAGTTTTGCCTGTCATGGTTGACAATTCAGTAATTGAAAATAACAAATTCATTAAGCCACGCTCCTTCTCATATTCCAATATTTTTCTGCGAGTTTATTAAGTTTTTGAGAAACATCTTTACCCAAAGCAATTTCAATGTCATCAAAATGCTTTTTTAGGTTCTCATCATTAATTCCGTTCCTAAAAGCTATTTCTAGATATCTATTAATAAGCGTTTCGTCCCCGCTATTTTTTTCAATTAGAAATGCTGCGCACATAATTGAAGCAGCTGGATGCCCTTTGCTCGCGGCATACTGAAAATATTTAAATGCGATATCTTCGTCTGGTGGTGTAAATTGATTTGTCAGAAAAACCCCAGCAATTTCAAAAGCATTATCCGGGTTTAAGTACATCATCAACAATTCCATATATTTTTCTGGATCTTGTCTGACACCTATTCCATCTCTATACATCAAAGCAAGATTATTTGTGGCCAAAAAATAACAATAATCAATCGCTTTTTTATAATATCTTGCAGCAATTACATACAACTTCTTTTCATAGCATAAATTGGCTATTTGAAAGGCAAAATATCCGTTCCATTTTTGATTATTTAAAGAAAAGCCTTTTTGTAACAATAGTTCTGCTTGATTAAAATCTGGATTGAATGCGAAACAACCTCTCATAAATAACTGAGCTAAATCCGCATATGATTTAGGATCTTTTTCCTCAATGCCTTTATTAAACCACCTTAACGATTCATCTTTATTCGCGTTTTCTCTGTTGTTTGCATAAAAAAGACCGCAAGAAGAATAGAACAATTTGAATCCCAACTCAGCCCCGCGAACAATAGTATTTTTATACATTGTTGTATCATTCAACTTTGCATAGCAAATTGCTAATTGATGAAGTGCTTCTTCTGTTTCCTTAAAATTAAGAGCCTTTTCCAGATGATCGACAGCTTGCCTTAATTCAACTTGCGAATTTGATTTAGCTTCATTGATACCTTTTATGTAAAACAGATAATATGGAGAAATTTGTTTTGTTTTTGCCATATTTTTTCCTCACTTTAATAATAGACATTGGCAACAAATCCGTCAATTATTTTTTACACTTTTTTACATTTAGAGATTTGAATGCAGAGCATAACGTTCAAAGAAAAACTCGCTACCAACGTGACAGCGAGTAATTTGCATTTGGTGACCCTAGAGAGAATCGAACTCTCGATTAAACCTTGAGAGGGTTTCGTCTTAGCCGCTTGACCATAGGGCCGTAGGATTATTTAAGCAACTTTATTTTAAATAATCAATAACGAGTTTAACTCGTCGATCAACTTCTTCTTTGCCTAAAATTTGTAAGACACAATGGAGATTTGGCGAGTTTTTCGCTCCAACAAGAGCGACTCTAATAATTTCAGCGACATCACCAACGTGTCCTAAATAGGTATCTGGATTTTGTTTAAAAATTTTGTTGGATTCAGCAAAGTTATGTCTTATACCGAGTTCTTTAACTGAATTAAACCAAACATCATTCGCTAAAGTATAATCATTGCTATTAGCAAAATCGATTAATAAATCTTTGATAACTTCTTTAGAGAATTTTTCATTGAATGGATAACCATCTTTAACGATTTCTGCGTAGCGGTCGTTATAGAAGAATCCAATAAGTGGATAAACATCTTTGTAACATGTGAAGTCTTTACGGGCTTTTTCTCCACCGCGTTCAATGTTGAGAGCTTTGATAGAAAGTTCTTTATTTGCAACTAAGTGTTTGTATAAAACTTCATCATAATCTTTGGACCATTTCACTAAACGATCATAAAAATCTTCGGCGGTAAATAAAGCGATAACTTCTTTAGAGAAGAAATTGAGTTTATCTTGATCGAAAAGCACGCCATCAAGAGACATCTTATCGAACGAGAATGTGAACTTGTCTAAATCGTAACAATGATTCTCAGCAGTCCATTCTTCAAAGTTTGAATTAGCGATGCTCATCAAATATGCTTTCAAAGATTCGGCTGGATAACCACCTTCGATGAAGTGTGAAACACTTGCTTCTGGATCTTTTCTTTTAGAAAGTTTACGTTTATTGCCGTTATCAAGTTTCATGATAACTGGTAAATGTGCATATTTTGGTCTAGCAAAACCAAGGGTATCGAATAATTCGATATGGATTGGCGCACTAGAAATCCATTCTTCACCTCTAATAACGGTTGTTGTTCTCATAAAATGATCATCAACCGCATGAGCGAAGTGATAAGTTGGAAGTCCATCGGATTTCATGATAACGATATCCATATCATTTTCAGCGATGGAAATATCTCCACGAATTTCATCATGGAAAACAACTTTGTTGTTATGATTTCCCATTGATCTAAATCTGATGACATATGGATCACCATTTTTGATGCGGATTAAAGCTTCGCTCGGTTCGATGGTGCGGCAAATTGCATAATCGCCATAATAACCAGGAATTTCCTTATTGGCTTCTTGGATTTCACGTGTTTCTTCAAGTTCTTGAGCCGAGCAGAAACATGGATACGCTCTTCCTTTAAGCATCAATTCTTTGATACAAACACGATAAATGTGTTCACGTTCACTTTGACGGTATGGACCATAATCACCAACGTCGTGATTACCTAAGTAACCTTCCTCTGGAGCAACATCAAAATATGAAAGCTGGCGAACGAGTTCTTCCCCACTACCTTCAATTTCACGTTTGGTATCGGTATCTTCTAAACGAAGATAGAAAACACCATTTGTGTCTTTAGCAACTTTGTGAGCCACTAATGATGTGAATAAGGAACCAAGATGCAAGAAACCAGTTGGTGATGGAGCGAATCTAGTCACCTCAGCCCCACTAGATAAATTGCGCTTTGGATAGCGTTTTTCTAAATCAGCGATAGTCTCGCTAATATCAGGGAATATATAATTTGCTAATTCTTCGTATTTATTCATAATTTTTTGTCTTGAACTATTATACTACTTTTAATATAATAATCACGCTGAAATGCAGATGTAGTTCAGTGGTAGAACACTACCTTGCCAAGGTAGTTATGCGGGTTCGATTCCCGTCATCTGCTCCATTGATTAACACAGTAGCTACGCTACTGTTTTTTATTTTCTTCTTTATCTTCCTTCTTTGGCTTGCTTTTTAGAGCATTTAATAACTCATTAGCAGCGCCTTTAATGTTTTTCTTTTCTTCTTCATTGATGCGAAGACTCACTCCGAAAAGTTTAAGACGTTCAGCTTCGTCAAATAATGTATCTAGATAGAACAAAGAAAACATCGAGAAGATCATAAAATACACATCAAAGATATATGGAAGAAGATAAACGCTAACTAATAAGGCAGCAAATAATCCAATGATTGCGGTTTGAACACCGCTTTGGTTAAAGACGAAAATTGCTAAGAAACACCCACCTACATAACAAGCGATGAATGTAAGGAATATAAACCAAAATGACTGGTAATAATCGATGTAAAAATAGCGGCGATATTTTTTAAAAGATAATGCGAAAAGGAAATTAGACGCATTCATTGGTAAATGTTTCTTATTAACGACGTTATAGAAGATCTTAAGTGAGTTCACTAAAACATGATGAATAAACCACATTGACGCTAGGCCAATTGAGATCGTTAAAGCGATATTTGTAATTTGGATATATGTGGGATTTGCCGTTAAATCCTGGAGATTTTGTAGTAATTGTGAATCGGTTTCAGAATTCAAAATCGCATTGAAAATATTCGCATAAACTTCATTATTCATTCCCATCGTATAATGGAGAATCATAAATAGCGTTATTGATAACACTAAATAAGTCACCATTGCTTTAACCATTCCAATAATCATTCGGAAACAGCCAAAGAAATGTGGACTATAGTAAAGTTTGAATCCTAAAAAGACTCTTTTAAGTGAAAAATCCCCGCCATTCACGGATATATTCTCTAAAATGTAGCCAAGTAAAATGGGTGCAACAAGAAACGGAACAGTGATGATTAATGAGATTGAAAGAAAATATCCGCCGATTAAACAAACACTGATAAAAAGCATCAAAACTGTGGATAAAGCCGACTTTTCTAAAAAATGATGAAAGTAAGATTGCCTTATACTTTTAAGGATATTTGGTTGCTTATTTTCTTTTTCTTTCATTTAGTCGATTTACGTCCATGACGGCGTATTTAAGTTGATCATCGTTTAGTGGAGCGACTTTTCTAGCTTCCAATGCATCGAGAAGTTTATTGAAATTTGAGACATGAACCAAATAATTGTTCTTCAATGTTGGTTTAAAATCTCCAAAATCTGCGTCATCATCCACTAAAGCGACAGGAATAAAAAGCGATGGATTAAGTCCTAAGTTAGAGGCGACTTTTTTGGTTAGTTCCGCTCCAGAAATAAAAACATTATCGATATAGACTTTTTTCGCATTTTTCTCTAAAGGAGTATAGACAAAACTGCGGTCATTTTCTTTTGCTTCAATATTTCCAGGAAGATAAAAATCGGAAATAACATAAATATATTTCGTGCCAAAAAGAAGGTGATCGATTTTTAAAAGTTGATCATCATTACCTTTTAAGGCGAGTTTATTGATTAGATATAAATCGTTATGAAGAGCGTACTTGTACACTCTTTTGCCATATATTGAAATATGGTCCTTTTTATATCTAGCACGTTTTATCTTTGGATAAAAAATGATTAACAATACTACAATCGCCAGCAATATTACTAAACCAACGAATAAGTAGACCATTATGCGTATTTTTCAGCAGTAGCGATAGCAACGTCGATCATATTGCGAAGACCGACTTGACGTTCTTCAGCAGTGAGGCGTTCGTTTTTAATAAAGTGATCGGTAACAGTTAACATTGTTAATGCACGTTTCTTTAAGAAAGCAGCGTTGATATATAAAGCGTAAGATTCCATCTCAACGCCCATAATGCCAAGTTTAGCCCATCTTTTCCAAGTTTCTGGATCGAAGTCATAGAAGACATCAGCAGAGAAGATATTACCCATATGATATGGATATTTCTTTTCTTCAAGGACATCGCGAGCTGCCATTAAGACTTCAAAGTCTGCTAAAGCAGAATATGTTCCATTTAAATGGAATTGAGCAGCATAGTTTGAATCAGTTGAGCTTCCAGCGCATAAAAGGACATCACGCAAATTGATGTTTTCTTGATAAGCACCGCAAGTACCGACACGAATGATGGTTTCAACATCATATTCTTTAAAAAGTTCGAATGAATAAATACCAATGGATGGATGACCCATTCCAGAGGACATGACGGAAACTCTCTTTCCATTTTTGGTTAGACCAGTGTAGCAGCAATTTCCACGAACTTTGTTAACGCATTTAACATCGTGAAGGAAATTTTCTGCAATCCATAACGCACGGTTAGGATCTCCTGGCATCAAGACGACTTTTGCGATTTCGCCTTTTTTAGCTTCGTTGTGTGGTGTTGGCATATTTTTTCTCCTTTATTTAACCAATCTAATCAAAGATTACTTTATTGTTTTTATACGCATCGATGGCTCTAGAAATTTCTTCAAGTGAGAGCTTTCTAGACATCTCTGGTAATTCATTCATTGGGAAGAATTTAACATCGTTTGTCTCATGTGTGTGAGCGTGGAATTTTGCTCCATCGATTGAACCTAGGAAGATAACGACATAGTCAGGAACATTTTGTTTTGACTTATATGGCGTGCGGTCGAGAACACCAAGTAGACGAGTGACTTTCATTTCCACTCCTGCTTCTTGAGATACTTCCGCGCAGGCATTTTCGGTTGGTGATTTATATAAATCGCACCATCCACCAGGAAGTGACCACAGGTTTGTATTAGATTCTCTAACAAGTAACACTTCCTCTTTATCATTTACAATCAAACTCCTAACTGAGATGTTTGGAGTGGGATAAACTTCTTTGCTAAATAGATTTGGACGATCGAATTTAACATCCATGAAGTTCTCAAGCATTTCTTTAGAAATATCATTGAGTTCTTGATAATTTTCAATCGCATATGGATCTTTCGAATAAGTTAGACCGATCTTCGCGATTGAGTGAACTTTAACAATAAAATCGTAATATTGTTTAAACGTCATATTATTCAGCTTTGGTTTCTTTGGACATGTAGATGTAATCTTCAAGGGTTCTTAAGAATGTATCTGCTGGAACATGGATAAGTTCACCAGCCACGGCAAGTGAAATACGACCTGTTTCTTCAGAAACAACAACGGTGACTGAATCGGAAACTTCAGAAATACCGATTGAGGCACGGTGACGGGAACCAAATTTACCAGTGAGCGGTTTGGTGGTTGGAGTGTAATAGACTGATGCCGCTAAGATTTTGTCGCGACGAATGACCACCGCTCCATCATGCAAACGAGTTCCTGGATAGAAAATTGTCATTAATAATTCTGGGGTAACTGGAGCGTCAAGTTCAGTACCAGATTTGATAAAATCATCGAGTTTTGTGTCTTTTTCAAAGGTGATGATCGCACCAATCTTGTTTTTAGAAAGGTTTTGAACAGCAACATCAACTTTTTGTAAAAGAGCGTGACGATCGAAAACTTTTTCTGGAGAACCTTTACTCTTGCTTGAGGCTAAAGCATTCGCCATTAAGTCACGGATTGCACCTTGATTAACAACTAAAGCAACAACCACAAGTGAGGTGACAACGATTAAAGCGATCGACCATAAAAGATGAAGGTTAAAGAACCAACCAACAAAAAGTAAGCAGATTCCTGAAATAATAGAGACTGAAGCGAAACGACGCTTCAAGAACTTAAGTAAGAAAAAGATAGCGACTCCACTAACAAGAAGTGAGAGCGCAAAATCAATCCAACAAGTTGCACTGTTATATAAGAATTTTCCCTCATCAATAATAAACATAAATGTTCTCCGATCTACCTTGATTTTAAGCGTTAAAATTATAACAAAACTATTTTATAAAATAAATTGCTATATAAATATTCACAGACAAAATAAAAAGGTTCCCATAAGGGAAACCTTGTTAATATTTTCTTTAGAATTTGCTTTCGTCGAAGCCTGATAATATCTTCTTTAAAGGTCTTATCACTTTCGCAACATTGCCTTCAATAAATGGATTTCGTAAGTGGGCTTTTTCAAGCAAATGGACGAATGGATATTTGCCGCCCATCTTGCATAACTTCACGTATTTTTTCCAAGCTTTGTCGCGGTTTTTATTCATTTCCACTAAGAATTGGAAGGCACAGACTTGAGCGAGGGTGTAGTCGATATAGTAGAAAGGAACATCGAAGACGTGACCTTGTCTAAGCCACCAACCACCGTGTTTAGCGACCTTCATCTCATCTGGATAAACCTTTTGAGGAGTGTATTTTCTTTCGATTTCTTGATAAGCAGCACATCGCTCTTCATGAGTTGCAGTTGGATGAGCATAAACCCAGTGTTGGAACTCATCGATGGTGATGCCATAAGGTAAGAATTCGATTGAATCACATAAATGTGAGAAGCGATATTTATCAGCTTGTTCACCAAAGAAAAGATTCATCCATGGCCAAGCAAAGAATTCCATCGACATCGAGTGAATTTCACAGGATTCCATCGTTGGAGATTGTAGATCGCTTGGTTTGATATTTCTTGAAAGATAACCTTGGAAAGCGTGACCAACTTCATGAGTGAGAGTACTCACGTCACCTTCAGTGCCATTGAAGTTAGAGAAGATGAATGGGAATTTATAAGTATCAAGGAAAGTCATATAACCACCAGGTTGTTTGCCTGGACGAGCATCTAAATCAAGAAGATGATGTTCTTTCATAAAGTCGAAGAATTCACCGCTTTCTTTTGACATTTCGTGATACATTTTGGTGGCGCTGTCGACTAAATATTTGGTGTCGCCAATTGGCTCTGGATTGCCACTTAAGAACGACAAATTGTAATCGTAGGAATACATCTTTTTAAATGGGATTCCAATGCGTTTTGCTTGAGCTTTGTAGAGTTTTTGAGCAACTGGGACGACTTCTTCAGCAATTTGTTCACGGTATTTTTTAACCATTTCCGCGTCATAGTCGACACGGCCTAAAGAGAGGTAACCAAGTTCAGTAAAATCTTTGTAACCGAGTTTCTTGGCGGCCTTATCTCTTAGGAGCACTAAATTACCATATAAATCACCGAGTTCTTTTTCGTGTTCAGCGAAGAATTCATCAACTTTAATTGATGCTTCGCGACGTTCTTCTCTTAAACGAGATTTGGTGAATTTTGACATTTGCGATAAGTTATAGACTCCACCTTTATATTCGATTTGAGCCGAACCGACAATACGGTCATAATTTGAAGTGAGCTTATTGATTTCAATAAGTTCTGGGATAATTTTTTCATCGAATGATTTAAGAGAGTTCTCGATCATTTGGAAATAATAATGGGAGAATTTCTTTTCAAGTTCAGCGCGATATGGAAGGGAAAGTAAAACTTTGTTCCATTTGTTCGATAAATTAGAAATAAGGGGTGACATCTCATCGACTTGGTCTTGATATTTAGCAATGACCTTGTCTTGAGTGTTTAAAGAATAACGAATGCTGATGACGGTGACATTCGTTGAAAATTTGCTCATGTAACGTTCATAAGCATTAATAACTTTAAGTCCGCTTTTATAATCAGAAGCAGCTTTTAGCTGTTCGATGAAAGCGTTCATCTTTTTTTCAATACTTTTATACGAGATTTTCTTTATAGGAATTTCTTCAAATTTGATATCTAAGTTTTTCATCACATCTACCTCCAGTGCCCATATATTCTAACTGATAAAAGACAATAAAAAAAGAGCGAATAAATCGCTCTTAAATTTGATGCTTACCACCAGCTACCGCTATACCAACTGCCACCATTAATTTGGAGTTTTCTCCATTCGGTGAACTTGGTATCGCTTGTGCCATAATCATATTTAGCGATTGATGAACTAGAGTCTGCAGCAATAAAGACATTGCAACCGGTTGGTTTTTTACTTCCGTAGTCTGGACCATTTTTTACATAAACGACCATATCTGAATATGCATTTAATAAACTGGTTGTATCGATGCTAACTGAAGTAGAGACTTTATCCATAAAGGACTTAAAGTCCGCAACACCATAAGCGTATGTTGTGCCACCGTTTTCAGAAACATTGCCAAATTTCAAAACAGCCGAATTATTATAAGCAGATTTCATTGAAGAATAGTTAGATGAACTTAATTGTCCTGAATATGATTTGAATTCATCAACAAATGTTTTGGCTTTGACTAGGTCAATAACAGATAAGGTTTGATTATTATCATAGTCTTGATATTCAGGATCATTTGAGTAGAAATCAACGAATGAATCACAAACCTTTGACAATAACGCTGGAGTGGAAATATCAGGATTTTCATATAATGAAGGAACCCAGCCTGTATAGTCCCAACCATCACCGTTTTCAAGCTCTTGAGAGGCGACCATATATTTCGCATAATCGCTGTTAATCGAAACATTATCGATGTAGTTCATGATGCAGGCATCATAACCAATCCATTCAAGATTGATATCGGCACCTTTAACGGCTGTAGCAATTTCTGAAGCAATTAAACCATCATTGCCATCATTTTCATCAAAGCAAACGCCTGATGCAGCGCCACCATGATTCCAAAGAATCAAAGCGTATTTATCAGCAGGATAAGCGGTTTTACCCCAAGTTAAGAAACTCTTTAAGGTATTAGCATCACCCATACCGGCGAGGCTTTCATCGCTGTCTTTAACTAATTTTTTGTTATCGACATGCCAACGTTGGAGCTTGCTCGCATTGATACTATAGGTTTTTTGCCAATAGGAAGCTCCTCCGGTTTCGATAACAAAGTTGACGTTTTCGCTTGCTTGTGAAGAAGTGACGACTTCTTTGATATCTTTTGTGGCGGCGCCACCTTGTGATTCTAGATTGGAACCGCACACATACATCATAACGGTGTACTTGGTGTCGCTTTTTGAATCTTTTTCAACTGTGATAACGCAGGACGCTGATTTATTTTCATCAGCAACTGAAACAGCGGTAATTGTAACTTTATCGCCATCGTTCGCATTTTCGGAAATAGTGACGACTCCATCAACAACAGTCGCGATATCCTCATTGGAACTTGTCCAAATGACTTCTTGTGAAGAATCATTATCTCCGATAACTTCAACTTTTAAAGTAACGCTGGAGCCAGGTTTAACGCTGACTTCTTCTTGATCTAAAACAACTTCTTTAACACTTGCTTTGTCCTGAGAAGAGGAGGTCATCGAAGTAGTGACTTCACTATTACTTGGTGTTTTCTTCTTAGGAGTCGAAACTGTGCAAGAGCAAAGAATAAATGCAGATAACAGGATTGGTGAGATTAACAACTTTCTCATAAAAGCTCCTTCCCAATTTCTTGGGAAATTATTCTCCCCCATTCTTTTTTGTAAGTAAAGGTTTTTCATTTGACGCCAAAAATTATTTTTTAAAAATAAAAGGCTGGCAAGTTGCCAACCTATTATTTATCACTTAGTGATAATTATCTAACAATTAGACTCCAAATGGAGAAGCCGCTCTCGAGCATTGGTGCCATGATAAGGGCAATGACGGACATTAGTTTAATAAGAATATCCATCGTTGGACCAGCGGTATCTTTAAGTGGATCACCGACGGTATCACCAGTAACGGCAGCGTGATGTTCTTCAGTGCCTTTAAGACCTAAAGATTCAATGTATTTCTTCGCGTTATCCCACGCTCCACCAGCGTTAGCCATAAAGATTGCTAACATGACTGAGCTTGCAAGTGCGCCGATAAGAAGAGCGCCTAAGCCTTCTCTACCAAGAAGGACACCAACAAGGATTGGGGTGACAACCGCGATGACACCTGGAAGGACCATTTCTCTTAAAGAGGCTTTGGTCGCGATATCGATACAACGGTTGTAATCTGGCTTGGAAGTACCACGTAAGATTCCCTTGTCGTGAGCGAATTGAGAACGAATTTCAAGAACCATCTTGTTCGCAGCTTTACCAACAGAATTGATAACAAGCGCGGAGAATAAGAATGGAACCATCGCTCCAATTAAAATACCAATGATAAATGGAGTGACATCAACCGCCATCATTGTCGATGAATTTGAAGCGGTAATATCTTCGATAAGACCACTAACTTGTCCAAAGGAGAGTACTAACGCTAAAGCGGTAAATGTAGCAGAACCTGTACAGAAGCCTTTTCCGACTGCAGCAGTTGTGTTTCCAACCGCGTCAAGATGGTCGGTGATTTCACGAACTTCTGGACGTAAATTGGACATTTGGGCTAAACCACCAGCGTTATCACTGATTGGGCCATAACCATCAACTGAGATAGTAATACCAGCAGTTGAAAGCATACCAACAGCGGCAAGACCGATACCATAAATGCCAAAGCAGAAGTAGGCAATGATGATACCAATCGCTAAAGCAATGACTGTCGCGCAGGTTGATTTCATACCAGCTGCGAAACCAGAGATGATATTGGTCGCGTGACCGGTCTTAGATTCCTTCGCGATTTGTTTAACGGTTTTGTAATCTGATGAAGTATAAATTTCCGCAATTTTACCAACAGCAATACCACAGGCTAAACCAGCTGCAACAGCGCCAATCGCAAGTGGTGCAGCGTGACCTTCAACATTCATGAAGTTACCATTGCTATCTTTAAGATAGAAGATGGAGAGGAACACCGCCGCTAAGACAACGATACCAACGGCAATGTAAGTCGCGATATCAAGTGTTTTTTGTGGATCTTTCCAAGTTTTGGATCTGATGATAAATACGGAGATGATTGAGGCTAAAACGCCTAAACCTGCTAATGCAAGTGGGAAGATGACCAAACGGACGTCTAAGTCGAGCATTGACTTCTGTAAGAAGACAGTTGCTAAGGTAATCGCAGAAACGATAGAACCAACATAAGATTCACATAAGTCGGAACTCATACCAGCGATATCACCAACGTTATCACCAACGTTATCAGCGATAGTGGCTGGGTTTCTAGCGTCATCTTCGGCTAAGTCAGCTTCGATTTTACCAACGATATCCGCGCCGACGTCAGCACATTTGGTATAAATACCACCACCAACACGACCGAATAAAGCAACCATTGAGCAGCCTAAGCCATAACCAGTGATGATGTGGCTAGCTTCTAAAACTGCTTCAATTGAGTTATTTCCGTTTGTTGAATAAAGGATGCCATAAGCACCAAAGAATAAACCGGTTAAGCCAATTAAGCCAAAACCGACAACACATAAGCCAAGAACTGCTCCACCGCTAAAAGCGACATGAAGAGCTTTTCCTAAGCCGTGTTTATCAGCAGCATCAGCTGTGCGGCTATTCGCGTTGGTTGCGGAAAGCATACCAACTAAACCTGCTAAAGCAGAGAATGTTGCACCGACAACAAAGCAAATTGCTGATTGCCAACCAACTCCTTCCGCTTTTTCAAAAGCAGGAATGAATCCTAAACCCACAAAGACTAAGGCTAGGACAATAACGAATGGAACGATAATTTTAAATTCTCTTTTTAAGAAGGTGATCGCTCCACTGCGGATGTATTCTGCGTTTTCTTGTAAATCTTTGTTAGCGACTTTCATGCGTTTGATTTTGTGGTAAATGAGATAGACATAACCAATAGTAATCAAAGCGATTGCCATGACGCAGATTAAGATAATTAGATTTATTTTTTCCACTTTAAAATCCTCTTTTGCGACTTATCAATTCTATTAAAATAATTAAATTATTTCCACTATTTCATGAAAACCGATATCGTTTGATGGGGTTTTGCAGAGTTTTTAGTTAAACAAAATAAAATGGAGCACGCGGCGGGAATCGAACCCGTATAGCCAGCTTGGGAAGCTGGTGTTCTACCACTGAACTACGCGTGCGTCCTTACAATTATAATTGAGACAACCTAATAAAGAAAAGAAATCTAATCTTTCAACACACTATTTAAAAAAGTTATTGATATTGGGATTTGGATTATTTTAATTATTATGGAAGAATCTCGTACCAACCAACTCGCGAACTAAAGATATCATATGATATTGTTCCCAAAGACCCGCTTTTGACAAGAACGTCATTTTGTTCAAAATCACACATGACTTTCTTTGTTTCAAGAATTGTCGCGTCTTCATATTGGACTTGGGCAGAAAACTGGCACCAACTATTCGAATACAATTTAAATGTTGCAGTCGCCGTAAATGAATAATAAATTTTCATCGCGCCATAAGTTTCGAGTTCAAACCAGAACTTGATGTCAGTAACATCCATTTCACAATGGAGCGATGTTGTTGAGTAGTTACCCACGGTTGTAGTTACAGAATGAGTAAAATGCCACGGTACATCCGTCTCGTATATTAAGCCTATTGCTAAAATGGTGCATTCTGCACTAAGTCCACTAGCTGTATATACTCTTATCTTGGTTTTACCTGCATCAAGAACATTGAAAACTGCTTTAGTCTCGCCTTCGACGAATTGAATTATGTTTGGATCATCTGTTTCCCACCACGAATACTCAGATGTTGTTGTTGGATAAAGCGAATAATCAAGGCGATAGTTCTCAGTTCCAACTTGAACGGTTACCTCACTTTTTCGCATATAAATTGACGAATAGGGTTCTTTCACCTCAATTTCGCACGTCGCTTTTGTGCCGTTAGAAGTTTTTGCTTGGATTTTTGCGTTTCCACTTTGTTTTGCAGTAACTAGTCCTTTTTGATCAACTTCAGCAATGCTTTCATTTGAGCTTGACCATGTTACGTCACGATTAATTGCGTTGTCAGGAAGAACAGTACAAGTTAATTGATGTGTAAAGCCAATTCCAATAGATAAGGTTGAATCGCTTAATTCAATTTCGGAAGGATAATAATCCTTAATTGAATATTGCGCCGTATAGGTGATGTCGCTATAAACCGCAGATAATTTTGGGGTCCAATCTTTAAAAACATATGAGTATAAGTTATCACTTTCTCTTGTTGGTTTTTGCCCATCATATGATGGCATTTCACCTTTTTGAACGTTTTTGTCAACCTCCAAAACTTCGCCATCATAGTTTTTCCAAGTTACAGTGAATAAATCGAGAACTTGAACAGAACTACTTTGAGATGATGAACTGTGACTAATTGAACTTGATGATGAGGATTGTATTTCTACAACACTTTTTGCTTTCTTTCCGCCCGACTTCGGCGAACTATTACAGCCTGTGAGCAACAAGGATGGTAAAAACAAAAAGATTAGATGCTTTTTCAAACTTGATTCCATAGTAACAAATCTCCTGATATTAATTTTTATTTTACAGAGAGAGAGAGAGAGATGCAAGCACTTACTATGTAAGAGTGCTAACCACGACAAAAAAGAACATCTGTGATGTTATGATTCTTTCTATTCCAGGTTTTTCTTAATTACAAAAGATTTTTGAAGATGATTTCTAAATCATGAAGATCATTTGTTGCGGTTTCATAAACAATGAGGAAATCTGTTTTTCCATACTCATGAACAATTCCGTTTCTAAAACCCATGATTTTTCCCCATGGAATGTGGTTGTGTTTTTCTTTGAATTCGGGAGATACGTTACTTATGTTCTCGATAAGCTGAACGAATCTGAACATTACTGCGTCAATTAATTCTCCGTCTTTTAAGAATTGTTCGTAACTTGTTCCTTCAACATATTTTTCAATTGCTTCAATATTTTCGATTATCTTTCTAGCATAATAGTGATCATCTTTAATGTTATCCATAAATTTTCACGCCATCTTTCATTATCTCGCTTACTAAATCGAGATTATCCTTCAGGTTTGAAAACCTCACTAAATCGATCCTTTTATGAAGGTTTTCTCTTATGGCTTCGGCTAATCCAGCAAACGCTAAACCTGTAAGCTTAGTGGCAATACATAAATCAACATCACTACTTTCTTTTTGATATCCTTTAGCATAGCTACCGAACAAATAGCAGAATTCGATTTGGTCTTTGTATTCTTTATCAAATAGTTCTTCAAGAATGGTCTTTATTTGTTCAATGCTTAATAATCCTTTGGTTTCAGTGATTTCACATTCTTCGATGATTGTTCTGATCATCATTGTTCTTTTAAAATCATCGCCATACTCATTATCCTTTTCATAACGAACATATGTTCTTAAAGGCATATTAAGAAGTGAAGCGGCTTTAGCTTGGGTTAAACCATATTTGGTTCTAACATCAAATAGATTCATATTTTTCTCCGCTTCAATAATAGACATTTTGTCATATTGTTTCAATACTTATATGCCATTTTGTCATATTGAATTTGATTAAATATGCCATTACCGGCTTTTCTAAAAGAAAGTATTGTTGATTTATTAGTTAATCTCGATTATTGCATGATGGCACCTCCACCAATATATACTCGGTAAAGATGTCGATTTGTTAAAAATTAGCGAAAAAAAGCAAAAGATTTATATTATAAGTTTCAGATAAACTCGATGCTGGTAAGTGGTATCAATATCTTTTTTGTACTAAAATAAAAGAAAGAAAATGAATTACGTAGCCGTTATTAATCTCATCTTCTTAATCATTAGCTTATTGCTAAGTCTATATACCTTCCAATTTTTATTCTTTGCAATAGTGGGAGTGTTTCGTAAAAGAAAATTCCCTCACTCTAAGGAGAAATGTCGTTATGGCGTTTTAATCTCTGCAAAAGATGAAGAAAATGTTATTCCGCGTTTAATTAACTCGATTAGATCTGCGGATTATCCTCAAGATAAGTTAGATATTATAATAATCGCTCATAATTGCAGCGACAAAACCGCTGAAGTGGCCCGTTCTTTAGGAGCGAACGTTATCGAGTGTCACGATCCAAAATCTAACACTTTAGGTAAAGCTTATAACTATGCTTTTAAGCAAATTAATATAAAGGATTATGATGGTTTTGTTGTTTTAAATGCTGATAATGTCGTTGATAAAAACTTCTTTGAAAAAATGAACGATGCTTTTGTTTATTTGAATAAAAACGAGACGATTGTCTCATTCCGTCACACCTTAAACATCAAAGACGGGGTGATGCCAGCATTATATAGTTATTATTTTGGCACAACATGTATCCTCGGCTATGCCGGAAGAGAAAACTTTAATGTGTCTTGTCGTATTACTGGATGTGGTTTTCTAATCCCAACTAGAATGGTTGAAAATGGTTGGAATTATTTAGGGATTACTGAAGACATTGAATTTAGCGGAAATACAATTCTAAAAGGCAATACCATTCATTATTGCGATGAAGCCATCTTTTATGATGAACAACCCTGTGATGTTAAAACAATGTGGTTCCAACGTCTAAGATGGGCAAAGGGCCAGTTCCTTGGTTGCAAAGAATTTTTCCCTAAAATGTTCAAAGCTTTATTTAAAAAAGAAAATAAGAACAAGATGTCTTTATTTGTCGCGATGACGTTCAATTCGTTTTTACCGCTCATCATGTTCTTCTTGTTTGTTCTTCAGTTCGCTTTACTACTGCTATCACCGCTATTTGGTATTTCGTTACAAGAAGTTTTTTTACACTGGGACTACAATTTGAATTGGTTCCAAAATTTATTTATGTCACTTAATCTAGGCGGACTATTTTTGATGGCAAGGAGTTTGATCTCTAGTACACTTATCATCTATTTAATGGCAATGGGTGTTTTACTTGGTTCAAATGGAAAATGGAAAAATCAAAGGAAATTACCGATGATTTTTGCTTTTATTCTTTTCCCGTTATTTATCTTCTGCCAGATTCCTTTAGATTTATGCGCGATGCTACTACCCAATGTTAAGTGGCGAAAAATCCCACATGGCGTTAATAAACAACTCTAGAACAATGCTTTATAATGTATAACATTATTCCTTTTTCTTTCACACTTAACATATCTTGATCATATCCATTTCTAATTGCTGTCTAAAATAATCATCCATTTGTGAACCGATTGTGATGACATCAACATCTTTATTAAGTGCTTCAGAAAGTTCATCTACTAAAGCAGAATGTTTCCACAAGGTGTCAACGTCACCTTTATCACAATAAATATCGACATCACTATTCCTATTAGCTTCTCCCCTAGCGTAGCTGCCAAATAAGTAAACATCTTGAATGCCATGTTTTTGGATGATGGGTCTTATTCTTTCTTTGATTTGTTTGATTGTTAAAACATTTGGATTGATGTCTTCCAAAATTAAATTGGTTAAATAACCATTTCTATTAGAGACAGTATCTAATTTATCGATCAATTTGGTATCACTTCTTTTGATTCTAAATTGATACATCTTGTAATTCTCTTTGTTAAAGTCACTTATGTATTTAGCACGTTCAGCATTCATAATAGGTTTCCTCATCTGTATGATATCATACACATCTTTGTAAGTAAACCTGTCTAAAAACACAGGCGAAATTAAGTGGTTATAAGTTGTTTGTTTTTCGACTTTTCTTCGATTGATGATTTGTGGTGAAGAATAATTAAATTATTGGTCCAACTAATTTTTCTCACCAGTGGTGAGACAATTACATTGTCTCTATATGTTTCATAAAACTGGATCATCCTATATAAATTTGCTTTTTCAAAGCCTTTAATTGTTGGTAAGTTTTGTTTTATCTGTTCTGAAATTGATTCGATGGTTTTCTGCCCCCATTTTTCGGTTTTCATTTTTTCAGAAAGATATTTTCCGATTTCAAAATACATCGCAACAAGTTCTTCGTTAATCTTTCTATATGCATTATTTCGATGACTAGTTACCATCCTCACAATGCTGATGACTGCTTGCTTTTCTATATTGTCTTTCATATATGCACCTCTACCAATATATACTCAGCTTCAATGCTAATTTGTTAAAAAATAATAAAAAGTCCAACATCTTACGACATTGGGGTTCTTTAGTATTTGCTAGATAAGTTCTTGGAATTATAGATTATATTTGAATACTATTATCTATGGTAATTTATCGATAGAAACAAATAAGGATCCATCAAATACTCTTCCTTATATCTTTCGACATTATCGCAAATCGCTTTGTAAAACTTATCTTTCTCTTTTGGCTTAATTGAATATTTTACAGCAAAAAGTTTGTCGAAAGGCATCAACATTTGATTGTGAATGATATGGCATTTATAAGGAAATAAGAAAGCTCCTTGTTGATATTTCATCCTATCGTTGGATCTCTTCGTGAGCAACTTGAAATCACAATCGAAACAGGTATAGTCCAGCATGAATAAGAACGAATTTCCAATTTGGTAGTCCAAATAAATCTTGTCTTTATGCCAACAAATTTTAGTTTTTCTAACAAAATAGTCATCCGCAAAAATATTTCTATCATTTTTGATGAGAAAGACGAAAAGAGCCGCATCTTTTGAATAATAATCGTTCGGATTAATACCTTTCTTAGAAAGAGCAAACATACTTCCGATATAGAAATTGGCCGTTAAATCCAAAAACGGAGAGTACCCTATCGAGTGTTGAAAATATGCGTACATTTCATCAATTTTGTTTTCGGTGGAAATCAACCTATATTGTTTTACTAAACCGTATTTTTCGTATTCTCTTCTTATAAAATCACAGTCAATAACTTTATCGCTAGTACTTAATCCGCGAAAAAAAGAAGGCAATAACCCATATTTTGAATCCTTATGTCCACGATAATACAAGGAATAATCAGCATCATTCCTATTAGTTTGTTCATTTAAATCGAAGAGATTTTTTGTGCGAGCAAAAAAGTGAGGAATATTTAGATATATGTTAATTAGTGAATTACATTCGGCAACAATTGCGATTGTGTCACCATCATAACTAACTTGTTCATCACAAATATTTTTTATTTTATCAATGGTTTTATAAAATTTATTTCTTTTGGATGATAAATTTTGAATTGTCAAACAACTCATTAACGCAACTAAATTAATTTTAAATGAAGCGGTGATTTGGTTCTTAACACGGTCATTCAATATTAATTCATCGACCAACCTTTTGTTTTCGAACTCGTTTTTGCTAACCTTCTTTATCTCAGACAATGAATGCAGATGATTACGTAGCCAAAAAATAGCATTAAATAATTCATCACCAAATAAATCTGCCATAGTTTTTACCACGGGGTTGGCACGCCATTGACATAGTGCCAATAATTATGTGATGCATCGGTCGGTTCGTCAGCAGAGAAGAACAAAATATTATTCAACAATGTTTCGTTGTTTGCTGCGATATAAATGCTATTTAACGAAGATCCGCAGTAAAAAATACTAGATAATTGGGAGCAATTATGGAAAGCATATCCACCAATCGAAGTTACGCTGTCTGGAATTACAATTGAAGTTAACGATGAACAACTTCTAAATGCATATCCACCAATCGAAGTGACGCTGTCTGGAATTACAATTGAAGTTAACGATGAACAACCATTAAAAGCACTGCCGCCAATTGATGTTATACCACTTGGGATAGTG
>OMVV01000010.1:33995-34898 GCA_900314585.1 uncultured Erysipelotrichaceae bacterium
ACGCTGTCTGGAATTACAATTGAAGTTAACGATGAACAACCATTAAAAGCACTGCCGCCAATTGATGTTATACCACTTGGGATAGTGACTGATGTCAATAAGGAACAATCATAGAACGTGCCATCAGCTATGGAGGTAATGGTTTCTGGAATAACAATTGAGGTTAATGAAGAACAACTCTGGAATACATAATCACCGATTGATGTAACATTGTCCGGGATTGTTACGGATGTTAATGAAGAGCAGCCGCAAAACGCACGAGAGCTAATTGATGTGACACTGTCTGGAATAACAATTGAAGTTAACGATGAACAACTTCTAAATGCATATCCACCAATCGAAGTGACACTGTCTGGAATTGTAATAGATATTAACGAAGAGCAGTCAGAAAAAACTTCATAGCCTATTGATGTGACACTGTCTGGAATTACAATTGAAGTTAATGAAGAACAACCATTAAAAGTGGAGTTTATAATTGATGTTATGCCACTCGGGATAGTTACTGATGTCAATGAAGAACAACCATTAAAAGCACTGCCGCCAATCGAAGTGACGCTGTCTGGAATTACAATTGAAGTTAACGATGAACAACCATTAAAAGGAATTGTAACCGAAGTTAATGAAGAACAACCATTGAAAGCGGAATAAGGTATTGTTTCGCAACCATTCGAAATCGTTACGGTCTTCAATGAAGATGGAACGACACTTTTGTTTTGTGAATAAGATGTTCCACCAAAAATGTAGCCAAGGTATTGATTTGATGAAGGCGTTCCCCCAATAAATGGAAGCGCTATGGATTGCAGAGAAGAACAACCTTCTAACGATTTACCACTAATGTTCGTTACGCTATCTGGAATAACTAACTCTTCGAGCGAAGAGCAATTTTGGAACGTGTAGTCTCGG
>OMVV01000017.1 GCA_900314585.1 uncultured Erysipelotrichaceae bacterium
GTCAATAGGTGTACCCTTTCGGCTCATTGAAATAGATATACCTTTAGAAGCACAGATGGCTTTGTATTCATTGGATGTGTATTGGAAACCCTGGTCACTATGTAGGATTAATCCATATACATCCTTTTCTATTTCTAAAGCTTTGTTTAAGGTATCAATAACCAATGGGATGTTGTTAAATTTTGATATTTGATATGCTACGACATGACGATCGTATAAATCGATTATTGTCGACAAATACGCTCTTTTGTTTCCAAATATTAGATAAGTTATATCTGTACACCATATCTGATTAAAACCTTTGGTTTTGAACTGTCTTTTAACTAGATTTGGCTGAACATTTTCTTCTAGGCGTTTCGCTAAAGTATTTGGTCGCAATCTTCTTATGTATTCAGGCTTGAGATTATATTTTTTCATAATCCTTGCCACCTTCTTGTGATTAAAAATTACACCATATTTAATCTTGAGGCCTTCTAACACCCTACGATAACCATATGTGCCTTTGCTTTTATCAAAGATATCTTTAATAAGCAGGTAATCATAATAATCAGGATCTTCTTTGTTACGATATTTGTAATAAGTTCTACGAGATATCGCTAAAGCCGCACATAGATTGGATAATTTGTATTCGTTTATATGAATCGAAATGAACGTTACTTTTTCCCTCGTCGTGCTTGTAAGAAGGCCTGGTATTTTTTTAGAATTGACAAATTATCGCCTTTCTTTAATTTATTAATCCAGTTTCTAATAGTACCTGGAGAAATAGAATATTTATGTCCTAAAGATTCAGCTCCATTTCCATCAAAATACTCTTTGAGTATCTGCTCCTTAAATTCAGAAGAATACTTCTTAAATTTTTGACCTTTGCTCGCCATAATAAAAGCCTCCTAACGTATAGTTTACGCTAAGAGGACTTTTTATTTCTTGTGAACTAAATGGGGTTCAGTTCATAAACCGATTTTTCTTTTATGATATTGCTAAGCAAGTTATCTATCGTTTAGAATAAATTTTGAGGATATAAATATGAGAAAACTTCTTTTGTCGTTTTTACCTATTCTTTTACTTACTTCATGTTCTTCATCAAGACATGTTACTTTAGTCCATCTTGATGGTCATGAAGAAGCATTTGAATATCAGGGCGATTCTTTTGTTGTCCCTGTTCCAACAGTTGCAGGATATTACTATATGGGTGGCTTTAAAGAAAACAACATGAACTCCACTCAATATATTGATATCACTGGACAAAGTGTGAACTTTAAACAGATCGATGATTATCCAGAAAAGATTTATCATGTTTATCATCAAAAGTTAGAAAACTATGTTTTCGAAACAAGCTATAATGACATCACACTTTCTTCTAGCGGCTCTAAGAGCGCATCATTCAGCTTTGATGATACTTTAGCGCATTACCTGGCTTTAGATGGCTATAAAGCCTATGTAAGACTTCAATTTGTTCATTATGAAAAAGAAGAAGGTGTTATTGGTATTAATACCTTCGATTGGTCAACATATGAAGTTAGCTATGGAGACGCTAAGTTAGATAGTGGTGCATTAAGAGCAAATGGCTCCGCTCAAGACTTTGACTATATTTATGATATAGGTCAACTTATGGATGGGGCCCAATTTAGATTTGTTGTCACTCGCCCAAGCAATTGTGTATCAACTGCTTCAGCGACCTATAAACATTTTAAGGCAACATTTTATGTTGGCGACGATCAATTCCTCGCCTCACATAAATACGATAATTTAAATATAAAAGAAAATTCCACTTCCTATTCTTGCTTTGTTGACAATGGCTCACTTACCCTTAATAGCACCTATTCAAAAATCGCTAACGTTACATATAACCTTCCTTGGAATTTAAAAGATTATCTTGTTGAACATAAAAAGGAAATAGATACTGGAAAAGTTAAAATAATTGTTAAAATTATGGTAGTAAAGGTGGTCTTTTTGGCGCCTTCTCAAATTGGTCCAATTACACAGTTGAGTTAAAATCAAGCAATGCTCTTCTTGCTGAAGGTAGTGGCCATCTTGAATCAAATTCAGCATTCAAAGACAGCGCTAATGAAATTAGCATTGCTGATAATTATAGTGAATTAAATAACATTAACTTTGCCTTTACATATGGCTCTCCAGGTGGAAGTCCAAATGCTTCAGGGATGTTTTATTACGTCCATTACATTAAATTAGTCTTTAGCATCTAACTCATTTATTAATAAAGGGAATATCAATTAAGTTTGATATTTTCTTATTTTCTTAATAGAAATTGTGATTAAATATATAGGCAATGGAAAAGAAGAATAATTTAGTCTTAGATTTCCTAATCAAAACCTTAAATGGGATGGCGTATGGACTTTTTGCCACCCTTATTATCGGAACAATATTTGCGACAATTGGCGGTCTTTTCGCCTATGGCGAAGGAAATCCGTTTTGTGACTTTATGTTCCAAATCATTGGTAATGGTAAGAATGGTATTTCCTATGTCTTACAAATCTTAACTGGTGCTGGAATTGGCATCGGTATAGCCTTAGCCTTAAAGCTTGATCCACTTAAAACGGTCGTTTTAGCTGGCGCAGGCTTTTTAGCGGCGTATTTTTCTTTAACCACCAAGTTTGTTACTGCTGGAGATTTCCCACTTAGCGATTATGTTAAGATTGGTGATCCTTTAACAATCTATTTAGTTTGTATCAGTGTCGCTTTAGCGATGAAATATGTGTTAAGAAAGAAAACGCCTGTTGATATATTGCTTGTTCCATTATTTGGTGGAGCAGTTGCTTTAGTAACATCACTATTGCTTAGATATCCCGCAATTTACGTTACATTCGCTATTCAATGGCTTGTTAATAGTGGCACCAACGCAGTTCCATTTGTAATGGGTATTGTGGTAGCGGTGCTTATGGGCATGGCTTTAACCGCACCAATTTCATCGGCGGCAATCGCTGCAATGATATTCACACTTCCTGAAGGCGTTACAATTGCGATGGCGATGGCTGATCCTTCCTATAGCGGATTATTGATTGCCTCTGGCGCGGCAGTTGTAGGCTGTTCAACCCAGATGATTGGCTTTATGATTCAATCGAGAAAAGATAACAATATTGGCATGGTTATTTCCATTGGAATTGGCACGTCAATGTTACAATTTAAAAACATCTTAAAGAAACCAATTATTTGGCTTCCAACGATTATTGCTTCTATGATTCTTGGACCAATTTCTACGTGCGCTTTAAAGACTATTTGTATGGGCTCAAGTGCAGGTATGGGAACGGCTGGACTTGTCGGTCAAATTGGCACGATTACTTCGATGGGAATTTCATCGTGGCAGGGCTGGTTATCGATCGTCTTATTGCAGCTGATTGGACCTGCTGTTTTAGTGTTCTTCCTCGACCTCTTATTCCGTCATTTTGGTCTTATTAAAGAAGGCGACTTAAAAGTATAAATCCTCGTAAATCTCGAATAAATATGAAAATTTCTGATAGTGAAAAACGTGAATTAGAATCTTTATATTCCTCGTTTTTTAACAATGAAAAAATCCGTCGATTGATGGACATTCCAATGCACCGCGGATCGAACACTTTTATTCATTCATTTAAGGTCGCAAAATTAGCGGTAAAACGTGGTCTTAGACATAAGAGCGTTGACCTTAAAAAGATCCTGGTGGCATCCGTCCTTCATGACTATTATCTTTACAATTGGAGAAGCGATAGAAGTAAGCTAAAAGGACATGGTAAAAATCATCCTTATATCGCCGCGAAGAATGCTGCTGATGACTTTGATATTGATGAAGATATTGTTAAGATCATCAAGTCTCATATGTGGCCAATCAATTTCAAAGAATTTCCAAATTCAAAAGAAGCTAGAATCGTCAATTTAGCGGATGACCACATCGCTTTAAAAGAAGGGCTTTGTTCCGTGTCCTTCAAAGCTAAACGACGCCAAAAATATATGGATGATATTTCTCATCTATTTTCATAAAATATGGATATGAACGAAATCGAACAACAAAAAATTAGAGAAAGACAACATCGCAAAGAAGCTTTAATACTTCAAGCGATTACTTTCGCTATTGCTTTAGCAACTGGTGGATTAATCTTTGTTATATATTATTTTGCGATGGGCGCTCATTTTATTGATGCAGTTAATGGGATGGCACTTACCACAATTATCCTTGTTTCTGCAGGTATTTTATCCTTGCTTGCTCGACTCGGCGCATTTGATACATTTGCCTATGGTTTCAAGCAACTTGCAACCTCAATGTTTTCGAAAAATACCAATAAATACAACAATATGGCGGATTATAAGAAGCAAAAATATGATGAACGTAAGCTTAAATCCAAGTTATATATCGCTATTTTAGTAGCGGCAGCAATATTTGCTGTTGTCTTACTTGTGCTCGAAATTCTCTATCACTCAAAATATTAATTAATTCACCTTTTTTTAAAATAAAAACATTTTTATTTGTTTTTTTCATGCATGTATAGTATGCTTTAGCAAATAAAAGTGTGAAACACGTTTATTAGAAGGAGGTAAACATATGGTTAAATCTCATCTCTTAACTGGAATGGTTGCGATCATGGCGGCAGCTGGTCTATCAGCTTGCGCTAATCCAGCAGAGTTAAATTCCCCTCAAACTGAGAAAGATACCAGAATCATCGTTGAAGTTGATAAAGACCTCAAAGGCTTAAATGAAGAACAAATCATCGCTAGCCAAAAACAAGTCTTAAATCGTATCGCTCATCGCGCGACTTCAAACTATGATGGCTTTGGATCTTACACCGTATTAAATAACGCTTTTACTTTACGAGTCAATTCCGCAGATGTTGAGTCTATCCGTAACGTCCCAGGAGTTAAAAGTGTAACAATCGATAAACCACACGCTTATAAATCAATGAGCAGTGGTTCAACTTACAGTGTTTCAATTAAGAAAGCTCCAGGAGTTATCGAACCAAACCGTTCAGCAGAAACAATGCTTAAACCTGCTGGTACTGAAGAAGGTGCTGGTACAATTATCGCTATTTTGGATAACGAATTCTTCTTTAGAGCAAAGCACACTGAAACTGAAGACTGTAACTTCCATAAACTTAACTTAGATGGTGAAGGTCATGGTTGTGATGGCTCAATGGTCTATCACGAAGTTTATTCCCCACTTGCTGATGATGTCCCGACTAAAATCACATTTGAAGACATCGTTGCAACCTTCAAAACAACTCCTTCAAAACCAGAATCTCCATATCACCAACAATTTGCCTATCGTATCGATGGTAAAGGTGAAGGAGAAGAAGGCTCCCTTTACTTTAACAATAAAGTCCCATTCTATTATGACTATGGTGGAACTTGGTTTACCTATGGTGGTGACCCAATTCCTGACTTTGATGTCTCATCCCTAATTGACTACCATGGTAGTCACGTCTCATCACTTGCTGGTGCGAATGCGCCTACATATAAAGGTATTGCTCCAAACTGTCAGCTCGCTTGTATGAAAGTCTTCACTGACTTCAAGGCTAGCGAACTTGATAAGTCAATGGGACTTGGTGATGGTTTATATTGCTTTGATTCCAACATCCTTTGGGCTTTAGAAGATGCGATCAAACTTGGTGTTGATGGCATTAACATGTCCTTAGGTAGCGATCTTGATGACTTCGATGATCAATCGATTTGTAAGTTAACTTTATCTAAACTTGCCAATCAAGGCATCATGTCATCTATCTCTGCCGGTAATGCCGGTAAGACATCATTCAACTCCGCTGGTGCCTATGCAAACTGGACAACCGATATGGTTGAAACTGGTATTTTAGGTTCATACGCTAACCAAGTTGATTCAACAATCATTGGTTCAGCTCAACCAAACTACACATATTACAAGCACGCGATTAAGATTGGTGATGCCAATATCGCTTACGAAGATCAAATCACCAACCGTGAAGGTTATGATGCTGAATATACCGAAGAATTATTCTTAAAAGACATTACTACAACCGATTTTGTCTATATTCCTGGTTTTGGTATGGCTTCTGACTATGATGGCAAAGATGTCGAAGGTAAACTCGCCATCGTTAATCGTGGTTCAACTGCCTTCTCTGATAAATATGCTATCGCCGTTGATAAGGGTGCTGTTGGTTTAATTGTTATTAACAACGACCCAACTGCCTCTGACTTTAACTTCAGATGTAGCTTTGGTGATGGTTTCTCACCATCCATTCCATGTGCGTTAGTCTTATTTAAAGATAAGCAAGTCTTTGAAAAAGCTGAAGCTGGTACATTTAGCTTCATTAACAATGAAGAATGTGAAAACGATAAAGCATTTACCGTTTCAACCTTCTCTTCTGATGGTGCAACCTATAACTTTGACTTAAAACCAGAGATCTCTGCTCCTGGAGATATCGTTAAAGGTGCTGTTCCACCAAAAGATAAGGAACATAAAGACACTCCACTTACTTCATACGAATACTTAAGTGGTACATCAATGTCTTCACCAAACCACGCTGGTGCGCAAGCACTTATGCTTTCAAAAGTTGCTGGCCCAATTTATAAAGCAAATCCAAATCCAACTGATTCTCAATTAGAAGAGATTGATACTTATCGTCGTACAGTTGATATGCGTTTACAATCAACCGCAAATCCAATGTATGAAACCGATGTCAATCCTGAAAGTGGTGAAAAGAACTATGCTTCTCCACGTGTTCAAGGTGCTGGTATGGTTGACCTCACTGGTGCGCTTGAGACCAAAGTTTATCTTGAAGGTTTAGACCTTGAAGGTAATCCAATCAATAAATCCAAGATTGTCCTTAAGGATAGCGAAGATATATCTAAGGGCGATGTCAAACTCAAATTCATCGCTCATAACGAAGGTGCTGCTACTTCTTACAAAGTTAAGTTAAGCGTTATGCGTCCAGCGATTAAAAACGATAATCAAGTCGCAACTAAGGAATACAATTACCGTACTGAAATCTCTGATGTGCAATATTTACCAGGTATTTCATTCTATGATGAATATGCTGATATGCAAATCGATTCCTACGGAACCGCTTCATTCCGCGATGTCTTCAAGTTAACCAAAGACCTTGAATTCTATCGCAGTAGATCCGATTACGATGAAGGTAACAAGACTACCATGAAAGCTGGTATGTGGTATGTTGCCTCCTCTGGAACTGATCAAAAACGTAACGTTTCTTATGAAGTTCTTCCAGGATATGATTATCAATCCACTCAAGATATTGTCTTAGCAACTGTCGAATCACAAGTCGTTAATGTTGCTGCTAATGGCGATAGCGAGATCCTCATCGATACATATTCATTAACTGCTGAACAAAAAGCCGATATCGCTAAATATTATCCATACGGATGTGCGATCGAAGGTTTCGTTGAGTTAGAAGCTCAAGGCGATTATCCAGATCTATCAATCCCATATTTAGGATTCTATGCTGGCGAAGGTAAATCATATAAAGACGCTCCAGTAGTGGAACCATTCGACTTCGAAAAGAAGAGCAATGTCATTTATCAATCTGATTTAGCGAATGATATCGCTAAAAACTTAGCCGGTAAAGACAATGCTGAACTTGGTTCAACCTGGGCAATTGGTTACTCCGATAACCCACAAACAGTGGACATTTCGAAAGTCTTATCTAACGAAATCAAATTATCTTCACTTCGTGGCTTCCATAATATCGGTACTGATCCATATAGTGGTGAATATGGTTCTAATCCAAGCGATGAACTTTATGTGGGTAATCCACATAAGTCAAACATGATGATTGTTTCTCAATACGTCATGCGTTCAGTCTCCGAAAACTATTTCACCATCAAAAACAAAGCTGATGGTAAAGAAGTTTATCGCTCCGCTTTGTCTGATTCCATTTATGGAGATCAATATGGTCACAATGTCTTATATAAGAGCCATGTCGATGCTTCTTATTTAGGTTCATACGTCTGCCATAAAGCGGTCGCGAAGATTCCATTATTTGATCCAAATACAGGTATTGCCTATCCTGATGGTGACTATGAAATCACCTTCAACTATCAACTCGCTGGTTATAACAACGAATGGGTGAGCAAGTCTTACACCCTCCACGTTGATTCAACCGCGCCAGAGTTTGATGATGTTATCGAAACAAAAGGCAAAGAAGAAACAGATAGCTCCACAGTTCGTTTCACATTTAAAGATCGAGCGATTTCCTATGGTGTTGTCGGTTATGAAATTAGCAAGGTCCAATATGATTCCAAAAACGGTGTCTATTACATGGATTTTGATAAACAGGCAATTTTGAGTGCAATTAAAGAATTCGGTGTCTCTTCTTCGAAGTGCAACAGAATTTACCTCAAAGCTGTCGATAAGGCCTATGGAGAAACGGGTGTAGTCGTCCACTTCTCTAATCTAGATGATTTAAATAACTATGAAGCCTTATCTTACCGCGCTTTAGCGGCAAACCACGACTACAAGAAAGTCAAAGGCCAATATGTTGTCTTTGAAATCGATGAACGCGGAAATGAAACGATCATCGATGTCGACGCTAACGAGTTAGTGTCGAAACGTAAGGGTACAGGCGGTAATCCACTTCCTGAATCAACGAACCCGATAGTCGACTTTGTGACGAACAACCTCGCCTTATCAATTGCGATTGGTGTCGACGTAGTCCTTACCTTGCTACTTATCGTCTTCGTCCTCATCATTACCTTACGTAAAAAGCCTATTTAAAAGGAGGAAAAACAAATGAACAAACATTTAAAGGTATTCTCGCTATTCACAATAGTGAGCTGCATGAGCTTGGTTGGTTGCTCATGTTCTGAAGCTGCGCCAACAGACTTCGACTTTACCATTTCCCTTCAAAGCGGCAAAAAAGCTATGCTTAAAGGTGATATTGATCAAGTTGTTATCTTTGGTAACGGCAATGAAAATGGTTCAGAAACATTCACATATTTATCTTCTGATCCAGCCGTCTTAACAGTTTCAGATAGTGGTGCTGTTAGCGCTGTTGGTGAAGGTAGATGTTCAATCACCGTCACCGAAGTTAACTCCAATATCACTTCCGAACTTTCTGGAATCGAAGTTTACGCTCCAGAAGGAAATGCTAACGGTGGATTTAACTATGCTTCATCAAGTGGTGAAGCCGCGGTTGCTAAACGTACCGAAATCTTAGGAAAACTTGAAAAATATGTCATGGATTCCCATTTGACTGGTATTTCCCTATTTGAAAATGGTGGATACGTCAAATATCAAGATCGTATTAACTTACCAACACAAAACTATATTACAGGTTATGGTTTTGGTATTCTTTCCGAAGGAAAGATAACTAAAGATCTTCCAGGTGAAAAAGTCCCTCAATATCAAAGATATCTTCACTCTGCATCTGCCTCAAATCCATCTACAATCAACGCTTATAACAATGATGGTAGCGAAGTCAGTGACCTCCATGGTTACATCTCATCTTCATACTGGGGCACAAAGATGAATGACCTCAAAAATGGTTATGTTTGGTATCCAATCTTAGCCAATGCTGCTGATCCAATTCGCAACGAACCAGAAAATGCAACTGGTTTATACCGTAAATGGAAAGTCCCAGTAAAAACTGGTGCTGTTGATGGCGTTCAATATCGTAGCTTATCTTCTCTTAATACTGAATACGAAGGTCGCAATATTGAACTTGAAGACTACGAATTCATTTATCAAGCCCTCTTAACCGGTGCTTGTAAGATGAGCCGTGGTGCTCAAATGGCTGCTGACCAATCATATGGTATCAAGGGTGCTCTTCAATATTACAATGCAACCAAAACTGTAAAGAGTTGGGCTGCAGCCAAAGATATTTGGAAAAAGATGCAACCTGATCCTGAACATCCGGAAAAAACAGCTAAACTTGGTTTCTATTTAAATAAGAGCGAAAATGCTATTGAATTTGAATTTATCAACCCTATTGATCAATTCACAGCCAAATATTCATTATCATCCAACTTAACTTCACCAATGCCAGAAAGCTTCATTGCTAAAATTGGTGGTGGCGATGTTATTGCTGGTATGAAAGCGTACGGATCATGGAACTCCGGTTCTGATATGCTCCGCTACGTCCTTAACGTTGGCCCATTCATGCTTGAAAAATGGGATAAGGGTCAACAAATCATCTTCAAACGTAACGACGATTGGTTTGAAGTTGGTGAATCCCGTTACTTAATCGAAGGTGTCAAAATTCGTATCGTCGAAGCTGCTCAAAAAGACCCAGATGCCTTATATAACTTATTTGGCAATGGCGAACTAGATAGCTGTGGCATTCCAATTCGTCACATTGAAGAAGAAGTTGGAAAACCAGGTGTTAAGGCAACCAAAGGTGATTCAACCTTTAAACTTAACGTCAACTCTTGTTCACAAGAAAGATGGGATGAACTTTTCGGTCCTAATGGTAAGATCCATAAAAATGCGAACTGGAATGTTAAACCATGGATGTCAAACGATGACTTCCTTGATGGATTATTCTATTCCATCAACCGTAAAGAATTCGCGACTAAACGTGGCGTGAATCCTTCTATCAACTATTTCGCAGACGCCTATATGTCTGATCCACAAAACGGTGTTTCTTATAACGATACTGCGGCCCATAAGCAAGCCGTTGCTGCTTACCAAGTCGTCGATGGCGAAGGTAACGACATGTTTGGTTATGATAAATCAAAAGCCATCAGTTGCTTTAAAGCCGCTGTTAACTCTTTAGTTAAAGCTGGTAAGATCAACTATGGTACTGCTGATAACCCAACCACAATGGAATTCAACATCGAATGGATGTATGAATCCGATAAGACTGAATACGGTGAAGATATCATTCACTATTTCGAAGATGCCTTCAACGATCCAGCTGTTTGTGGCAATCGTATTAAATTAGTCGTTAATCAATCCGCTAATACCGATTGGCAACAAGTCTATACTCACATGAGACAAGGTGAATTCGATCTTGCCTTCGGTGCGATTTCTGGTAACACTTTAGCACCATTAAACTTCTTAGAAGTTTTGAAATCAGATAACTCCTCTGGATTTACTCTTGACTGGGGTGCTGATACTTCTAAAGTTGATACAACTAACTATCTCATCTATGACAATCACTTATGGTCATTCGATGCTCTTTGGGCAGCAGCTGATCACGGCTGTGTTGTCAGTGATGGTAAAGCGGCTAAATCAGTCCAAAAAGCCTACATTGATTCTTTAAAAAATACTTCTGGCACTGCCGCGAGTAGTTTAGGCAATGGTGGAACCGCAACTGTTAAAGTTGAATTTATCAATGTCGATAATGTTGCATTAAATGTTGATTCTGTCTCTTTATACCTCGCTAACTATGGTATTTGGGATGATGGTGTTTCAATCACAATTGACGGAAATACCGCGACAATTGCCTTAAATAAGGCAACTGCTGATGCAATCAACGCTCAAATCAAAGAATCAAATAACAAGACCTCTGATCCAGAGGGTACCGACTATTTGAAACTTGCTAACTATGGCACACTTTGGTCATTCGACCTTTACTATAACCTCCGTATCGGTGGTGGTGCTGCCTCACAAAGTTATGAACCTATCGCGAAAAACCGTGATAGCGCAAATCAAAACAGTTAATTTAATTTATTAATTCCTATTTATAGGAGGTGAAATTATGAAGAAAATAACTCGCTTTATTGTCCCACTTCTATGTGTCAGTGTTCTTTCTTCATGTTCCGGTCCAAATAAGAAATCATCATCTTCAAGTGAACCTCTTCCAGAAGTGAAAGTTGTCAATGAACTTCATCTTTCAAAGATGAATCTTGGCCTAACATTAAAGGAAGAAGTTGACGCAGATGGTAATCCAACCGGCAAAATTGTTGGAGAAGAATACCAATTCGAAGCTCGTACATATCCAAATCAAAGCGAAGCTAGTAACGTCACATATACATCTTCAAATCCTTCCGTCGCATCTGTTACTTCTAAAGGCTTAGTTAAAGCCGTTGGTGAAGGCAAATGCCAAGTTATCGCTTCATACGATGATGGTCGCGTGAAAGACACTTGCGATGTCTACGTCAATAAAGGCACAGACATTAAAAGTGTTAAACTTGTCGCCGCTAAGATGCGCGACAAACAAGATGAAACCGGAATGATCGATGCTGCTGACGTTTTACAGCTTAAAGAAAATCGTTTCTATTATCGTACAAAGAACGATAACTATATCGAAACTGAACGTGAATACGAAACGATGACGATGTCGAAATCAAAAGCCTTCTTCTCAATTGGTTCAACATATTCAACCTCGATTACTGAAAATGGTTCAAGCCGTTTCAGCAATTATCAATGGATTTTCTATGTTAATGAATATTATGATGCGTATTTATTCCATATTAGTGGTGAAACCCGTAACTACGCGGTTGTCGACTGCACATCATACATCGATAAAGGCTTAACTCCATTCGACGCTTTAGGTGGTGTTTTAGGATCATTCTTCATCAATGGTGATACGATGATTTCTCGTCAATTCGAAGATTATTTTGGTCGCGGTGAAAACGGTGCTTTAATGGCATCAACCATCAATAACGCGTCAAAATCCGAACATCTTGGTGTTCGTGGAGAATCTGAACTCATGTATTCATTCAAACAAACTAACTCGATGAATATCGCTGATTTAGATGATGAAAATGATTACTACATTCCTTATGGCACAAAATATAAACTTATTGTCAGCCATGACTATGTCGCGACAGATAACGTTGTTATCTCCGACGCCTTAATCCAAGGTATGGAATGGAAACAAGGTGATGATTCATATTCTTGCTATTACGACATCGAAGATTATCACACCTCCCAAGGAGTAGATATTGTCTTCCCAGATATCAACACATTTGCGAAAGTCGATTCTGCTGCCGAATTATAATTAGCTCATTAATTAAAAAATTGAGGACCTTGCAAAAGGCCCTTTTTTATGTATTTATTCGAGTTTTGTAGACTTTTTGATGCAAAATCCCTTTCTTTTTATGTGCAAAAATATGAAATAAACAATCTTTGATTGTAAGAAAGTATATTGTATAATATAATTTATAAAATTTGTTTTGCGAAACAAAGGAAAGGAAATACAATGCTAAAATACTCAATTAAAAGAATTATCCTAGCGTTTGTTACAGCTTTCATAATTCTCACATTGACATTTTTCCTTGTTAAGTCACTTCCTCCACGTGGAGTTGTCTCGACCGATATCAACGTTCGATACGCTTTCTACATGACTCAAATTGATTTAGGTTATGTGGTGGATGTTAATAAGCTTACTCCTGAACTAGGAACGTGTCTTGAACATATGGAAATTGATGGTGTCAATCACTATTTCTATCAAAAGCCAATCCTCGATCAATACTTTGTCTGGCTTGGTAATATCGTCACTAAATGGGATTGGGGACGTTCAACTGTTATCGAACCGAACTCTTCGGCGATTTCAATTATCTTTTCTCGTTTGCCTGTTTCAGTCTCTGTTAATATTATTTCTGTTTTTGTCTCAGTACCTTTAGGTATTGCCTTAGGTATTTGGGCAGGTTTAAAGAAAAATACTTGGATTGATCATACGATTTCAACCCTTGTTATGATCTTTATTTCCATTCCTTCCTTCGTTGTTATTTCCTTCATGGTCCACCTTTTTGCTTTCCAAACAGGCTGGTTACCAACGATGTGGCCAACACCAGATCAAGATACATCCACTAAAGTGCTTGCCTACATCATTCCTGTTTTAGCTCTTTCCTTTGGCTCGATTTGTGGTTATACCCGTTTCGTTCGCGCTGAACTTTGTGAAGTTATGTCTTCCGAGTATTTATTATTAGCGCGCACAAAAGGTTTAACCAAAACTCAAGCGATTACTCGACATGCGCTTCGCAATGCATTCGTTCCGATTTTGCCATCGATTCTAGCGGAATTCATCGGTGTTTTCTCCGGTTCAATGATCCTTGAAAACATTTATGGCATCCCAGGTATTGGTGACTTATATATTAAGGCTCTCGATCAAAACTCACCTGACTATAACGTCTTGATGGTGGATATGGCGATCTTTACTACGGTTGGTTTGCTCGCTGGTATCATCTTAGACCTTTCATATGGTTTTATCGATCCACGTATCAGAATGGGGGAAAAGAAATAGTATGGCTAAGAAAAAACTTAACGATAACGATTTCGATTTAGTTAATCTCCCAATCGAAGCTCAAGATCCAGAAATTAGCAAAGAAGACTTTGTCTTACAAGCTAGCGACAATGAATCTCATGAGCAAAAATTCCAAACTAAACCAACCACATTCTTAAAAGACTCCCTTAGGAGATTCTCTAAAAACAAATCATCTGTCGTCGCGGCAGGTATCTTAGGTGGATTACTTCTTTTATCCATCTTTGTTCCAATCTTTGACCGTAACGACACATCTAAACCAAATCCATCCATTATTTATCTTGAACCAAAACTATTTAACGCTGGAACAGGATTCTGGGATGGCACAAAAGAATGGAAGGACATTCCAGTTGATACTTCTAAAGATCCTGAGGGAAAAGATAAAGAAGCTAACTGGGATCCAAACCCAAATGTCTTCGTTCCAAGTGCAGTTTCGAATAAGAAATTCACTGAATTAGAGTACACAAATGAAGCTTCAACCCTCGGTAATGGTGGTTATGTCCATATCGGATATTATGAAAATATTGCCGATACAACTGAATTTGTCGTCTTCCAAAGTGCAGATTTAGAGACATCATTAGATATCAATCAACCACTTTACCTCACAAGTTTTGATACTTATGACTCAAGCAAGATTGGCGCTCTTGAATCCGATAATTTAATTCCTGAAAACTATGCTTTAGGTGAAGCGGCCCTTTACCTCAACTATGTTGAATCAGGCGAAGGTAAGTCAATTGAACTTATTCCTTATAAGAGCGTTCATAATATCGGTTCTGCTATTTCTTCCTTAAAGGAAGATGCTGTTAACTTAAGTGAAGTTATCAAAGCGCAAACCACAAAAACTACATTTGATAGTCCATCATTCGCAATTAGAGTGAAAAATAAACATGATCACCAAAATAATTGTGTATTAGTGAAATCGCTCGAATTTATGACTGAGTCTTCTGATGCTGAATATAAAGCGGCGGTGGAAACCCCATCATTTAAAGATGCGACCGAATGTATTAATCGTGGTGAAAAAGATCCAGGTCTTTGGTCATCAAACGGCATTAAGAAAGTGTTTAAATCAAAGATTTATTACTGCACTTTCACCTATGACGTTTATGAAGCTAAACTTGGTAAAAAGACCGATTCTTCATTCCCAATTTCCAATATTAAGAAATATTCAACTGGTAAAAATGCAACTCTTAAATGGAGATGCGATACCAAAGTTAATAAAGATACTGGTAAATATGAAGTTAATAAGGATACATTCCTTTGCCAAATCATCGATAAGGACAAATGTCCTTTAGCTGAACCAGTTAAAGCTGAAGATGTTTATCTAAACGAATACACTGGTACGATCAGTGGTGTTAAAGCAACTTATTATCAATACCGTGAACTTGGTTATGATTCCATGCCACGCTTCTTATTTGGTACTGATAAGAGTGGCCGCGATATGTTCAAGTATGTCTTTGAAGGTTTAAGAACTTCGCTCTTACTTGGTATTATTACCGCTGCTGTCTGTTTTATCTTTGGTTTAATCTATGGTGCAATCAGTGGTTATTTCGGTGGCACAGTCGACTTAGTCATGGAACGTTTCACCGATATTTTAGCGGGTGTTCCTTGGATTGTCGTAATGACATTAGTCATTATCCACCTTGGATCCAGCTTTATAACGTTCGCGATCGCCTTATGTTTAACTGGTTGGATTGGCACGGCCGCGACGACCAGAACTCAGTTCTATCGTTTTAGAGGTCGAGAATATGTTCTTGCCTCTCGTACATTAGGTGCAAGCGACGCTAGACTTATCGCTAAACACATTCTTACTAACGCGATGGGTACAATTATTACTTCAGCGGTTTTGATGGTTCCATCAATCATCTTCTCTGAAGCGACAATTTCCTATTTAGGTTTAGGTCTTAAGAATTTAGCGAGCTTAGGTGTTATTCTTTCGAATAACCAGTCCGAACTATCGACCAATGCATATTTACTTTTATTCCCATCAGTAATCATTGCCTTAGTTATGATTTCATTTAACTTATTTGGTAATGGTTTGCGTGATGCGGTTAACCCATCATTGAAAGGAGAAGATGAATAATGGAAAACAAAGAAAAAGTTCTTTCTGTTAAGAATTTACGTGTCAACTTCTCCACCGACCATGGTTATGTCCAAGCGGTTAGAGGTGTTAGCTTCGATCTTTATCGCGGTGAAACCCTTTGTATCGTCGGCGAATCTGGTTCAGGTAAATCAGTTACCTCCAAGACTATCATGGGCATTCTTTCTAAGAACGGTCGAATCGTTGATGGATCAATCATGTATGAAGGCGAAGATTTAACAAAGATTTCCGAAGACGAATTCCATAGAATTCGCGGCCATAAGATTGGCATGATCTTCCAAGATCCGCTTTCATCCTTAAACCCAATTGTTAGAATTGGTAAACAAATTACGGAAGCAATGCTCATCAATGCGTCTCGCACAAAGAAGATTTATGATGATGTCGTCGCTAATGAACTCGTCGCTTATAAGAATGCGGAAACTGAACTTAGATCATCATTAGCAAAATATGGTGAAAACATCTCTTTCTTAAAAGCCGAACGCAAGAAAGAAATTAACAAGGCTAAATCTTTAGCGAGCAATGAAATCGAATCTCGCATCTATAATCTTCAACAAGATTATGGTGCAGAAGAATATCGCCTCATTGAAAAGCTTCAGATTTATCAAAAAGAAAATGATGCTTCTTTTGAAAGAGGTGAAATCTCTCAAGATGATTATCTTTTAAACAAAATCGTCGCAATTAACACTCACAAAGAAGAAGTTAAAGCGTTACACGCTGAACTTAAAGAAAAGAAAAAAGAAGTTAAGTCAAATAACGCTGAGTTAAAAGCCCAAGCTAAAGAAACCGCCAAAGCTGTTAAAGCTGAATACGATCAAAAGATTGCTGAAGCATCTAAAGATGCTAAAGCGGAATCCAAACGCTTGAAAGCTGAATATAAGCCTGTTATTGCTGAAACCAAATTAGCATATAAACAAAAAACCAAAATCGCTAAAGAAAAGGTTAAAGAATATAAGGCCGAAGTTAAAGCGGAACACCGCGAAAATGTTAAGAAAATTGTTTCTGGTGCGAATTCCAACTATTCGAAGAATAAAGTTGCTCACCTTAAACTTGATTTAGAAAAAGAACATGAACGTTATAAATCAAAATTAAGAGTGACAAAAGCTGAGGCTAAAGCTAAAGCTTTAAAGATCATGAAAGAAGTCGGTATCTCCGAGCCAGAAAAACGTTTCCGTCAATATCCGTTCGAATTCAGTGGTGGTATGAGACAACGTATCGTTATCGCGATTGCCTTAACCGCTGACCCAGATATTCTTATCTGTGATGAGCCAACAACCGCTCTTGACGTTACCATTCAAGCTCAAATCCTTGAACTTATTAATTCTCTTAAGAGAGAACGTAATTTAAGTTGTATCTTCATCACCCACGACTTAGGTGTTGTTGCCAATATGGCGGACCGTGTCGCGGTTATGTATGCAGGTAAGATTGTCGAATATGGAACCGAAGAAGAAATTTTCTATGACCCACGTCATCCATATACTTGGGCGCTTCTTTCTTCCATTCCTGATGTCGATTCCAATGAAAAACTTGATGCGATTCCAGGCACTCCACCTAATATGATTTACCCACCAAAAGGTGACGCCTTTGCTTTAAGAAGCAAATATGCCTTAGCAATCGACTTTAAAAAGGAACCACCTTTATTTAAAGTTAGCCCAACTCACTACGCGGCGACTTGGTTACTTGATCCACGCGCTCCAAAGGTTGAGATGCCACAAATTGTTAAGACTCGTATCAAAAACTCATTAAAAGCAAACAAGATGAAAGGAGTTAGAAAACATGCATAAACGTAAAGTATCTTATCGTCCTGAACTTGTTGAAAATAATGTCGTTTTAAGCGTTCGTCACTTAAAACAATTCTTTAAGTTTGGCCATGGACCAAATGCCTTAAAGACAAAAGCGGTGCATAATGTTAGTTTCGATATTACTAAAGGTGAATGTTTTGGCCTTGTTGGTGAATCTGGTTGTGGTAAAACCACAACAGGTCGTTCATTAATTCGACTTTATAACATCACATCTGGCTCCATCTATTTTAAAGGTTACCGTATATCTGCTGGTAAAAGATGGAACGAGAAAGAGATCAAATGGTCTCGTATCAAAGGTAAAAACCGTATTAAAGAAACATATGAAAATGAAAAGAATGAACTTTTATATGCTTCAATCAGCGAATCTTTAGCGGATGAACTTAAAGGTTTAGTCGCTAAAGAAGAAGGCCTTAACACTAAGTTAAGTATCTTAGAAAACGAATACAAAGATAATGTTAAGCAAGCCAAAGCGGAATTCACCCTTGAAGAAAAGAAAAACGCCCTTGATGAATTAAAGAATAATTTCGAAGCTTCTAAAGCTGAAGTTTTAAAAGAAATTGAAGCGGTCAAAAAGGAAAAAGAAAAGGTCCTAAAGATCGCAAATTCAGAGGAAGAAAAATCCAAGCTTTCTAGTGAAGACATCGCTTCTAGAAGCGAAGAGATTAAAGCTAGATACGCCAAAGAGCGTAAAGAAATCAAAGAGAAAATCGCTGCGACTAAAAAGGAACAAAAAGAAGCGATTAAGCAAATCAACTATGACAACAAACATGTCGATAAAAAGTTGATGGCGAAGATGCAAATGATCTTCCAAGATCCAGTCGATTCTCTCGATCCAAGAATGACCGTCGAAGATATCATTCAAGAAGGTCTTCATATTCAAGGTCAACATAATAAGTTTGCGAACTCACGTCGAGTTGCTAATGTCTTAGAAAAAGTTGGCTTAATTCCTGAATATGCATCCCGTTATCCACATGAATTTAGTGGTGGTCAACGTCAAAGAATCGGTATCGCTAGAGCGCTTATCATGAATCCAGAATTCCTCATTTGTGATGAACCTATCTCTGCTCTTGACGTCTCAATTCGTGCGCAAATCATTAATTTACTTAATGATCTTAAGAACGAATTAGGTTTAACCATCCTCTTTATTGCTCACGACTTATCAGTTGTTAAATACTTCTGTGACCGTATCGCAGTTATGTATTATGGTGAAATTGTTGAGCTTGCAGATTCTGATGAACTCTTCAAGCATCCACTTCACCCATATACCGATGCTTTGCTATCTGCAATTCCAAAACCAGATCCACTTTCTGAAAAGGTGAGAAAGCGTCACGTTTATAACCCCGCCAAGGAACATGATTACTCGAAAGAAAAACCATTCCTTCAAGAAATCCTTCCAGGTCACTATGTCCTCGCTAATAGCGAAGAGATGAAAAAATATCGTAAGCGTATCAAAGAACTCGATAAACAATAAGTTTATAGGTCCTACTTCGGTAGGGCCTTTTAATTACTAATAGTTATATAATGCCCTTTTTATTTGAAAAAGTGCATCTAGGAAACTATAATGAACTTAAGTAAGGAGATCGCTTATGAAATTTCCAAAATATGTAATTATTCCACTTTGTGCTCTCGCTCTTTCAAGCTGCGTTGGTGGCGGAAGTGGTAACAAAGGCGGAGGCGGCGGTGGCGGAGGATAACCCATCAACCTCTGGTCCAGAAAGATATCCAGTTGTTGAAATCAAGAAAGAAGATTTTGGTGGATACTATGACACCGATAAATATACTTTAAACGGTACATATGGTCCTTCACTTCAAGTTCAACTTCATGCCTTGATGCTTGACACTCACACCAAACACGTTCTTTATTCACAATTTAAAAACTACATCACTCCAAACAAAGATTTACCATATTCAGTCGATCAAGTTAGTGCTTCCGTTCAAAAGAACGAATATTTCTATACTGGTGCTGAACATAACTTCTCTGATGGCGCTGGTGCTCGTGAGCACGTCTGGCCATGCGCTAAGAGCGGTGGTATGTGGGTCCATAACGATAACTTCGGAAAAGAACATAACGTTGATGGCACCGGTTATTATGGTGGTGGTTCCGATTTATTTCATGTCCGTTGTTGCAACTCTCCAGTTAACTCACAACGTAGTGACTCTAAATTCTGTGAATTTAGTGAGGAAGATAAAGAAAGCGGTCGTTTATATGAAGCTAAAGAAAGTGGCGGCAAATACATTCTTCTTACTGATTCAAAACAAGCTGACTACGCTGAACCTGCCGATGAATTTAAAGGCGATATCGCTCGTATTTGTGTCTATGTTTGGACACACTATGGCATCATTGGCACATACAATAACAGTCTCTGTGGTGCTCTTAACTTAAAAGAAGTATTCGCTGGTGATGACGATTTTGCTGTTTACGACATGATTTGTCGTTGGAACGAAATCGATCCACCTTCTGAATGCGAAAAACTTCGTAATGAGACCGTCTTTGCGATTCAAGGTAACCGTAATCCATATGTTGATTACCCACACCTCATGCGCGAAGTCCTCAATGTCTAACCTATAGCCTTCCAAAAGAAGGCTTTTTTCAATCCTTATTAATTTATGATTAAAGTTGGTTTAGTATCCCTTGGTTGCGCGAAAAATCTCGTCGATAGTGAGATTATTTTAGGAATGCTTGATGCTTCTAAATTTAAATGCGTTAACACGGTTGAAGAAAGTGATGTCATCATCATCAATACGTGCGGCTTTATTGAAGCGAGCAAGCAAGAATCAATCGAAAATATTTTAGATATCGTTTCTTATAAGAAAAAGACCGTTGTTACCGGTTGTTTAGTGGAAAGATATCTCGATGAACTTAAAGCCTCGATCCCAGAAGTCGATCTATGGGTGAGAATCAAAGATTATCCTCACTTTAATGAGATGCTTGAAAAACTTCTTAACGTCAATGATATTGAACCATTTAATCCATTTGTTAGACTACTGTCCACACCTAAATATATGGCGTATCTAAGAATCAGTGAAGGCTGTAACAATTGTTGTGCCTATTGTGCGATCCCATTAATTAGAGGACATTTTAGATCACGTCCATTTGATGATGTCATCATTGAGGCTAAATCTTTATTTAATAAAGGCATCAAAGAATTAGTGGTGATCTCCCAAGACACGACTAGATACGGAACCGACTTAAAGGAAAAGAAAAGTATCGTTGATTTACTTAAGGAGTTAGAAAAGATTGGCTTTTATTCAATTAGACTTCTTTATTTATACCCAGACGAAATCACTGATGAATTAATTGATTTGATTGCAAGTAGCAAGGTTATAAAACCATATTTTGATATTCCATTCCAACACGCTTCTAACAAAGTCTTAAAAGCGATGTATCGAAGAGGAAGTATGGAAGAATATCAATCATTGATTGATAAAATAAGAGCAAAAGTCAAAAATCCAATCATTAGAACAACCTATATCGTTGGTTTTGCTGGTGAAGACGATGATGATTTTAAAACCTTAGTTGATTTCACGATCAAGAATCATTTCGATCACATGGGAGCGTTTAAATATTCACGCGAAGATCACACTCCCGCATATTCATATCCAAATCAAGTTCATGAAAAGATTAAGGAACTTCGTTTAGATAAAATCATGGAAGTTCAAAAGAAGATTTCCTATCAAAATAACAAAGCTCATATTGGTGAAGTGATGGAGGGAATTGTTATCGATTATAATCCAGGTAGCAACATCTACTCATTACGTAGCTATTGGAATGCGCCTGATGACATCGATGGTAAGATTTCTTTTACCAGTAAAAACAAACTAAATGTTGGCGATATTGTTAAGGTAAAAATCACCAGTGCATTTGTTTATGATTTATTTGGTGAAGTAGTTGTTGAATAGTTACTTTTATAAATATATAATTTAATTCGCTGCCTCCATAGTTAAGTGGTATAACGGATCCATGGTAAGGATCAATTCGTAGTTCGATTCTGCGTGGAGGCACCACGAATGTAGGTTAAGGATATGCTGTAAAGTATATCCTTTTATTATATTGTAGGACAAAATCGAAAATATCGCGAAACCTGTAAACATTTCAATCAAAAACCCATGCAATGTATAGAGTTAAGTATAAAACATGATAAATGGCGCCATCTAGCACTAAGTGCTTGTTTCTCCTCTTCTTCCTCCTATAAAATAAAAGAAGTTAATTACTTAATTACTATTTTCTAAAAGGAGATTGAAGAAAATATGAAGAAAAAAGCATTATTATTAGCCTCAATGGGAGTGCTAGCTTGTACAGTTGGCGTTACCGCCTTAGTTGTTGGCGGAGCAAATCAATTAGATGCGTTTGCGATAGAAGCGAATCCAACTGGGCATAGCTTCACCTTCAACGCCGCCACCGGATCCCAGTTCGAGTCCATGCCGGGTCGTCAAGACGTTAATGTCACAACCGGCGTATCCGACCCCATCCACACGACGGTCGCGCCGGAGTCCATGGAGCTCTTCTTCGGGCAGTCCGGAAGGTTCGTGGGAGCGGAACCGACGTTAGGGCAATGCGACTACTCCCTGATGATCGGAATAAACAACCTCACCCATTTCGAAATCGACATGGGCGTCGAAAACGACGTGGACACGGAGGACGAGTACAGTATCACCCTGCTCGACGGCGACAGAAACCAGGTCGGGTATTGGCACTCCTCTTTCGAACTCGACGGGGATGGGAACGGCACCGCGAACCTCGAATGGGACAAAGGGCCTACCGACGGAACCGTGGTTGAAGTCAATGTAAGTCTCTACTCCATGGACGATTCGCCGGACACCAATTTGTACATCGAGAGTCTGAGTCTTACTTGGAACTGCTGATATCGCGCTAGTCAAGTTACGGGGTTTGCTAGAAGCAAAGGCGGCCCTGTTTTTTGCATCTAGATGCGGTGGTGGACGACTCGGGTTCTCATTCTTGCTAGGGGTCACAATCATTCGCGAATTTAAACCGATGCCCATGTGTGCTTCGGCCTTTTTTCATCCTTTAGTTACCCTCTACACTTTTAGTGTTTAACACAATTTGTCCATTTTTACCCAAAAAGAGGGGTACGCAAGGGGGACATTGTATCAAATAAGGCAAAACCTTCCACTTGCAGACTACAGCATTGATACAATTTCAGTGCTGTTTTTCTTTAGTTTTATTAAAAATCCTTATATTTTAAACACATTTTGAGTTTCTTTATAGTTCTTCGATACTTTTTTAAGGAGTATTTTGTTTTTAATTATTACACACTTGAAGTTAGATGATTTAAGAACCATTCATAATACTAAAATTAATCAAGTTTATTTTGAAGGAAATCAAGTTTTTACAAAACGCACTTAGACTCTCTAATTTTTAATGTAAAGTATTCCGATGCAGCCTTTTCCGCAATGTGAAGAAATAACGCATCCTGAAGTAGTAACAATTATTGATTTTGGATCTACAATTTTTGCTAGTTCAGTTTTTGTATATTTAAGTAATTCATCACTTACTAATGAATGTGTAATAATAACAGCAGATTGATCAACGTTTGGTAAAGCCTCTTTTATATCTTCGAGTTGCTCATTAACTGCAATTCTCATAGGCCCTCTAGGCTTTTTATATACATACATCTCGCCATCTTTAACTTTAATATATGGGCGGATATGGAAAATATGACCAAATATTTTAGATGCGCCAGAGCATCTTCCACCTTTATGTAGGTATTCAAGCTGTTCAATAGTAAATTGTGCTACGACATTTGGAACAGTTTTTTCAAGTTCCTCAGCTATTTCTTTTGCACATTTACCTGCTTCAACAAGTTTTGCAGCCTTTAAAACAAGTAAACCAGTGCCAGTAGATAAACTTTTTGAATCAACTAAATAAATTCTGTCATCCTTAAAACTTGCTTTTGCAATAAAAGCGTTTTGGAAGTTGCTAGACATTGTGCTTGATAAACCAAGAAATATAATGTCCATGCCCATGTCAATGTACTTTTTAAACGTTGCACGTATTAATTCTGGCGAACATGCACTGGTATGTGGAAGTTTACCTGTTTCTTCAACTTTCTTAAATAAGGTGGCGATATCAAGATTAACACCATCTTGGTATGTTTCTTTTTCAAAAGAGACATTAAGTGGTAATACTTCAATGTCATACTTTTCGTAAATTTCTTTTGTTAGATCTACAGTGGAATCAACAATAATTTTAACTTTGTTCATATCAATCTCCTTTTTTATCAACCTAAGAAACGAGTATTAATTTAAAGGTTAATTAAAAAATAGTCACTATACTGTGAAACACAAGTTAGTAGAGAAACAATTTACAACTCCACTCAGAGTAGAGTAATATTTTTACCATGGAAAATTTAAATCAAATATTTGCAGAAAACTTAATAAAATTAAGAAAATCAAAAAAACTTACTCAATTAGAGTTATCAGAGAAACTCAACTACAGTGATCGTAATATTTCTAAATGGGAAAACGGTACATCCTTACCAACTTGCGATACTTTAAAAGAACTTGCATCATTTTTTGGTGTTTCAATGGATTACTTTTTTGAGAAACATAATAAAGTTGAAATGTTATCAAATGAAGATGATGGCAGACGTTTAAAACTGATTATTATTGGTCTTGCAATGTTGGGTGCCCTTTTTGTTTCTGTTGTCTGTTTCGTTGCTTTCCCTAACTTTTTTAACGTTTCATGGTTATCATTTGTTTGGGGAGTAGTACTTTGTTCAATAATCGGAATTATTTTTACATCAATTTGGTTTAATAGAAGTCATTACCTATTTTTGTTTATAAGTTTATTAGTGTGGACTGGCATAGCTGCTTCATACTTAACTGTATTAATGGTGAATAATTTAAACCTTTGGTATTTATTTTTTGTCGGTATTCCTCCTCAATTGGCAATCTTTGTGTGGAGTAGAATGCCAATTTATAGAAAGAAATAAATATTTTAAGTATTAATAATTTGAAAAATAGAATTGCATAAAATAAGCGATGCAAAATATGTTCATTTCAAAGTAAATTAACTCCAGGTATTGATCCTAGTTTATTTTTAGGAACAAAAATTGGCGATGGTTATTTTTATTTAAACTTGGTTCTTTGAAATGATTCAATATTTTTTTGCAAGAACTCTTAACTTATTCGATCGGTTCTTCTTGCACTGAGCATAGATATTGTTGTGCTCATTGACGGAAAGAAACTTGCTGATTTAATGTATGAACATGGCGTTGGAGTTTCCAACAAGAAAACCATTGTTTTGAAGAAGCTGGATAGCGACGCATTCGAAGAATAAAACCATTTTACTTAGATTACCTCTCAGAAAGACTTGAGAGGTTTTTTCTTTTTTGGACATAATCTTACTTTTGAACAGTAGGTATATGAAAGGATGGTCCTTAAAATGAAAACAATTAGTAAAGAATTTATTGAAAAAGCTAGAGAGATAATGGATAGAAGTAAAGTCGTCTTTGTAAAAGACTTTTGTAAAGAACTAAACATAGATGGATATACACTCAGGCAGTTATATCAATATGGCATTCACGCTTATGGAAAAACAAAGTGTGGTTATTGTGGTAGAGCGTTCTTTTTAAGAGCGTCTTCAAGAGCCACTAAGTTTTGCTGTCCAGAACATAAGAAGCTTTATTTCCAAAAGCATAGAGCAAAAACTAAGGTTTCTATCTGCGAGCATTGCGGTAAAGAGTTCAGACAGTATAGTTTTAGAAACTGTAGATTTTGTTCTCCTCAATGTGCAGGTTTACATAGACGCAAACAAAAAGACGAATTATAATGGTTTCGTGCCTGCAATAGAGGTGGACAATTTCACTAAAAGGGTGGACAGTGTGCAACCGATGGTGGAAATTGTATCATTTCCTAGCATCACAGCCATTTAAGAAAAACTGATTGATACCAAGCGTGTCAATCTTTTTTATTCGATGAACTTGATCACTTGATTTGTCTAAACATCAAAGCCCCTCATTGAAGGTGGTATAAATGAATAAAGCAAAAGGCTCTTTTTAAATGATATAATCGTTTGAATAAGATTCTTTCGCCGATTCAATTAGATTGGCTAATGTTTTCTTTTCTAAATAGATTTCTAAATGCTTATCTATTTGATTTAAGAAATCATCAATAGGGGCGTAGCCAACATTTTCTTTTCCTAGTCCAATTTCAGATACATAGATAATATCTTTTAAAGTGACTTCGTTAGGGGATTTAGCTAAACGATACCCACCTTGGTTACCTCTTGTACCAACTAATAGGCCACTAGCCTTATATAACGGCACAATTTGTTCTAAGAATTTCTTGGATAATTCTTTTCGATTGGCGATATCCACTAAAGAGATATAGCCATCTTCATAGTGTTCACCTAAATCGATGAACATCTTAATAGCGGTAATAGTTTTAGAAGATAGTTTCATAATTATCTATTCTCCTTAATACTTTTTTATTCATAGAGTTGCCTCGTTGACACCATTATAGCAAAGAGTTATAATACTGTAAACCTATTAAACATATAGGAAAAGTAAATAGAGGAAAAAACAAATGAAAGTTTATCAAAAAATAATCGACACTATTGGTAATACTCCATTAGTGGAACTCTCAAATTTAGAAAGTAAATATAATTTAAAAGCAAGAATTATTGTTAAAGTTGAATATTTTAATCCAGGTGGCAGTGTTAAAGATCGTATTGCGAAAGCCATGATTGAAAAAGCCGAAAAAGAAGGCTTAATCAATAAAGATACAGTTTTAGTGGAACCAACATCAGGTAATACTGGTATTGGCTTATCTATGGTGGCCGCTTCTAAAGGATTAAAAATTATTCTTACTATGCCGGAAACAATGTCTGTTGAAAGAAGAAATCTTCTAAAAGCTTATGGTGCGGAACTAGTGTTAACCGAAGGCAGCAAAGGCATGAAAGGCGCAATTGCAAAAGCGGAAGAACTCGCTAAAGAAATTCCTAATTCCTTTATTCCTTCACAGTTCACCAATATGGCTAACCCAAATATCCACTATTTAACAACTGGTCCAGAAATCTTCAAAGATTTAGATGGTAATATTGACTACCTAGTAGCAGGCGTAGGTACAGGCGGTACTTTATCGGGTACAGGTAAATATTTAAAAGAAAACAAACCAAACATTAAAGTAGTGGCAGTTGAACCAGAAACTTCCCCAGTTTTATCTAAAGGCACACCAGGTCCACATAAGATTCAAGGTATCGGTGCGGGATTTGTTCCTCAAACACTAGATACATCCATCTATGATGAAATTATCACAATCGGTAATGAAGAAGCGATGGAAATGGGCAAAGAATCTGCAAGAACAGAAGGATTGTTAGTTGGTATTTCTAGTGGCGCTGCTATTAAAGCGGCTATCAAATTAGCGCAAAGAGAAGAAAATGCTGGCAAAACAATTGCGGTAATCTTGCCAGACACTGGTGAAAGATATTTATCCACAGCGATGTTCCAAGAATAAATCACCATATATAGAAATAGACCTAAAGGTAAAGGTCTTTTTCTTTATTAACCTTGAAAAAATTGTGAAAAATTCTCTTTTTCATCATTGAATAATTTATGCATTCTATATAAGATATAGTTAATTGATTGGGATGAGTATGGTTATGGAGTAATAATCATATTTTTTGTTTTACGCATCGGAGGTTCTTATGTCTAACAAAAACTAATCGCCAATTTCAAAAACAATCGAAGTCGGAAAATTTTATTTTATCCACGATGGCAGCAAAAGTGGTCATCCTGGTTATATAGTTTGGAAAGACGAGGAAAGAAATCTTTATATAGCCATAAAATTTGGCACTACAAAAAATGATGATAATGAAATTCTGAATGAACGTATTAGTCAAATAACTCCAAATTATATTTACAAACGTCTTTATGCAGGCAAAAGAAAAGATTTCGGAAAAGATGCATTATTCACTTTCCATATAAGTAATGAAATTGTAAAAAGATTTAAGGATATTAAAAAAAGAAATCTAAAATTTTCCAAAAATGTATCTAAAGCGCAATAACATTACTTGAACAAGAACAAAGATCATGTTTTATTGGATATAAAAAAATAACCGATCAACCATAAGGTTCTATCTACCGGTTACGTTTATTATTAAATCAAACAACTAAAGTTGTGTCAATAACATTAATAAAAAAATAACCGATCAACCTTAAGGTTCTACATACCGGTTACATTCAATATTCAATCAAATGACATAAGTTATGTCAATAAAAAACGTCCCGATTGAACCTATTCAGCTCTGCGTACCGGTGACGTTAATTAAAGTTAACCAAACAACCTTTGTTGTGTCAATCTACTTTTGATATTTTTTAGGATGTTTTGCCTGCTTTTTAGCAGCACGCATATAACGTTTATAAAGAACTTTATCTTTTCGTCTTGGTCTTTGATGAGGTAAATCTTTTTTCTCTTTGGCTTCGTTATATGCATCGATAAACATTTGTTCTAAGGCATCAACTTGAAGAGATACTTCGTATTTTTTAGATTCTTCTTCATATGTTTTCTTTAAACGAGCAACTTCTTCAGGATGATCATAGAAGTATTCAATCTTCTTTGCTAAATCTTTGGAAGAACCATGCTTAAACAAACATTTCTCATCAATTGCGAAATCTTTGGTTGCACATAATCTATGATTCGAAATTAGTGGGACCACTCCACAGGTGATAGCTTCCATGCAGGAAATACCTTCGATTTCATAATCAGAAGCATGAATATATAAATCGATATAATTCATTGTTTCCCTGAGTTCTTCATGGGAACAGAATTTGATTTGTAATGGATTAGCAAGTTTTTTACGTTTCGCTAAACGAAGATAAATATCATGGTTTGGACCTTGTCCACATAAAATTACTTGGATTTTGTCGTTATATTTTGATCTAGCGACCGCTTTAATGATTAAATCTTGGCGTTTTTCATCAGCAAGCCTACCAGACATGCAAACGATGAATTTATCCGCAAATTGCGATGGTTTTTTAACATTGTCGAGTTTTTTGAAAAATGGAGTAACTCCATTAGAAATAACGCGCGGGACACAGTATTTAGCTTGATGTTTCTTTAAAACTTCCGCGGCCATCTTAGAAGGGCAGTGGACATATCTAACTTGGTTATATAAATATCTTTTGAAGAAATATAGAACTGTTCCATTGATTAACTTTGACCAACCTAAATGGATTGCGGCGGTGCAGTTTTGCGGGACGATATGGAAAGCTGTTGTGACTGCGATTCCTCTTTCTTGAGCCATCAATCTACAAACATTTGATAATTTAAATGGCAAGAAGGTGTGGACAACATCTTGTCCTTCGATCGCTTCTTCAAGGGTTTTGTAAATCATCTTACACATAATAAAGCCATCTTTGACAATCGCTTTATCGGCAAGCGGGAATTTATATTTTGGTAAACCAAAGTAGCGGTGATACTTTTCACCGATGATTCTGTCACAGCCGATAATTGTTATTTCGTGGCCTTTCTTTTCAAGCTCTTTGGCAAAACGTAAACAGGATGCAGTCGTTCCATTCGTGGATTGATTCGCGCATTCTAGGACAAATAAAATCCTCATGTTCTAAATTATAGCAAATAATATTACCTTTATCACATAGGGGTTTTATTATAAAATAAAGAATATGTCTGTGCCTGATACAAGTCGATATCACTTTCCAGAAGATACTTCGTCTCACTATCTCGAAGTGAAGATGGATCGAGGAATCGTCTTCGATAAGAATTATCCTTATGTCGATAAATCATTTGGATTTCGTTTTAAAAGATTTTGGGTGAGACTCCTACTTAGAATTATCGTTTTTCCACTTGCGAAAATTCGTTTTGGGATCAGGATATATGGCAAAGCTAATATAAAACAACACAAAAGGCTTTTAGCTAATGGTGCGATTACAATCGCAAACCACGTCTTTATGTGGGATTACATTTGCATTATGAAAGCCGTTCATAACTTCAAGTGGCCGTATCTTCTTTCCTGGGATAAAAACGTCAATGGTGATAGTGGACCACTCGTTAGAATGGTCGGTGGAATCCCAATTCCTGAAAAAGATAACGAGGCTACTCTTGCGTTTATGAAAGATACAAAACAACTTTTAGATGAAGGCAACCTCTTACAAATTTATCCAGAAGGAAGCATGTGGGAATATTATTCTCGTATCCGCCCATTTAAAAGAGGAGCGGCTTCATTTGCAATCAAAAACAATAAACCAATTCTTCCAATGGCTTTTTCTTATAGAAAACCAAGTTGGTTTAGACGCAAATTATTCCATCAATTAGCGCTTGTGAATCTTTCAATTGGTGAGCCAATTCTTCCGAATCCAGAGCTAGAAAGAACTGCTCAAATTGATGATTTAACTCGCCGCGCTTTCGAAGCGGTTTGTAAATTATCTAAATTTGGGGATCGCAATATTTATGAAGCAATATATAATAATTCACGTAAGAAAGGTGATTAATTTATGACAAATTTCAAAGTCTATCAAAAAACATTATCATTCTCGCTCGTCTCATTTTTGTGGGATCTGCTCGGCTTTTTAGTTGTTGTCGGTTGTGGCACAGCTGGCTTCTTCTTATTGAACCGCACGACTGAAATGGCCATCCTTGGTTTAATCCTTGGTGTTGTTGTCGGTGGTATTGGTGCATTCCTTATTTCTTTGTTTATAACAAATCGATACAAATGCGCCCAAATCGCGATGATGACCAAAGGCGTCACTGAAGGAAATCTTGAAGATAATACTTTCCGCGCTGGTCTAGATGAAATGAAAGGCAAATTCGGTAAGATTACTGCATTTTTCTTCATCACTAGAGCGATCAAAGGTATCTTCAAACAAATTGGTAGAGGTGTCAATCAACTCGGTACCGCTGTCGGCGGTTCAACTGGTAATGCAGTCACATCTACTATCGATACTGCAATTCAAATCCTCATTGGCTATCTTTGCGATTGCTGTTTAGGCTGGATTTTCTTTAGAAAAGACATCAATTCATTCAAAGCTGGCTGTGAAGGTGCAGTTATCTTCTTTAAACACGGCAAAACCTTGATTAGAAACGTTGGTCGTATCTTTGGTATGGGCCTTCTTTCTCTTGTCGTTATCGCTGGTGCAGTCACTGGAATTTTATTTGCTATCTTCAGCGCTCTTCCAGCAATGTTCCAAACCTTAGCAAACGAAATCGCTGAAATTGGTGTGAGAAATTCAATTGATTTCCCAGAATTCTTAATGAATCCAACAATTCTTTCACTTGTTATCGCGGCCATTATCGGTATTGTTTTCTGGTCGATGATTCATTCTGTATTCATCCGTCCATTCATCTTAGTTGGTGTTCTTCGTAACTTTATGGCCGCTGGTCAAAAGAATATGCCAACTGAAGCTGATTTCAAAACTCTCGACGAGAAATGTCCTAAGTTTTCAAAACTTTACGAAAAAGCCAGTTAATATCTTTGCATATTATGCTGGTATTTATTAAATAAAACGCCTATAATATTTCACGAGGAAAAATTATGGTTACATTTGATCAAAAAATAGCTGAACTATTAAACAATTGGACAGTTGATGGCTGGCCAGTTGGAAACTTGATACTTTGCATTATCGCATTAGCACTTTGTGTTATCCTTTGTGGAACAATCGGTATCGAAAGAGAATGGCGCGGTCGTAGCGCTGGTCTTAGAACCCATCTTTTAGTTGGTGTTGGTTCATGTTTGATTATGATCATCTCCATTTATGGATTCCCAGAAATTTTCTCTCATGACGTTGCTCGTCTTGCCGCACAAATCATCACTGGCGTCGGTTTCTTAGGCGCTGGCGCAATTATGCACCGCAATAGTGGTGTTAAAGGATTAACAACTGCTGGAACCATTTGGGTTGTTATGGCGATTGGTATCGCCTGTGGTTCATTCAACTTTATCCTTGCCTTTGTTGGCACAGCCTTAATCTTGTTTGTCTTAACAAGCTTCAAGAAAGTTGAAATTCGTATGAACCGTAAGAATCCAACTATTCTTTTAACAGTTCCTGCTGATAAAAATATCTTAGATATTATTCTTACTGTCTCTAAAGAATTTGAATGTTCAGTCCATGGACTTTCTTCAGAAATTTCCGAAAGTGGTGGACGTAAGACTATTGATGTCTCATACCAAGCTACATTTGAAAATAACGAAGATCGTTTAGCGGAATATGCTTCAAAAATTGAACATGACTCAGAAGCGATTTCAATTCAAATCCTTGGACATCGTTAATTCTTAATTTAAAGTTGTTAGCCATTTTGTTTAACAAGATGGCTTTTCTTTTTGTAAAATAATGTCGATATGTCGATGCTAAAGAAAATATCTTCCAGAATTGCATGCTTATTTTTTGCACCATTTCTTTTAGCCTCCTGTCAAAACTCAAGCGAAAAACCCGCTAAAAGTTCGACAAGTGAAGAAATAGTGTCTTCTTTTGATGTTGGAGTATTCTTAGGTGAAACATCTAAAAATGTCGATAAACTTGTTGCTTATAAAAGTGTCGCAATTGATCTAGATGAATTTGATGAGACAAGCATCAAAAAGCTAAAAGAAAACAATGTTGAAATATATGCTTATTTATCGATCGGTTCTTTAGAAAGATATCGTTCTTATTACGATGAGTTTAAAGAATCAACGATTATGCCATATGAAAACTGGCCTGATGAGTGGTGGATGGATGTCACTAATTTAGACTGGCAAGAGCACATTAAAAGTGAGGCAAATCGACTCTCATCTTTAGGCGCAGATGGCTTATTTATGGATAACTTTGATGTTTACTACATCGTTAATGAAGTATATGAATGTAGTGATGAATATAAACACAATGTTTATCAGGCTTGTAAATCCATGTTATCTGATCTTGAAATAACATCATTAAAACTTATGATCAATAGTGGAACCGACTTTCTTGAAGCTTTGCACGATGAGTCTTCGCCCTTACTTAAAGAAATAGATGTGTACGCTCAAGAATGCATCTTTTCTTCAATTAAGGATTATGAAAACGATATCTTTGGTAAACAAAATGAAGAAGATAAAAATTACTATTTATCGATTGTTTCGTTTATGAAAGATAATTCAAAAATCCTTTTTATCGAGTACACAAAAGATGATGTTTTAGCTAACGAAATCAAAACTTATTGTCAAAATAATCAATATTTTTATCATATTTCCCATAACGTTAACCTGACGTTTTAATCCGTTAATACATAACTTTAAGATATAATCTTACTAATTGTTGTCTTTTTCATACGGAATAAAATATACAATATTTCTATTTACAACATACCGAAAAAGGAATAAGATTTTTGTCGAGGTAAAAATTATGGATTATTGTTCAGTTTTAGATATGGCGAAGAAATGGGATATTTCTGAACGCCGCATTCGTTCTCTTCTAATTGAAGAAAGAATTAAAGGTGCAAAAAAGATTGGCAAATCCTGGGTAATTCCTGCTAACGCAACTAAACCTGGTGATTTACGTAATACATATCAATTTGATGAAGTTAAATCTGTTGAACCATCAGATATTGATTTCCGTTCATACACAAAACGCTTCCCAAATGAAAAAGGTTATTTTGGTAAATATGGTGGAGCCTATCTTCCAAAAATCTTAGAAAAACCATTTCAAGAAATCTATGATGCCTATTTAACCGTTTGTAAGTCCTCTGATTTTATCGCGGATCTTAGAAAGATTCGTAAATATTATCAAGGTCGTCCAACTCCAGTGTATTATTGCCGAAGATTATCTGAATCTTTAGGTAAAGTTCAAATTTATTTGAAAAGAGAAGATTTAAATACGACTGGATCGCATAAACCAAACCATACGATGGGCGAAGGTTTGCTCGCTAAATACTTGGGTAAAAAGAAACTTATCGCGGAAACAGGTGCAGGCTCACACGGAACTGCTGTTGCGACCGCAGCCGCATATTATGGACTTGAATGCGACATCTACATGGGTGTTGTCGATATGAAGAAACAAGCTCCGAACGTAGCAAGAATGCGTATCCTTGGAGCACGTGTCATCCCTGTGGATAGAGGCGCTGGCACACTTAAAGAAGCTGTTGATGCTGCCTTTGAAGCATATTCTAAAGAATATAAAACATCACTTTATTGTATTGGAAGTGCGGTTGGACCTCATCCATTCCCACTTATGATTCGTGATTTCCAATCAATTATTGGCACCGAAGCTAGAGAACAATTCTTAGAGATGACTGGTGAACTTCCAGATGTTGTCTGTGCTTGTGTCGGTGGTGGATCAAATTCAATCGGCATGTTCACTCCATTTTTAAATGATCCAGTTCGTATCGTTGGCGTGGAACCTTTAGGTAAAGGTAAAGAAGCCGGTCAAAACGCTGCTTCGATGAGCTTTGGCAAAGAAGGAATTATGCATGGATTTAACTCCATCATGCTTCAAGATAAAGATGGTAATCCAGGAGCAGTTTATTCAGTCGCGTCCGGACTTGATTATCCGGCCGTAGGACCAGAACACGCTTTCCTTCACGATCTAGGAAGAGTCGAATATGATTCTGTTACCGATGAAGAAGCGATCGATGCCTTCTTTAAGCTTTGTAAGCTAGAAGGAATTATTCCAGCGCTAGAAAGCGCTCATGCGGTTGCATACGCCATCCGTTTAGCGAAAAAGATGCATCATGGTTCAATCTTAGTCAATCTCTCTGGTCGAGGTGATAAAGATATCGATTATGTCATCGAACACTATGGAGAAAAATACGGAATTAAATAATTTATTATTTATCTTAGTAACTTAATTAGTCCTTATCGATCCAAAAATGATGAGGACTTTTTAATTATATTAAGCTGATTTTTGTAATTTTAGGCGTTAACTAGATTAACGATATCATCAAAAAAATATTGCATTAAAAAATCCTACTTATTAATATAAGTCCATGAAAAAAGTCGTAAAAAGTATTATTGTCTCGCTCCTAGGAGCCACTCTTGCAACCAGTGTTGGGGTTGCTCTAGCACACAATTCAAAAGCTGATCAAGTTAGTGCTTATTCAACTTCATCATTACCAACAACAATCGATTTGAATGATACCAGTGCATCCAATATTCGCTCATATTACTCAAGTCTTAATAATCTTTCTCAAAGTGAAAGACAAGGCACCAATCTTCTCAAGAATTTAAAGACTATTCTTAAGAATGAACAAAAATATTACTCATACGACTCTGGAAACGCAATATGGCAAATTTATGAAATCGCTGATCGTGACTGGGCTAAATCGCCAGCTAGTTCAACGAGTTATGGCACATATGATTCTGGAACCAATAAAATCACGAATTATCAATATGGTACCAGTTCATCTTCATCTAAAAATAATCCTTATATTCATGCTTTATACATAAATCGAAACGTCACTAACCAAACAACCGCATGGGACGACCATCAACAAACCCAATGGGGAATCAACCGTGAACACGTTTGGCCAAAGGCTGAAGGTTTTGAAACAAGTGCTGCCGGTGGTGCTCGTGGTGACCCAATGCACTTAATGGCTGGTAATGGCTATTCAAATAATATTCATAGTAATTATTACTATGGTTACGTTAATACATCATCAAGTTATACTGATTGCGGTGATAAGTATTCAAATCAATCAGGCAACTTAAGAGGAACTTCAAAGACTCTTAATACCGGAACAGTATTCGAACCACAAGATTGTGACAAGGGTGATATTGCCCGTGCAATCTTCTACATGGTTGCTCGATACAATTACTTATCTGGATCGGATTCAGACGGTATTGATTCAAATAACCCAAATCTTACATTAACCCAAAACATGTCTGATTGGGCTAGTAGTGGCTATGTTTCGACTACAAGTAATCCTGGCAAGATGGGTGTTATGACCGATCTTTTAGCGTGGCATCATCAAGATCCAGTCGATGAATACGAAATTCATAGAAATAATTTGTTATATACAAATTACACTAATAATAGAAACCCATTTATCGATTTCCCAGAATGGGTCGACTTCATTTGGGGAACAGCTACATATAGTGGCACAACATATAAATCTTATGATTCTACCCCAACTGGTTATGCTACTCCGAGTAGTGACACAATCAATGGTTATAATGGCGGTGGAGGTTCAACCGAAGCTACAGGTATTTCATTAAACAAGAATACAGCTTCAATAGCCCCAGGCTCTTCCGAAACATTGACCACAACAATTACTCCGAGTAATGGAACTTATACAAGTATTTCATGGAGCAGCAGCAACACATCAGCAGCTACCGTTTCAAATGGAGTTGTTTCCGTTCCAAATAATGCGACAGAAAATGATCAATCAACGATCACTGTTACATTAACAACTCCAAGCAATACATACACCGACACTTGTGTTGTTACCGTTTCATCATCTGGTGGCGGCGGCGGAGATAGTGGAACCATTTCATTTTCACGTTCAGGAACAACCGACACAGTTACTGATGGTTATGCACTAACACTTACAAACGCTAAGAGTGCAACCGGTTACTACCAGGATAAAAGCTCGACGGTTGGTTTAGATTTAGATCTAAAGAAAAGTTCTGGAACCATTTGGTCGTCATCTCCTGATAGTCTATCATTAACGGTTAAAGTTGGTGGTGGACAGGCAAAAGATCCTTTGGGCAATAGCGTTATTGCCTATTTCTTAGACTCAAGTGGTAATACTATTTCATCGTCCTCTACAACAGTTACAACTAAAGTTGAGGAGACAACTGGTAAAGAATATACAGTAACTATGCCATCAACCAACAACGTTGCCGGCATAAGAATTCATCATGACAAAGAAAGTAGTTATAACATTCGTGTTTATTCTTTTTCATTAACTTATACTTCTTCAAGCGAACCAACACTTGATTCAATTGCTGTTGAAACAGCACCTACTATCACATCATATTCAGTCGGCGATGATTTTAATCCAAATGGTTTAGTCATCACAGCGACTTATGTTAATCCATCATCAACCGAAGACGTTCCTTACAAGGACAATGAAGATTTATTTGACTTTGATCCGATTAACAATCTTCAAACAAGTGATGTCTCAGTAACAATCACATATGGCGGAAAAACATGTTCACAAGCTATTAGTGTTACTGTTCCTAAGACTTTGTCTTCAATTGCAGTTTCAACCGCTCCTACAAAAACAACATATAATGAAGGCGAGTATTTTGATCCAACTGGATTAGTTATTCGCCGTAATTATTCGGATAGCACATATGACACCTATACATATGCTGATCACACAAGTGATTTCAGTTTCACTCCAAGCACCGCTACGGTATTAACAACCAGCGATGTTTCTGTGACTATTACTTATGGTGGCAAATCGACAACTCAAGCAATTACAGTTAATGCGAAGACTTTGTCTTCGATTGCTGTCGAAACTGCACCTACAAAAACAACCTATAATGAAGGCGATTATTTCGATCCAACCGGATTGGTTATCACAAGAAATTATTCTGATAGCTCAAGCGATACATATACATACGCTAACCATACTTCAGAATTTACATTCACGCCATCTACTTCAACTGCATTAACAACTTCTGTTGTTAGCGTCTCAATTGCTTACGGCGGTCAAACAACATCACAAACAATAAAAGTTAATGCTAGCGGAACAGCAACCGAAGAAGGTTCTGTCACAGCAGCTTCAGGCGCACTTGAGGGTTGGACGGCAGATGGAACCGGATCGGCTTATGCTGATGGTTCTGTTAAGTTTGATGGTTCGGGTGATAATGTTTACAAATTGGATATTTTCACTGGTGATGTTTCAGATAACATGATCAATCTTGAAGTTACTATAAATAGTAAAATCAACGGCACACCAACAAGTGCTAACTCATATAAGGTCGAAGCTCTTGATTCTTCAGGAAATGTTTTAGCATCAGACACCAAAACTGGTGCTGATATTGTCACTACCTCCTATGGAGATGCAGTCTTTACTATGTCCAGTAATTTATCTGGTTGTACCGGCATTCGTATTACATATGTAACTAAAGGCAGTGGTAACTGGGGTATTAAACAAGTATCGTGGGTCGCTACTTATTCAACTGGTGGCGGCGAGGTTACATCAATTACCGCTTCCGTATCAAAAACATTTTATGTTGGTGAAACAATTTCAGCATCGGATATCACTGTTAAAGACAACAATAATCACACCGTTAGCGGATTCACGTTCGCAAATGATGGTTACAGATTCACTTATAGTGATGCTGCGAGTGGTGGTTCTTTAACTGATAAAACATTCACGAATTCAATTTCATATAGCACATTTACTTGCTCATTAACTGTTCGGGTTCAAAGAAAAGCGTATGGAACACCAGAAACTTCTTCAGTAACGCTAGTTTCCTCATCTGTGTTTAGTGGAATTGGTGGTGGAAACAATAGTTTAAAATCCGGAACAGTTTCTTATGGCGGAATTACTTATGATTACTATAAATCCTATTACTATAGTGGCGGCTCATCCATTTCCTTTGGAAATGCTTCAGCTCTAGCTGGCTATATTAAAAACCAAACACCTTTTGCTACTGGCATAAGTGATGCAACGGTTACAAGTAGTGGTCGAGCTGTTAATATTCGCTATAGTGTTGATGGAAATACTTGGGTTTTAAAAGCAAGTGCAGATCCTTCGAACTATGACTACAAATACATAAAAGTCGACTGTATTGGCAATACAGGCAGCAATTATTCGAATATCACTCAAATTTCTATTACCTTAAAAGGTGAAGAAACACCAAACAATGTAGCGAACTACATTATGTTCGAAGATTCCAGCGGTCAATGTGTTAGTAAGTACGATGTCGCTAAAGATTATTTCGAGAGTATGTCGAAGGCTAATCGTGTTGAATTTATGGAATCAACTGACTATGTCATTTCTACGGCTAGAGAAAGATTAATTGCTTGGGCCAAATATCATGGCAATGTAATTAATGCTAGTGGTGATGATTATATCATCAGCCGTAACGTTATCCCGTTTGGTCCAATAGGTGATAGTAATAATACAAAGATAATTGCAATTGTTTCTATCGTCTCGCTTATTGGCGTTAGCGCAATCGGTGGATATTTCTTCTTAAAGAAGAGAAAAGAACAATAATTGTTCTTCCAATCTAAAACCAATTATTCAAGGAGATTGTTTTACATATATGAAAAAACAAGCGTTTGATAGTAAAAAATATCTCAAAATTCAACGCGAGAATATATTAAAACGCATCGAAAAGTTTGGCGATAAACTCTATTTAGAGTTTGGTGGCAAGCTCTTTGATGATTATCACGCTTCAAGAGTGCTCCCTGGATTTGAAAGTGATCTTAAACTTCAAATGCTTTTAGGCATCAAAGATAAAGCGGAAGTTGTTATCGTTATCAATGCAAATGATATTAACTCCAACAAAATGAGGGGCGATATAGGTATTACCTATCAAGAAGAAGTTCTCCGTTTAATCGATGCTTATAAAGAAGTTGGCTTATTAGTCTCTTCAATAGTTATTTCTTTCTATCAAGAATTACCAAATGTCATTGAATTTGAACGAAAACTTAAAAACAATAAGATTGCCATTTATCGTCATTACAAGATCAATGGTTATCCTCATAATATTCCGCTTATCGTCTCTGATGATGGACTTGGTAAAAACGAATATATTAAGACAAGTCGACCTTTGGTCGTTGTGACTGCTCCTGGACCAGGAAGTGGTAAGATGGCGACCTGTTTATCTCAGATTTATCAAGATAACAAAAACGGTGTTCATGCGGGATATGCAAAATATGAAACTTTCCCAGTATGGAATCTTCCTTTAAATCATCCAGTCAATTTAGCCTATGAAGCAGCGACCGTTGATCTAAATGACGTCAATATGATCGACCCATTCCATCTTGAAGCATATGGAGTAACTGCGATCAACTATAACCGCGATGTTGAAGTATTTCCTTTATTAAAAGCGATTTTTGAAAAAATATATGGCAAATCTCCATATAATTCCCCAACTGATATGGGAGTGAATATGGTTGGTTTAGCGATTGTTGACGATGAAAAAGTATGTGAAGCGTCTAAAGATGAAATCATTCGTCGCTACTACGATACAAAAGTAAAAATCTTCTTAGGCAAGCTTGATAACTCGGCCTTAGAAAAATCAGAAGTGCTTTTAAATAAAGCAAATATTAATTTAGCTGAGAGAAAATGCGTTGATGCAGCGCTTAAAGCTAGCGAAAAAGAAAAAGAACCAGCGGTGGCGATTGAACTTAATAATGGTAAGATTATAACCGGTCATCGTTCCCTTCTTTTTGGAGCGTCTGCTGCAGCGTTACTTAACGCTTTAAAATCCTTAGCAAAAATCGATAAAAATCTTTATTTACTTTCTCCATCGGTCATTAATCCGATTCGTGAACTTAAAGAAAATTATCTCCATAAACAATATTCTCGCCTTAGAGCAGAAGAAATTTTATTAGCCTTATCAATTCAGGCTCTTAATAATCCACTCGCGGATTTGGCCTTAAAACAGCTTCCTAAACTAAAGGGATGTCAGTTACATTCATCAACTTTGTTATCACAAGTTGACCTAGTCACCTTAAAACGACTCGGAATCGATGTTACTCAAGAGCCAATCAATTATCAAAAGAAACTTTATAACAAGGGATAAAACACGAAAAACATATTTAAACAATTTAAAGTCGGCATCTCTTCTGGCGTGGCCCTTTTCGTAGCGTTACTAGAAGCCAAAAAAGACGAAAATAAAGGCAAAAACATCGTTGTTATTTTCCTAGATAATATAAAAAGATATGCTCCCGAAGATTTTAAACTTTAATTTAGCAAGTCACATAAACGAAAAATCATTGACTAATATTCTATAAAAGAATATATTTTTGACTTGCTGTTATGAAAAATCCATTTACTGTCAGAAATATGCCGCTCATCGCAATCCTCACCGCAATCGAGATTGTTTTGCAATTTGTTGGCAATCACATTGCATTTGGTCCAGTAAGTATAAATTTATCGCTTATTCCAATTGCTTTAGGCGCAATTACATTAGGACCTTGGGTTGGTTTATTTCTTGGCTTAATTAATTCTTTATTTGTATTGCTCGCTCCATCGACTGCTTTGTTTTATAACGTTAGCGTGGGTGGAACGATCTTAATTGTGCTTGTTAAATCATCTGCCGCTGGCTTTTTAGGTGGATTAGCCTATCTACTTTTACATCGTTACAACAATTTGATGGCAACTATTGTTACCTCAATCTTAGTTCCAGTTGTTAATACAGGGATTTTTGTCGTTGGCGCGTTAACATTCTTTAGACCAATCTTAGAAGAATATTCTGGTTCATTCGCGAATATCTATGAATTTTTATTCATAGGAATGATTGGTTGGAACTTCATCTTTGAAATCTCGACTTCGATTGTTTTGATCTATCCTTTATATAGATTAGTGAATATTTATCAACAAAAATATCAAGCTGCATAATTTGAAGGTAAAGAAAGATATGCATCATAAAATGCATTTTTTTGTTGACTATAAACCTAAGATAATTTAAAACTTTTTTACCAAAGGAGTTACAAATAATGAAAGTTATTGTAGGAAACGAAGACTATATTTCAGAATTAATTGCTGAAGAATTTATTAAAGTTGTTAATAAGAAACCAAATGCTGTTTTAGGTTTAGCAACCGGTACATCCCCGTTAAAAGTTTATGCTGATATGGCAAAGGCAAATAAAGAAGGCCGTGTTTCTTTTAAGAAATGCACAACCTTTAACCTTGATGAATATGTTGGCCTTGAAGGCACTCATAACCAATCCTATCGTTATTTCATGAATGAAAATCTCTTCAATCACATTGATATCGACAAAAAGAACACTAATGTGTTACTTGGTGTCGGAGATTATAAGAAGTTCATGAAAGAATATGATGGAATGATCGCAAAAGCCGGTGGAATCGATATTCAAATCCTTGGTATTGGTTCAGATGGTCACATCGCCTTCAATGAACCAGGAACTGCATTTGATTCATTAACCCATGAAACTGAATTAACTGAACAAACTATCAAAGATAATTCCCGTTTATTCAATGATATTAGCGAAGTCCCAACTAGAGCAGTCACCATGGGTCTTAAATCGATTATGAACGCTCGCAAGATTGTTCTTATTGCCACAGGCAAAAACAAAGCGAAAGCAGTGTATGGTCTTATCAAAGGACCAATCGTTGAATCGATGCCATGTTCAATTCTTCAAAAACATCCAGATTGCACAATCTATGTTGATGAAGAAGCTTATAGCTTAGTTAAATAATTTAGCAAAATAAAGCCACTGTCGAAGCTATAGTGGTTTTTTCTTAGAAAAATGCTTTGTTGTAATTTATGAAACATATTTGTAAAATAAATATGTAACTTGAGGTATCAAAATGAAAAATTTGTTAAAGAAATTTCGTGATTTTAGATTAACAGCCATGATTGAAGGTTGCTTAGGTCTACTCAGTGCGATTTGTTCGCTTGCCTTATTATTGTTTTATCAATTCAACCAAGTTGATCCAGAAGATCCATCTAAGATTGTTACTGGATTTAATGGCGAACCAATCTTAGGCATGATGATGTTCTTATTTGGATTATTCGCTTTAATCTTCTCAATTGTTGTTGTGTATACTTCGTATCCATTTATCTTTAAGAAAGAAGAAAAACTTGAACCAAATAAAGCATTAGTCTGGTTTGGTGTTACCATCGCTGTCTTATCCATTTTATTTGTTGTCTTTGCATTTATGATGGTTGGACGTCCGGGTAGCAGATACACCGTTGGCGTTATCATTGTTTCGATCTTCTCTCTTATTGCTTCAATTGGTCAACTCTTAATGATGTATCCAGCGCTAACTGTAAGAATTGAAAAGCAAAAGTAAATATTCCTGTATATTAAATTAGGCCATCATGATTGAAGTGAACCCATTATGTTGGACTGAAACGTTTCAACAATCATATCACTTCTAAGTAGACTGTTGAAGGGACTGAATCCTATATTGAACTGGAC
>OMVV01000029.1 GCA_900314585.1 uncultured Erysipelotrichaceae bacterium
TTTAAGAAGTCTCTCGCGCATTTTGCATGCAGCGTTATAAGCAGCGTTACCACTAACGTATGTCGTGGATGAAGCGTAAGCACCACAATCATATGGAGTTAAGTCAGTATCGGATGAATAGATGATGACTTTGTCCATTGTTGTACCAAGTTCTTCAGCGACGATTTGAGAAATAATCGTGTCAGAACCTTGACCAATATCAGTTGCACCGACGGTGACCATGTATGAGCCGCCATCATTGAGTTTGATTGTACAAGAACCCATATCAAGGAATGGAATACCACTACCTTGCATAGCAATTGCACACCCAACTGCGCGGACTTTATGTGGACCAACTTGACGAACTGGGAATTTGTTATCCCAATCCATAAGTTCACGGCCGCGACTAATGCAATATGGAAGTTTGCATGATTCCATAATCATTGCAGTACCTTCGGTACCTTCACCCATAATCTCAAAGATTGGGGAAGTTTCTTTTTCTTTCATTGAGTTCATCTCACGAAGAGTAATTGGATCGATACCAAGTTTCTTCGCAAGTTCATCAATGGTTGATTCAAGAGCATAGTTACCTTGAATCGCACCATAGCCACGATATGCACCAGCAGGCACGTGATTGGTGTAGACAACTTGTCCACCAAATTTAACAGCCTTAACTTTGTTATAAAGTGGTAAAACTTTAGAACCGACAATCATGAAGACGGTTAAAGCGTGTTCACCATAAGCACCTGTATCAGACAATGCACGGCAATCAATTGCTTGGATTTTGCCATCTTTTGTCGCGCCAATGCGAAGTTTGATGCGCATTGGGTGACGTGTATATGTTGAACCGAATACTTCTTCACGAGTGAAGACACACTTGGAAGGACGGTTCGTTCTTAATGTAACTAAGGAAACAAACATTTCACCATGGAAAGCTTGTTTACCGCCGAAACCACCACCAACTCTTGGCTTAATCACGCGAAGTCTATCAACTGGAATTCCTAAGGTCTTCGAGATGATACGACGCATGTGGAATGGGGTTTGAGTAGTTGAATAAACAACTAAACGGTTGTGTTCATCAAGTCTAGCGTTAGAAGCGTGAGGCTCCATCATCGCATGAGCTTGAGCTTGGGAATAGAATGTTTCTTCAACAACAACATCACATTTAGATAATTCTTCTTCGACGTTGCCAACTTCCATCTCATAGGCAGCAGCAATGTTTCTTTTTGGTTCAAAACCAATTGGGAACATTTCATGAATCTTATCTTCTGGGTGAATGACGGACTTGTTATCAACTGCGTCTTCGAAGTTAAGAACTGGATCTAATACCTCGTATTCAACCTTAATAAGTTTCATTGCTTCAAGCGCAATTTCTTCTGTTTCAGCCGCAACAACAGCGACTTCATCACCAACATAACGAACATATTCATCTAAAACGAATTTATCGTGTGGAGATGGTTCTGGATAACCTTGACCAGCACGTGTAAATGGAACGTGTGGAACATTTTGATAAGTGAGAATGCAAGCGACACCTGGATATTTTTCAGCTTCGCTAACATCGATTGATTTAATATGAGCAAAGGCATGTGGCGAACGCAAAATCTTGACGATCAAAGCGTTGTCAGGAGCAAGGTCGTCTGTAAAAACTGGACGGCCCATCATTATGCCTTTACCATCAACACTTGGGGTAACGTTGTTAACAACTCTAAATTTTTTCATTATTTGTTACCTCCAAAATATTTGACCATTGCTTTTACTTGTGATTGATAGCCAGTGCAGCGGCAAAGGTTTCCAACTAAATAATCCTTGATTTCCTCTTCGCTTGGATGCGGATTTTCAATGCTAAGTGCGTGAGCCATTAAAGCGTGCGCTGAGTTACAAAAGCCGCATTGATCGGCGCCTTCGCTAGCAAAACATTCAGCTAAACGAGCGGCTTCTTTTTGAATCGCTTCAACGGTTATAATTTTATGCCCGTTAGCACGTGTGGAAAGGTAAGAACAGGATAAAACTGGTTTATCATCAATTAAAACTACACAGATTCCACAAGCGGAACCATCGCAACCTTTCTTGACTGATTTAACACCGATGCGACGGAGAGTATCTAAAAGATATTCGCCTGGTTTTACATCGACTTCTTTATCGATACCATTGAGGTTAAATTTGATAATCATTATTTGTTTACCTCCTCAAGACCACGTTTAACGTAGGCTTTGACAAGTTCTTTACGATATTCACCTTTGGTGGCAATAGAATCACCAACTTTAACTTCGTTATAAGCAACGTTAGCAGCTTCATCGAAGTTAGTGCCACCATTATTTAAATAAAACATTGTTTCATCGAGAGTGGTCGCTACAAGTGGACGGGAACCGACGACGATCTTGTAGTTTTCACCTAAAGTAATGCAGACATTTATGATTGGATAATCTAAAGCAGTTATGGCGACTTTCTTAAAGAAAGCTTTTCTTTCAGTCTTCTTGATACGAATATGAGTGAGGATGCCATCATGGAAACCCGGCTTCTTCACATACTCATCTAAAGATAAGGTCGCACTTGGATAGAATTGAAGTTCAACCTCAAAACCAAGAAGGACAGTAATTAAATCAGAGAAACCGTATTTTCCATAAACGGAACCGCCGACAGTCGCGACGTTTCTAAAGGCTGGTCCCATGATTTGTGAGACAGCTTTAGAGATAATTCCTCCAGAAAAAGATTTGATAAGTGGAGATACTTCGAGCTCACGTTGAGTAACCATTGAACCGATTTCAATGTAGTCTCCTTTGTCTTCAATCTTGTTTAAGTTCAAACGACTTAAATCAATTAGGGTGTCAACTTCGGCATTGCCTTTTTTAAGCCAAAGACCACCACCAACGATTTTGTTCTTTGGTGAAGCCTTGAGCAGCTTATAAGCTTCTTGCCACGAGCCAACGCTTACAAAAGAATTAGCCTTCATAAGATAGTTCCTTTCTTTTAGCTAAAAAATTATTGTAATCTTCGATTGTATCGATATCGAATTTAATAAATGGATCATCAACTTCAACATAGTTAACTAAATTAATGTGAGATTTGATGAATTTTTCTAAATTCGAATTGATGTCTTCGTTTAATAATTCATCCACCATTGCTTTGCTTAAGAATAATGGATGACCGCTTTTTCCATGATAAGTGGGAATAGATATCACACCTTTATTATCAATAAGTTTGATGAATGTTGAGTGAGAAATGTTTGCCATATCCGCAGGTAAAACAATCACATCCGAATGCGCGTGTGAAAGACCCGCTAAAACAGAGGAAAACATTCCGCTCTCATATTTTGAATTAAAAACAACCTCTACATCAGATAAATATGGTCGAAGTTCTTCGTCATATCTACCAGTCACGACAATGAGACGATCGACGTGAGGTCTTATTGAGGAGATTGTGTGCAAAATTAATGGTTTACGATCTACCAACAGGAGCAATTTGTTTGTCTTGGCGCGACTCGAACATCCGCCGGCTAGAATAATCCCTGTTACCATGAATTATTTATAATTCTACACGTATAGTGAAGCGCTTTCAAGGGTGCGTGTGAAAATAATGCAGGCGTCTATATGCTTATAATTTTGAATATATATTCAAAATAAAATACACCATAAATATTATTTGATTTTTATATTTTTAGAGGTGGTTATATAATTGAATAGCAACGAAGGAGAATAGATAAATGTCAAGATATGTTGTTTCTCTTGGTGGCAACGCTTTAGGTAATAATGCTGAAGAGCAAAAAGCTCTTTTAGTTGGTGTTGCAAAAAGCATCGTCCACCTTATTGAATTAGGGCATGAAGTAATCATTGTCCACGGAAATGGTCCACAAGTTGGAATGATCAATTTAGCATTCACTGAATCGACTTCCGCTCCAGATATGCCATTCCCAGAATGCGGAGCAATGTCACAAGGATATATTGGTTTCCATATCCAAAACGCAATCTATAACGCATTAAAAGATGCCGGCTTAAAACGCAACGTCGCAACCGTTGTTAGCCAAGTCTTAGTTGATAAAGATGACCCAATGTTTAAGAGTCCATCCAAACCTGTTGGCGCTTTCTACAGCGAAGCTGAAGCAAAGAAAATTGCTGCAGAAAAAGGCTACACAATGAAGGAAGATGCTGGTCGTGGGTGGAGAAGAGTTGTTGCCTCACCACTACCAATTGACGTCATTGAAAAAGAAAGTATTTCCACTCTTGTTAAGAAAGGTGACATCGTCATCTGCGCAGGTGGAGGCGGCATTCCTGTTATTGAAAAGAACGGCAAACTTGAAGGTATCGCCGCAGTTATTGATAAAGACTATGCTTCTGCAAAAGTCGCTGCCCTTGTCGATGCCGATTATCTCGTCATTTTAACTGCTGTTGATAACGTCTACATCAACTACCGTAAACCAGATGAAAAGAAACTTGAGAAAGTCTCAAAAGCTGAGATGGAAGAATACTTGAAAACAGACTACTTTGCTAAAGGAAGTATGTATCCAAAGGTTAACGCTTGCGTTAAGTTCTTAAATGAAAAACCTGGCAAAACTGCGATAATCTCCTCATTAGAGAAAGCAAATCTCGCTGTTGAACTCAAGGCCGGAACAATCATTAAATAGGAATAGAATTCAAACAAAAAAGGCTCCATTGTGGAGCCTTTTAAATTGGAAAGATGTTATTTAATGTTATTTGACAAAGTCGTTGCAACACTTTAGATAAAATATTTATGTTCTACTGCTTCTAATGAAAGGAGGTTTTTATGAAGCAGAAAACAAGATTAAC
>OMVV01000028.1 GCA_900314585.1 uncultured Erysipelotrichaceae bacterium
AAAATATCGTTTTAGCGTCCGCACTTTACCTTAAGGAAAAAGTGTTCACTGGATATTTCGATCTTTCCAAAGGAAAAACTGGCTTTGAGAAGCTTGAAATATTCTATAACTCCTATTTAAGCATCTTTAATGACAAACCCAAATATTTTTACTTTATTAATGAATTTGATGCATACATGTGCATGGAAGAAGGCGTTTCGTTAGATCAATACGAAAAAGAAGTCGATACTTTTAAGATCAAATTTGAAGAAGCTTATCAATTAGGATTAAAGGATGGCTCTGTCAAAAAAGTTGATGATATCGAAACCTTCTATTTTTCTTCCACTCACGCACTACTTGAATTATGCAAAAAATTATCAGTGGATCAAGCCATTCTCAAACAGGATAAAAATGCAAAAAAATCCGCAGAAATCCATTATTTGATTAAAATGATCCTTGATTCACTTCGGGCTTGTTAGTCTAAAACAAGTAACGTTTTAAAAAGGAGGGAACGCTAATTAGACGAGCGTTCAAAACTATGAAAAGATTATCTAAAAAACAAATGATTATCTTCGCGATTGGTCAACTCGGCTGGTCACTTCTCAGTGGTATCATCGGCACATGGTTAGTTACATTCTTCTTACCAACTGCTGGCGCCGCAGATATGGGAGCTGTCCAATACTTACTTCCAGGTCTTTTAGGAGGATTTATTACCGTTATTGGTTTAATCTCAGCCTTAAGCCGTGTCTTTGATGCGGTCACCGACCCACTTATTGCTTCATTATCAGATCGAAGCACAAATAAACGTGGTAGAAGAATCCCGTTTATGCAACTCGCTGCTGTCCCATTAACAGCCGTGACAATCTTATTATTCTGTGTTGATTTTGGTGCATATAATGCCGAATTCGGATGGGTTAACATCCTCTGGGTTTCTGTCATGATTGTTTTATTCTACTTATTCATGACAATGTATTGCACACCATACAACGCTCTTATTTCTGAGTTTGGTAAAACTCAAGAAGATAGAATGTTTATTTCAACTTCTATTTCATTAACATTTTTTGCTGGTACCTTATTTGCCTACCTTCCATTCGTTTTTGCTGGTACAGGCTTCGGCACTGAATTAACCCCACTTGCTCAAGCTGTCGGTTATGCTTGGAGCTTCCGTATTTGCTTTATCGTTTTAGCGGTTATCGGCTGTGTCTGTATGCTCTTACCAACATTCTTATTAAAGGAAAAAGATTATGTCGACACCAAACCATCAAGAGAAAATGTCTTTAAATCAATGACTTCTACATTCAAGAACAAAGATTTTAGAGCGTTCTCTTTATCCGATCTCATGTACTGGGTTGGATTAACTATGTTCCAAACCGGTTTACCATTCTTCGTTAAAGTATCAATGGGCTTTGCCCAAGGCTTCGTTATGGTCTTCATGGGCGGTATGACAGTCTTATCTGCTGTTTTCTATCCATTTGTTACCAACCTTGTTAAGAAATTCGGTAAAAAGAAACTTGTTATTGCTGGTTTCTTTGGTTTAGCAATTTGCTATGCAATTACTGCTATTTCATCAATTCCAGGCTTCCTTCCAGATGAAGGTGCTGCTAACGGATTAAGCTGGGTCTTCGCCTTAGTTGTTATGGTCGTTGCGGCCTTACCAATGGCGTTACTTGGTATCATTCCTCAATCCATTGTTGCTGACGTTGCTGAAGCTGAAGCTAAAGTTACCGGTCAAAACCGTGAAGGTATGTTCTTTGCAGCTCGTACATTCGCGATGAAATTTGGTCAATCAGCTGCTTTAGTGCTCTTCACATCAATTTCATTGATTGATGGTATTGTTAAACCAGAAGATCCAAATACTATCTATCCAGCCAAAATTGGTATGTTAATCGCCGCTTTAGTTGCAGTCGTATTCTGCGTCGCAGGTGCGCTCATCATGTTCTTCTATAACGAAAAGAAAGTTATGAAGACAATTGCTAAAGAAGGCGACGAAGCTTTCTTAAAAGCTGCTGAAGAAAACAATAAATAATTCGTATGCGAATTACCTATAATAAGAAAAATAAGAATTGTTCAAGCAAGGGTTCTTGTTTAGATTTCGAAATTCAAGAATCCTGGGAAAACGAACATCGAGTGGTGACTTTAACCGCTAAAGAAGATATTACTCTTCGTAAAGCTTATGAGTCACTTCCTCTTAAAACTAATCATCACGATTACTATTTCCTTAATGGTTATCAGTCATGGACAGATACCAAAGAATTTAAACTCGCTGAAAGACTAAGAAATATTAAAAAATCTCCGCATATCATCGCTAAAATGTTCGCAATGAGTGCATATGGAGATGTCAATTTCTATCGTTATTCAATCAAGAAATCACATGGTTACGACGTCTTTTATAGCAAAGGAAAACATGAATCCTTTGTTTATAACAATAATTTCGATACTGCTTATTTAATTATCGAAATGATCAAAGATCGTCGCCACACGATTAGAGTGATTTCCGAAGTCTATGGCTTAAAAGTCAAAAAAGGCGAAACAATTAGATTATTTGATTATTACTTCTTTAATTCATTCTTAGATGGACTTAAATCATTTAACGTCCGTTTCCCGCCTTTAAATAAAGAAAAGATCTTCGGTTACTCATCTTGGTATAACTATTATCAAAATATTAATGAAGAAATTATTCTTAGAGACTTAAAAGCGTTAGATTCTCGTTTCAATCTGTTCCAAATCGATGATGGTTTTGAGACCTTTGTCGGAGATTGGCTCGATGTTGATAAGAAAAAATTCCCAAATGGTCTTGCTCCAATCCTCAAAGAAATCCATAAACGTGGATTTAAAGCGGGATTATGGCTCGCTCCATTTGTTGCCGAAGAAAAATCAAAACTTTTCGCAGAACATAAAGACTGGTTTATCAAAGATAAACATGGTCATCCAGTTAAAAGTGGCGGCAACTGGAGCGGTCACTACGCACTAGATTTAACAATAGAAGAAGTTCGTAACTATATTGAAAAGTGTTTGAAACACTATATGGATATGGGATTTGACTTCTTCAAGTTGGATTTCTTATATGCTGGAGGTATTCAATCATATAAAGGCGTGACTCGCTGCATGGCCCAAAAACAAGCCTATAAATTCTTAAGACTTATCTTAAAAGATAAATTAGTGCTCGGTTGTGGTGCAAATATCATCAACTCCTATGGAGCATTCGATTATCTCCGCGTAGGTCCAGATGTTTCTCTCATCTTTGACGATGTCGCGTATATGAGATTATTCCACCGCGAAAGAATCTCCACAAAAGTCACTCTTCAAAACACAATTCATCGTTCGATCTTTGATCAAAGGTTATTCGCAAATGATCCTGATGTCTTCCTTTTAAGGGATAATAATATTCAGTTAAGCCCAGCGCAAAAAGAAGCATTAATTAAAATTAACGCGTTATTCGGCTCAGTTTTAATGACTTCCGACAACATTGCCGAATATGACGAAAATAAAAAGAAAATTCTTGGTGAAGCCCTTGATATCTTCCTTCATGCCAGTGAGCGAAGCTATGAAAAGCATGGTTGCTACATTGATATAAAATATCAACTTCATAATGAAGAACACGGTTTCACCTATAACACTAAGAAAGGAGTTTTATCCAATGTTAGATAAATCCTCACAAATCTTTTCTAATCCAATTGATAAGAAAACGATTAAAAAGGCTAATAAAAGCAAAAAGAAATACATCAAGAAATATGGTGATGATTCTAATGCTGATTATAAATTAGGCTTTAAGGATATCGACACTCTTGATTTTATCAAAGCAAGTAACATTGTTTTTGACGCAGAAAATCATAAGTTTGATGACAAGGCTTTAATCGTTGGCAATATCCGTATGGGTTTTGGTCATTACCGTATTTCAATCGCAATGGCCTCGGCCGCTAGAGCGCTAGGATTTAAGCCATATTGGTTAGACCTTGCATCTTTTGATGCGACAGGTTCCAAAATGATTCGTGAACAAAATGATATGTATTCACTTGCTTCACGTATCAGCCAAAAATCAAAGTTATTTAATAAACTTGTTTGGGAACCACTTAATTCCGAAGGATTTAAGAAAATCACCTATAATGCGAAAGATCAACGCAACAGCGAACTTCTCGTGCCAATCTTTAAACATATTGATAAGGATATTCCTTATATCGCTACCCATGTTTGGCCTTCACAAGCCGCTATCCATTCAGGTATGAGTCATGTTGTTAACGCTATTCCAGATAACTGGGCGATGGGTCTACATCTCTCCGAAGGAGCAATTCACACTGTTCAAACTCCATTTGCCTATTATGGATACAAAACTTTGAATGGTTTTGCTAAACATCCACTTAATAGCGTACCTGAAAAAGATTTAAAGATGGTTGGTTGCTATATCGACCACGAACTTTTAGTTAATCTTGAAGAAGATAATAAACTTCGTAAAGAAAGAATTAAAAACGACAAGCCATTAAGAATTTTAATGACAGTCGGTGGCGCAGGTGCTGGATTTGATATGTTCTTAGCGATGGTTAATCATTTAATTCCATACGTTAAGGAAAATAAAGTTGCCTTATTCATCAACTTCGGCGATCACGTCGATGTTTATGAAAAGCTTTGCAAAAAAATCAAAGGTATCAAAACCACAAATTACTTCAATCAATATCAAGATCTTAAGAAATTTGTTAAGGATATCCGTCATGGAGACGCTAGTGGCATTTATGCCATCTATAACAAAGACATCTTTGAAGCGGTTTATTCCACTAACCTTTTGATGCCAGTTACTGATTTACTTGTTACTAAACCAAGTGAACTTGCTTATTACCCAATTCCAAAACTCTTTATGAAGCATATTGGTGGTCATGAAGTCTATGGTGGAATCAATGGCCGCGAATATGGCGATTCTTTCCCAGAATGTCCAACCAAAAAAGAAATCAACGCGATGCTTGATAAGATTTTAGATGATAAAGAACTTATTCCACATCTATGTGACCGCATCGATCAACTTAAAAAGATGGGTCATTACGATGGCGCGTATGAGTGTGTGAAACTCGCCGCGGGAATAAAATAACAATTCACTAACATAAATTGACGATGCTGATTGAAGTGAACCCATTATGTTGGACTGAAACGTTTCAACAATCATATCACTTCTAAGTAGACTGTTGAAGGGACTGAATCCTATATTGAACTGGAC
>OMVV01000018.1 GCA_900314585.1 uncultured Erysipelotrichaceae bacterium
CAAGAAGTATTCTATCAAAAGAGGCGATTTCTTGCGATTTCGCCTCTTTTTCATAATAAAAGGAGCCGTCATTCACCTTTTAGGTTTTCGAACAGCCCCCTTATCTAATTTTTTAATAGGTTTCTTACTTCTTGCTAACGACCACGACTGTGTCTGGGACTTTAACAAAAGTGAGCAAGAATTCTAATGCACCAGTAAGAGCGACAACAATACCAAAGACGATGAGTTGGACACCATATTTGATGACTGGATCTGAACCGATGCATAAGGCACCTAAAACGATCGCTCCAGTGGCAACGATAATCGCAACAATGATACCAACTAATGCTTCTTTAACTTTCTTAGCAAGGATAGCCTTAACTAAGTTAAAGATTGCATCAAGAAGGATAACTCCACCGATCGCTAATAAAAGATATGGAACAACCTTTAAAAGTAAATCGATAAAAGTATAAGCGTATAACAATACGACCATACTAATACCGATCGCTAATAAAATTGCACCTGGAAGAGCAACTTGGGCAAATCCTTTCTTCACAACGACAAAAGCAAAAATTGCCATACAAAGGGATAATGAGCCGACAACGATCATCACAATACCTAGGGTCATTGAAATTGCATCAAGAGTATCTTGAGCATTGATAATCGCATTGATATCGTTTGAACCAAGTTTAGCGCCTGCAACGATACAAAGAATACCAATCACCAAGATAATCGCAGCTTGGATCCATTTGCCTAAACGTTCAGCAATAAATGTCATAATTTGAATCTCCTTTCAACGTTAATAATTATATTATTAGTTGAATCAAGATAAAAGCAAAAAGAAAACTCTAGCAGAGCTAGAGTAATCTTGAATTTAAGAGTTGCTTAGTTGAAGATTAAGTATGTGTTACCACCATCTTGGATAAACGCAACAACCCAGTTACTTGAATTGTAATAAGCACTATATTCGCTGTCATATTCAAATCCTGCCGCTGTGATTGTGTCTAACAAGATAGCTTCAACTTCACTAGCTACTTCACCGCCAATTTCAACTTGGCAGATTGGATAGCCATTATTATCGGTTCCAGTTTGAGCAACAAATGATGTTGATAAAGCACTAATAGCATCAGCTTCATCTTGTGAAATTGTAAAGCCGTAGTATTGAGCATTAGCTCCTAAGTACGAGTTGACTTCTTCAAGTGGGAATGCAGCAGCAGGTACTGGCTCTGTATAAAGGCTGAATTGAACCATAATGCCTGCAAATGATTCTTGCGTATAATCACCAACATAGATGTATGGGCAACTTTCACCTGGTTGAAGTTCACCACCGAAATAAAGATGGTGATCACCATATGAATCTAGCTGGTCCTCCCAATTTGAACTAAACGAAGCAGCGAATGCGTTCATTTCATCAGCGTTGGAATTACTAATGATGTACATGGTTGGATAATTATCCACATCTGGTTGTGAAATTTCTGCATCTGGGTTGTCGCAGACATAGTCTGGAATATCGACTCCTACATGACCCAAAGATGTGTATGCGTCTACGTAAGTTGAGAACGAGAACACAACTGGTTGGGATTGTGAGCTGCCAGATGAGCCGCCACTACCGGAAGAGCCACTTCCTGATGAGCCACTTCCGGAAGATCCGCTTCCTGATGAGCTGTTGCCGGAAGATGAACTGCCAGAAGAGCCACTTGATGAGCTACTTGAAGAACTTGAAGAGCTACTATTTGATGAGCTTGATGAGCTACTTGAAGAGCTTGAAGAGCTACTATTTGATGAGCTTGATGAGCTCTGGGATGAGCTTTGAGAGCTACTATTAGACGAGTTAGCTGAGGATGATGAATTGTTAGCTGATCCGTTTGGAACACTTCCTGAGTTATTAGCACTAGAAGAGTTGGATGATTGGGCACTACTGCTTGATGTTGCAGCAGGTTTAGCACCATCACCACCGGATGAAATTCTATCACAACCTGAGAGCATGACCGCGGCCATAGGTAACAACAAAGCTATGAATGATTTTTTCATCGTCTTTTCCTCCTATTTTGCTTAGTAATGTAATAATTCCATTTTTATTTGTAAAGTATTTTTTTTGTAATTTTAAAAATATTTGCTTTTTCAGGGTGAATATTGAGTGGGATAAAAGAAAACTCTAGCAATAGCTAGAGTAATCTAAGTATATCTTATTAATTAGGCATTTTCTGTTGAGGCTTCAGAGATACCATATTGACAAACAGAATATGATGTACCTTGAACGTCGTAAATATAACCGATGAAATATGCAACAACCTTTTCATCTGGGCTTAAGAATTCATCATAGTAATAATAGATATCTGTAGCATCAGAGAAGATTGGTTTATAATCTGGACTGGTTGGATCACCATAGACTGCATAGCCTTGGGCCATATATTCAGGAAGATATGATGCAACGATTTCGCAAGCTTCTTTTAAATTAGCTTCGGATGTATCGGTTGATTCAGCAATTAATGTCCCATTTGAATATTCGTTATATTCGTCGTCCCATTCAACGCATGCATCATCATAGCCTTCGGCTTTGAGATTGTCATTGAAGTCATTCGCGACTAATTCAGGTGTATATTCAGTAACGACACTGCTACTAGAACTAGATGAACCGCTGGTGGATGAACCGGAAGATCCTGATCCAGATGATTCAGAACTTTCTCCGCTTGTATCAGTGGTTAAACTTGTACTTTGTGAAGATGATTTTTTCTTCTTAGAATTGCCTGAGCCTCCAATAGTGCAACCCGCAAGTGCAACTGAACCCATGCATAAGATAAGTGGTAATAATGTTAACTTTTTCATAATTACTTTCCCTCTCTTTCTTTGTCATATTTATACACAAGTGGGCGTAAAATAGCAAACTATTTTTTAATAATTTTAAAAATATCGACAAATTAAGAAAAACTCTAGCATAGCTAGAGCAATTCAATTCCGTCTCTTTTAGCGGCTTTGAGATTTTCTTCATCCCAATAGGAAGATTGGACTTCACCTATGTGCCTACATTTTAAGTAATACATGCATAAACGCGACTGACCGATACCTCCTCCAATGGTTAATGGAAGTTTATTATTGATGATACTTTGACAATATGGATTGCTAAGCTTATCAAGTTCTTTCTTATGTTTTAATTGTTTCTCTAAAGAGAGCGAGTCCACTCTAATGCCCATTGAAGATAATTCAATCGGTCCATTGATTGCCTCATCAAACAGGATGATGTCACCATTTAGTTTCCAATCGTCATAGTCGGCAGCCCTACTGTCGTGAGGAAGCTTGTTTTTAAGTGGCCAACCAATTTGATAGATGAACACCGCTTTAAACTCTTTGGTAATTAAATACTCTCTTTCTTTTGGAGATTTATCTGGATATTTCTTTTCAAGTTGTTTGGAAGATATCTTATAAATTGATTTTGGAAGATCATATTGATAGCCATATTTGCTTTCCATTATCTTTGATAACTTGTAGATAACTGAATAGATATTGTTCACAACTTTAAATAGGTAGGAGCGGGTTCTTTGTTCTTTAGATATGATCTTTTCCCAATCCCATTGATCGACATAAATTGAATGGAGATTATCCATCACTTCATCCTTACGGATTGCATTCATATCGGTGTATAGCCCTGCCTCATTTGGGAAGTTATATTTTCCTAAGGCGTAGCGTTTCCATTTCGCGAGAGATTGAACGATTTCGATTTGTTCACCTCTCACAGAAAAAGACACTGTTTCTTCCACACCTGAAAGATTGTCATTTAAGCCGGTGCTTTTCTTAATGAAAAGAGGCGCGCTGACGCGGACAAGATTAAGCTTCTTTGAAAGCAAAGATTCAAACTTGTCTTTTAAGAATTTAATCGCGATTTGTCGTTCAATAAGATTATTTTGACTCATTGTTATTTGATTATTCCTGATTAGAGTTTTTTGTCAATATTTCTTTATGAAAGAAGAAAGAATTAATTATATTAAAAGTCCCTCCGTTAGGAGAGACATTTTGAATTATTGTTCTTTCCTTCGATGAGATATGAAGAAGTAACCACCGATTGCAGACATAGAGACAAGTGAGACGATTATAATGATTCCAATTGTCTTATTGTTATCGCTTGAAACGATACCTGGAATAATATTTCTTGAAATGACATAGTCATCACCAGATTGATTGATCATCTTGCCTTCATGTCTTGCCCATGCTTCGAAACGTTCACGAGCGGTTGCAATGACATAGTCATCGGATGTCATGAAGGTTGTTCTTTCTGATTTGGACATTCCTTCAAAATATCCTTCAGCGATATCAAACTTACTTTTACATTGATCGGTTGTATCTTCGTACATAATGTAGTTTGCAACATTTGTTGCAGATTCAGCGCCTTTTAAAGTAACTACGATACTTGTGATATTAACATAGCTAGATTGTGAAGCATTTTTGTAGAAAATCTTTAAATAAAGATAGTTAACTGAACTTGTAGTTGCACTCGATAAATCAACCCAGGTACTTCCATCGGTACTTAATTGAATATCTGGAGATGCACCTGAAACGGTAACATTAGTAATACCAGCTGAATATGGGGTCGTATTGATAAGTGAACCAGGAGCAGATGTCTTGCTGCTACTAAGTGATAACTTGCTGCTATAGATGTAACCATTAACTGTGAATGTCACTCCATCAACTGTTGCGGTTTGATTTGTTGTATAAGAGTTACCAATTCCAGCAGCTGAGAATTCAGCGCCAGTGTGTTCAAGAGATGATTCACTTGGGGTCGCATAAGCTTTTCTTTGAACTTGAACAGTTAATGAACAAGTTAAAGTGTCATATGAAACTGAATTAGTGAATGTTTTGCTTGTTGAAGCACCACCACTAGCAGCATCACTATAAGTGAATTGATATCCATTATTAGCGAATGTAAATCCGGTAACAGTCTTATTATTGTTGTCTTTAACTGTAATATCAGAGGCTGAAATTGTTTCGCCAACATAGAATGTCTTGTTTACAGTAGCGGTAATTGAAGTTACTGGGTCAGTTGAACCAGATTCTTCGTAATAAACTGTGATTGATGAAATGCGGCGATTACCACTGGAGCCACCAATGGTAAAGACAACTGAATTCGCGCTTCCTGTCCAAGTTGGAGATGACCATCCGCTTGGAGAAGAAGAAATTGCGTTACTTCCATCGCTTGTACCAAACGTAATGGTGATTTGAACTATAGTTAACGATGATGAAACTGTAATTGTATTGTTTGAATAAACTCTAACCGCTGTACCAGAATCATAGTATTTTGGAGCGTTATTGCCTGAATTCTTTGCGAAAGTTACAGTCGCGTTAGTGCCATTAGCGGTCGAGGCTTCTTGACCACTTGTAAACCCTTGCTCTGACATCACGATAGTTTCAGGATTATCTTCGCTTTGACTTCCACCACCAGAGGTTGTGACACTAATGGTTTGAGAACAAGACTTACCACCATAGGTGATTGTTACACTTGTGTGGCTGGTTGTTAAGGCTGTTGAGGTCGATGGATTGAAGCTAAATTCGCTTGTGTGACCAGCGTATGTATATGTATCAGATGTGCTATCCGAGTAATTTCTTGTAATAACAAGACCGGTTGGGTCAAAGTATTCATCAACAACATATGTTGTCTTTGTCGGAGCTGTTGAAACAGAGATTGAAGACAAGGTCTTTTGAGCAGCATTAACAGTAATCGCTTGTGAAGTTGATTTACCACTGTAAGTAATAGTCACAGAAGCATTGCTTGTAGTTAAGGCAGTTGATGTTGATGGAGAGAATGTGAACTCAGATGTGTGATCAGCGTATGTATATGTATCAGATGTGCTATCTGAGTAATTTCTTGTGATGACAAGTCCGGTTGGATCAAAGTATTCACCCGCAGTGTATGTTGTCTTTGTAGGCGCGGTAGCCACAGAAATCGAAGACAAAGTCTTTGCAGATGATGATGGAACTTTGTAAATGAAGAATGGCAAATAACTGCTAATACTTGTGTAGAAACGATAATTTGTTCCATTCTTACATAAGTAACGGGAATTACAGATTAAGTGACCATCGCTATCAGTACTACAGGTTGCAGCAGAACCATAAACGAATTGGTTAGAACTTCCTGGGCTTGCAATATAATTATTCGCGCTTTCATCTTTCAAAGTAAAACCACTGCTTGAAGCAGAAGCGACATAGAATTTCTTCCATTCAGATTCTGTTTCAGAGACAGTCGCATCTTTATTATTGTTCCAGCCAGTAACGCCAACACCGGCTGCGGTTCTAATTACGACATAATCGCCAACAGATAAGTCGGAATTACTATCGATGATTTCTGGTTCAGTAGCTTGATTTACTGTTAAATCAGTAATTTGAATGGTTTTACCACCAAAGGTACCTGTAACAGAAGTTGTTCCAGCCGTTAATGGATCAGGTGTCCACACAACTGAGCTGGTAACGTTACTTGAGGTTGAATCACTATATGTAGCGGTAATTGTTAAACCGGTTGGATCAAATGATTCACCAGCAGTATATGTTGTTTTATTTGGAGAAGTTGAACCTTTTGAAAGTGAACTAACTACTTTAGTAACTGTAACAGTACAAGTTTTTGAATATTGAACTCCATTGATTGTACATTTTGCAGTAATTGTTGCAGTTCCTGCAGCAACACCTGTAACAGTGATATTTGCACCGCTAGCAGATGAAGATGAACTGATACTTGCGACTGAGCTATTTGATGTGGTCCAAGAAATTGTTCCACTATCAGAAGCAGTTGCGGATAATGTTGTTGTGTTTCCAACTGAAATGCTTGCGGTTGATGCACTGATACTGACGCTGTCAGTATTCACTGGAGTATTTGAGCCATAGTTACAATAATTGCCTGGTGTCCAACTTGAATATTTGCTCTCGTTATTTGTACATAAAGTACTTACAGTAGAGTTAAAACTAGACCAAATTCTAGCGACGTATTCAGGATGATCGACGAATGGGTTGCGGTTACCTTGAAGGTATTCTGCACCATCGTTACGATTCTTTTCATAAACGTTAGGAGCATAGTCAAAATGCCATTTGATGAGGGTGTTCATATTACCCATCATGTTGTCTTTATTTGAATTGGATGTGCTATGAGAATCAGCATCACTTAGCGTGAAGCTTGGATAAGCGACGACGCAGTATAAAATAACACGTGCGCATTCGCCTCTGACTTCAGCATCATAGCCAGCAGTATATGGATCCCAACCAGCCGAAGAGCTGTTTTTGCCTTCGACGTAGAAAGAGTTTCCGCGGCTGGAGTTTTCAGATGAGATGGTTGGACGGGTATGTAAGATATCTGCTTCAACGTTGTTACCACCATGGCTGTTTGGCCACATGTGCTCTCTGTTCCAACCTGTAGCAGATGTCTTCGTATAAAAGGAAGCTACTTTCGTGCCATATGTTTGGCCATTGCTATCTTTAGCAGTGCTATTTAAGTCATAGTCGGTATAAATGACTGCACCACTTGTATCAGTTCCGATACCACTATAACCTATTGTTCTCTTTCTTTTTGAAGAGTTAAGTGATTGAAGCTTGCTTAAAAGTGATGTGCCAGAATCACTATCTGAGATTGAACTATAATATGAAGCGAGTTCTGATGCCGTATCAGATACTTCGTAATGTGTTGATGGACTGTAATAGGCCCCTACTTGTTTAGCGTCTTTACTTTTAATAGCAGCAACAGACCCTGCAGTTAAGACAAGGGCGAGGAACGAGAATGCACCGACAATTCTCTTTTTCATCTTCTTTAATTCTCCTTAAATTTGTAGGATCGGCCTGTTCAACCGAAAGCCCACTATATAACAAATATTGTTTTTATGTAAGTAAAAGTTGTGTAAACGCTTACATAAGTGCGTGTTAAATGCTATTAAGATTATTAATAATCTTAACAAATTTCACATTTCTTTCGAGGAGTTGTTAAAAAAGTTTTCTATCATTTTATAGGGGGTGCATTTTTTGAATAAAAGAAAAGCCTCCGGAGAGGCTATTCGAAGTCAGCGGTAGACTTCTTTTCTGTGGCCTATTTTAACAAGAAGAATGATTAATCGGTTATCAATAATGTTAGCAAGGATTCGATAATCACCTATACGATACCTCCAAAACGATCCAAGATTTCCTTTGAGAGCCTTTCCGCTTACACGAGGATTCTCACAATCATTCAGATTCTTATCAATCCAACTAATCAATGCTGCAGAAACCGATTTATCAAGTTTTTGAAGATCTTTTAATGCGCTTTTAGCGAATTCAACTTTGTACATTAAATCTTCAAAATCTTTTTCACTTCTTCTGTTGAATAGGTCACTGGATCTTTGAGGAAGTCTGCATAAGCTTTATCAAAACATTCGATGTCGTATTCGTCTTCAAGTTTTTCGAAAAAAGCATCTTTCATAGCTTTGTTCATTGAAACTGAATTTACTCTCGCGTATTTTTCTAAAGCTTTGTATTCAGCTTCACTCATACGAATGGATAAAACGCTCATAATTAACCTCCTGACTACAATTGTAGTCTAAAAGAACTAGTTTTTCAATACTATTAAAATAAAATAATGAAAATAAAAAAGAAGGAATTATCCTTCTTAATCCAATTTCTTTAACTCTTCAGGATATTTCTTTGGTTGTTTGAGGTTAATAATTGTCGCATCTTTATAAAGAGAATGAAGCTTTTTATAAGCGTGCTTACATTGACCACCACCACTATAAAGGATGAATGTGAGCTTCTTGTCTTTTAGAAATGTTTCCTCAAGAATCGCATTGGTGATTGGAGTGAGTCTGTCATTCCAGATTGGTGAACCAATATAAATCTCATCGTATTTAGCAACATTGTTATCGTAGTTAACAAGTTTTGCTACTTTGTTGATGCCAGCGTGATAGCCACCTTTCATCATCGCGAAGAAAAAGACTTTGCTAAGTTTATAGGTGCTTTCAACTTTGCGGATTTCAAATCCTTTATTTTTTAGATAAGAAGCGACCACGTCACCGCTACCATATTGTGAACTATAAATGAATAATTTCGACATATTTATTCTCCTTTTTTGATTCTTTGCTCAGCAGCTTTGAAGTATTTTTCATAATTCTTTTTACAGAAATTTGGTTTAACTTCTTTTTGATACTCACTTTCTTTAAAAGTGTATGGCTCGTCAACTCGCCAAGCATTGAATAATCCTGCTTTGAGGCATTGCTTTGGACAATACATCACGCAGCGTTGACACATCAAGCAGTGTCGACCAAATTTAATTTTATCATCTTTTAGAGAAATGTTTTTCGCTGGACAATCATTGATACACTTATAACATTTGATGCATTTATTCTTATCTACTTTGTAGAAGCGACCGTTGAAACGACCTCCCCACCACTGAATCCTAAATAAAAAGGAGACAAAGCGATCGAGGAAATATCGTTTAGGATGAACATCTTTGCTAACAAAGAAAAGATTTAAATCTAAAGGAATGAGCCCTTCCATAGTCTTTTTCATTCGGCACGCCATAAAGTCACTATGACGGAAGACAAATGAATATGGCATCAAGTAATGATATTCATTATGAACAATGATGTTTCTTCTTTTTAATAAAGAAGATAAATGCAAACTTGATGCATTATTCCAAAAGAGATGTTCACCAGATTGTTTGATGATTACACACTTTAATTGTTTATTTAATTTCTTAATCTTTTTAACGTAACTGATGATTGGTTTAGGTGCGTTAAATGCATAAATCGGATAAAAGATAAATAAGCCATCGTATTGATTTAAATCGACATATTTATTACTTATCACATCAATTTCATCTAAAAGATGACCACGAGAAAGAAGTTCGCTCTTCGTGAACTTTAACACTCGTTTTGTATTACCAGTTCCGCTGTAATATAGACCAAGATATTTCATTATTTAAAACTTCCAGGATTTGGATAGCAACGATCCATTGTTTTTTGAATGGCTTCTTCAAGCCCTCCACGCGAAATATGAAGTTCAGAATTAACTTTATCCATAACGTCTTCTTCGATGACCATGTCTATTGACATAATTTCTTTCATCACTAACGCATAGTCAAGACCACCCTCGAGGCCTTTCTTATGGAAACCTTTTTCAATGGCTTTCGCGCCTAAGACGCATAGCCAAGTTGGAGGAGTAACGACTTTTTTCTTCACCCCTTTACATTGGGACATGTACTCAAGCATCCATCTAAATTTCTTGTTTTGATCTCCGATTGGGTAACGTTCACCATCTCTACCATATTCGATTGCGCCGATACCAGCTTCAGCGATATGTTCCACAGCAATCATCGTCGTACCACCTTTGGAGAAATAGACTGTCTTATGTCTATTGACATAACGATCTAAGAAAACATCTCGCCAAATTGGTAAACGCGCCTCCATTGAACCAAAGATATAAGGAAGCTCTAAAACAACAACTTCCATCTTTTGTTTTTGTTCATTAAGGATTTTGGCTTGTTCAACCCTACAACGAATATAAGGATGTTTTTCTTTAAGCTTCATTTCAGGATAACGACGGTCAAAATAGGCAAAATATGAATTGTAGACAACGGCTTTTTTCACACCTGCTTTTTCGGCCGCTCTAAAGACTTTAGCGACACTATCGACAAGTCGATAATGGAAAAATTCATAGGCTGGGGCTTTTGGGGTGTAGCGATCATCTGGTCCAACTGCGTAAACCAAATAGTCATAGCCTTCCACCGCTTTTTGGATTTCTTCTTCCGATGCCTCAAAGACATCGAGTAATGTATTTTTAATTTCTTTTGGATACCATGAATCCAAATCTTTATTTACTAAATCATCATCAAGAATTGAAATTGAACCAACTTCATATCCCTTCTTAAGTGCGAGAAGCGCAGTGAAGTAACCTAAAAAACCGGTTCCTCCAACAATCATTAGTTTCTTTGCCATATCTATTTCCCTTAAAACTATTTCTATTATAACGATTGTTATATTTCTTATAAAACAAAAAGAGTTTTTTATAATTATACTGTAATTATTATGTACTTATGTTAGTATTTGAGTGAAGTGAGAACAAAAATATGAAAAAAGAATATGATTTTTCGAAAGCAAAAAAGAACCCATACACTAAGTTACTTAAAAAACAAATAACGATTAATCTTAGTGAAGAGGTGTTGGATTATTTCAAAGAAATGTCAGACAAGACATCTATTCCTTATCAAACATTGATTAATTTTTACTTGCTCGACTGTGTGAAAAGTAAAAAGAAAATCGATATCTCTTGGAAATTATAGATAGATATTCCAATTTAAATTAAAAACCACCTCTAGGGTGGTTATTTCTAAAATACCGTTTATTATTCGTTACTTTTTAGAATGTGTTTAATCTCTTCTTTAACATAGTTAAGATCACTATCGGAAAGAAGAGGGATTAGTTTTTGAATTTGGCTTATTGACTTATTCCACCACTGAAGTTTTTCTAAAAGGTCAATCATCTCATCATCAAATCTTTTTCTAATAACTCTCGCAGGATTTCCTACAGCAATGGAATATGGAGGAATGTTAGAGGCTACAACTGAATTAGCGCCAATTATGCAACCATCGCCAATATGGACTCCAGGTAGGAAAGTAACGTTTTGTCCAATCCAAACATCGTTACCAATTACTGTATCTCCTTTATAAGGAAGATCTTCTTTTTTAGGGGGTTCTTGTTCCCATCCTTTAAAAATATAGAAAGGATATGTGGAAACACTATTCATTTGGTGATTTGCCCCATTCATAATGAATTCAACATTTCTTCCAATTTGACAAAACTTACCAATAATTAATTTATCACCAATAAAGTCATAATGATGGGTTACTCTACTAGTAAAGTTCTGTCCATCGTAATATGTATATTCACCAACTTGAATATTTTTAACACCAATTAATGTTGGTTTTATATAAGTAACGCTTTCATCTCTTGACTTAAGCGGGTGAATCCTTTTCCAATCTGGCTTATCTGCTCTATGAGCATCATCCATCAATCTATTTGTTTCTACATCAGATAAATCTAAAAATTCTGCAGCATTTACATTGAATGTAAGGATTAACGCTATGACTTTATCAAAAGACATCTCTGTTAATCCTGTTTCAATCTTATTAATCATTGATTTATGAGTGTAGCCTAATGCCTCCGCAAATTCTTGCTGAGTCATATTGTTTTCTAAACGAATCTTTTTGATTCTATCTCCTAATACTTTGTATACTGGCATAATTTTCTCCTTTTGAACTTGTGCATTTTTTGCACATGTTCTTTTTTTCAAATGGTTAAACTGGTCGATTTCGACCAGTTTAATTTGATCGAAATATGTCAATTTAAACCCACCGAAAACGAGGGGTTTGCTAATTAATCTTTTTTAAAAGAAAATCAATGATTTCCTTATTTTCATTTTTAATGATATCAAACATTTTCTTCCCGGCATAATTTAAAGATGCTCCAAGCTGGTAACACTCTTCGTTATCAATTATTAAAAATCTATCATGATTATCATTTAATTGTTTAATATTTATTTTTTCATATTGAGATTCAAATTTCTCAATTTCCTCTTTTTCAAGTTTTGATAGATAGCTAGAACAAATGGTTAATTTCACTGATTCTTTTTTATTCTTTAAGAATGTAAAAGCTTTAGCATCACAATAAGGATCGATAAGTATGATAGAACGATTTGCCCTTCTAACAATTGATGAAATATATTCATACGCATCGTAAAATTGACCCGCACAGAAGATGGCTTGCTTAGGTAAATCCGCTTTGCTGATTAACTTAAGGATCTCATCAAACTTTCTGTTTGTTTCATTTTCAAATTCTATTTGTCTATTTTGGAGCCTAGCAAGAGCGAGCAAAACATCACCGTTTTCTAAAATGAATTTGCGCATTTGAATAAACTTTCGTGCTATTTCAATGCTCATCTTTGCTGCTATTTCGCTTTTTATAACGCCTGATAAAGCAATCACGCCTTCTTCGGTATAAACATATGGTATATATTTTCGACTACCAACAGTATGATTAAAGGTGACATTTTGGCACCTTAGGTTTTTAAATTCTCTAGAATTTAGTTTAAAACAAAAATCTTCTGGGAATCTTTTGATGTTACGTTTCATTTGCCGATTTAAATACTTAGTTTCAACGCCGAAGAAATATGCAATATCACTATCTAGCATTACTTGTTGACCTCTAATGTTATAAATACATTCTTCAATATTTTTGTTTTCTATAGATATTAAATCTAGTGGTTGATTATTATTCATAAAACGATTCTCCTTTTATCAATGATATTCTACCATATTTTGATATATTCTTCTACCACAATCACAACAAAAAACAGTGACTTTATATTGTCACTGTATAGTTCAATGGCAGGGGTGACAGGAATCGAACCCGTATTAGCGGTTTTGGAGACCGTTGTACTGCCATTGTACGACACCCCTAAATGCGAACTAAATTATAATTAATTCGCTAAATATAAACAAGGTTTATTTTTACTGACGAGCAATCTTGCTCACTAAAGACATATCGACTTTACCATCGTAATTGGTTTTGAAATGTTTCATCACACTTGGCATCGATTTATCTTCTAAAGAAGCGATAACTGCGCGGATTTCATCTTCCGACATCAGTTTTGGAAGATATTTAGAAATGACGGCTTTTTGTCTATTGATATCTTCAACTTGTTCTTTGCGACCAAGCTTTTCATAACCCGCTTTTTCTTCGTCAAGTTCTTTGACAACTTTGTTGATGATTTTGACTAGTTCAGCATCCCCTGCTTCTTTACCTTGGGCTTTAAGTTCGATCGCGTTGACACGATATTTATTGATGACAACTGAAAGAACTGCTCTGGTAGTTTTATCTTTATTTTTTAAAGCAGTGATATTATCTTTTTCAAGTTCGTTAATTAGCATAATTAAATAGTTTCCTTTCTAAGGATATCGCGAGCAATTCTAAATGCTGCGTAGTAAATAACTAAGATTTCAAGACGACCAGCGAACATGCCAACAGTGAGGACCCAAAGGACCGCCGGATTAGCAATTGCTGTTAAGCCGTTGCTTAAACCAGTGCCGCTTATAGCGGTTGAGAATTCAAATAATGAAGCACCATATTCATGTCCACCTAAGACGGAGACAAGATATGCTCCAGAGAATAACACTAAAATGTAAAGTAAAATGTAGCCAAAGGCTTCATTTGAATCGTAGCGTTGAACTTCTTTTTGATCACCACATCTAGTGATGTAGTTTGGATAGATGAGTCGTTTTGGTGAAAGCTTTGCTCTTAAAGTCCAATAATATGACTTGCAAGCGATACCAACACGGTAGAACTTAACACCGCCAGCAGTTGATCCCATACCACCACCGATAACGTTACAAACACCTAAAAGCATGAAGGCGACGCTTGGAATAACAACATAACTTGGGACGTTACTATAACCGGTTGTGGTAATACAGCTAATGAAGGTAAAAATACCATATCTAAATGACTCACCAACACTGAAGTGTTGTCCGGTGACATTATTAATTGAGGTAATAAAAGCTAAGAACATTAACGGAATAAAGATTAAACAAATAATTCCAAATGTTCTAATTTCGATATCTTTACCAACCTTTTTGAACCGACCAAGGATGAGCATGAAGTGCAAGACGAAGTTAGTCGCACCTAAAATCATGAGCACACAGGTGATGATTTCAATTGCCATTTGATTACCAGAATAACCAGCCATACCATTAATTTTGGAAGAAAAACCACCGGTTGCAATCGATGAAATCGAATGTGTTAAAGCGTCGAACCAATTCACTCCAGCGATAAGAAGGGCCACCATACCTAAGATGATAAAGCCAACATACATTGATAAAATAAGTCTCGCTGATTTTCCTAAATTAGGAATAAGCTTATCGTTATGACCTTCAGCAGTATATAACTTTAAACCATATCGATCAGAGATCGCGGAGGTGACAATAAGGACAAGACCAACGCCACCAAAGAATTGTAAGACGGCGCGATAGAATGTATAGATATGCGAGTCGAACATCACATTTGGAATACGGGTTAAACCAACAGATGCGTATCCAGATGTCGATTCAAAAATTGACTCGGTGAAAGACATCTGCATATCGTGAGGTTGATTTGGAAGTCTTCCGGCTAGGAAGAATGGAATCGCACTGACGACGATCGCGAATAACCAAACAAAGACAAGCAAGATTGAATCTTGATGTTTCTTTAATTGAGCGCGTTCCCGACCAATTAGGAGCAAAACGAACAACAAAATACCTGCCACTAAAGTTGATAAACCCGGAATAACAAAGTTCCAGATATATTGAACATCATCGCGAAATGCAGGGATAACGAGTAAAAAGATTGGCAAAAGCATGATGACGCCAGTCACCGCTAAAAAGATGCCTAAATAGCCAAAAATCAATCGATAACCTGATGCAACTTTTTTCATTATTTAACCTTTTGGATAAAAGCGAGTAAATCCTTTTGATGTTTTGGAGTTGTCACAACTAAGAGCTTATCTTTTGGTAAGATAATCGTTGAACCATTTGGAATGATGACCGTTGGCTTACGGTAAATACAGGAAATGTTTCCTGTCTTTGGGAAATTGATGTCAGCAATACGTTTGTTAACGATTTGATAATTTGCCTTCATCACCACTTCTGTTAAAACGATTTGTTCATCTTCAAGCGACATAGTCTTAATTAAGTCTTCCAAAGAAGATTCATTTAATACTGAGTGGGCAAGAAGTTTGGTAGATGAAACGACTGAGTCGATACCAAGTTCACGGTAAATGTCGACGTTTTTCGGGTTATTGACTGTACAAATGCATTTCTTGACGTTGAACACTCGTTTAGCGAGTAAGCAAGCAACGTAGTTATCAGTATCAAACTTTCCTAACGCAATAAAGACATCTGCGTCTTCGACATTAGCCTCATCAAGAACGAAATATTTGTAAGGTGCACCGAAGAAAACAGGAATTTTATTTGACTTAGTCAAATATTGAGCGACCTCTCTCGACTCATTGATGACTATAAGCTTATTGGAGCTAGAACGGAATTTTTTGATAATGTAGTCGGCAGCTTGATAACCGCCAGCAATAACGATTTTCATTATTTCTTCCCTCCTCTAAGCACGTTGAATTTGTCGTAAGAAAGTTCGAACGGGAAAATAGCCTTAATCGACATTCCTTTTAAAAGAATTTCATTTTCAGGGTTATTGAGTCGAACATAAATTTCTGGGACATCATAAATTTTTCTAGCAACGTGAGCGATAAATAAATTGACGTTATCGTTGCCAGTGGTAATGATGATTTCTTTTGCAGTAGAAATATAGGCTTCTTCAAGAAGTGATAAGTCGGTGATATCACCAGTGACGGTATAACCACCAAAAGCGTCAGACAATCTATCAAAAGCGTCTGGATCTTTATCGACAACAATGATGTTTTTTCTTTCCAAAGAACACTTGTTCGCCATTGATGAACCAAGGCGACCACACCCAACAATGAGGGTCTTATTCTTTAACAAAGAATGTTTTTTAGTAATTGTCTTTTTCATATATCTCCTTTCAGAGCAATGATCTCAAAAATGGTATAACAGCTTTGTCGTAATCTTCAAGATTATCGTAGCGTAGATGCGAATGACGAGCGTGACGAATCACGTAAATTTCTTTCTTTTTCGCTCCGCATAATTCGTAGAGTTTTTGGGTTTCAGATGGCACAGCAAACTTATCGTATTCACCGGCCAAAAACAAGGTTGGTACACTGACTTTTCCAATGATATTTTTTGGCGTGAGCTTATATGGATTAACACCGTTACGATGTTTGATTTTGCCAAGCACTTCCCAAATAACTGGGTAGACTGGATGTTTTTCATCAATGATGTGTCTTCGATAGACATTAAAGAAAGAGTAGAACATTCCATCAGAGATGAAGCCTTCAAAATAAGGTGGACAATTTGGACTTGTAAGAGCGACACAACTAGCGGTGCCACCACCACAAAGACCATATAAGACGATGTGATTAACGCCATACTTTTCATGGAGAAGTTCACCCCATTTAATAAGGTCAAGACCTTCAAGCTTACCTAAGGTAAGAATTTTGCCTTCGCTTAGTCCATGAGCCCGTGGGTCAATCGTGAGAACGTTATAACCTGCTTCCACAAATGTAGGCGCATAGTAACATGCATAATAACAAGTTTCAGTTCTGCCAGGCATTAGGATAATCGCACGGTCAAAACCAAAGTCGAAATATTCACCGACAAGTTTAATTCCTTCGGACAACACTTCGACATCGTGTTTACGACCGAGATTAGCTTCTCGCCACTCCATCCCTTTGTTAAACATATCCAGATGATAATCAAATGAAGCGTCGGAACAGCCTCTTTCGAAAGCATGCTCACCACGTGTCCACTGCAAGCGATAAAGCTTTTCAGCAATCGGCATCGTCACTAAAAGCATTGGTAAAATTCCTAATAGGAACACTACTAGAAGCGCACCAACAACAATTAAAATGATTGCCCAAATTGGCATAGATTATTTTCCTTTGAGTTCTGAAAAGACTTTAAGTTCTTCAGCGCGGTCATCAGTGATTGGATCGCCCATGAAGAAATATGCGCATAAGCCTGGACCAATATTTGGGCCACAGGATTCACCAACGTGAGTGATGATGACGTCACGTGGCTTGGCGACTTTTAATAATTGTTCCTTAAAGAGTTCGGCTCTTTTTTCACGACGTGAATGAGCGACAAAAATGATTTGATCATCGAGATGTTTGGCCATCTTAAGAAGGTATCTTAATGATATATCATTAGTTTTAACGTCACCTTTCACAGTGCCTAACGGTGAGTTCTTACCATCACGGGTGAAGTCAGCGACTGGTTGAACACCAGCGAGTTGGCCAAAGAAAGCTTTGCCTGCGCTGAGTCGACCATTTTTCGCTAAGAATGATAAATCATCCATTGGGCCGATTTCGTGTAAGCAATAACGATTTTCATTAACCCATTTGATGTTGTCTTCGAAAGACATCTTCTTTTCATCGCGGTTAATAGCAGCATACACCGCAAGTAAACCAGAAGCGGATGAATATTTTAATGAGTCGATGATTTCAATCTTACGGTCTGGATAATCTTCTAAAAGAACACTTGCCCAGTTTTTAAAACCATTGTAAGTGCCAGAGATACCAGTTGAGATGGTGAAAATGATTGCGTCTTTGCCATCTTTTAAGATTGGTTCAACGACACGGATAAATTCTTGATATGGGGCAAAAGCGGTGTGAACTTTACCAGCTTTTGATTTGACGATTTTGAAGAATTCTTCTTCAGAATAGTTTTTAAATTCGTTATCAGCATAGAATTCTTCCATTCCTGGAACATAAACGATTCCTCTAATAACGTCTGGATAAACATTAAATCTTTTGCGAAGATCCGCATTTAGATCACATGTTGATTCAATAACAATTTCGTATGACATATATAACAATCCTCCTCGACTTATTCGTCGATACTAGCGTCATAGACAAGGCCAATACCTTTTGTAAGGTAAAAGCGCGGAAACAATATTAGCACATATGCTAACAAATAGGTAACAAATAAATTCATATTGAGCACTCTTATAAATAGAGTGACGCTTGCTAAGATGGCGATGAATTTAAGAAGTTCATACACCACCACTCTTAAAATTAGCTTGGCAGGATATTTCGGTCTAAAGAAGATTAACTTCACCGCAATCATCGCGATTAGATAACCAACAAAGCACACGGCTGTTGATATTTCTAAATCGATTGGAAGATTGAAACTAACGTACTTGTAGACGAAATAATTGGCAATTGCTAAAGCAATATATAGCAAGATATTGATCAGTCCATATAGTAAGATTGAACTTTGAATTCTAAGTGTATCCGCGATTGGTCTAAAGTGAGATCCACTATTATTGTTTTCATAGATGGTTTGAATGCGAAGACAATGGAATGGGAGTTCTTTGACTTGTAAGAATGTCAAAACATTCATTTCGTATTCATAACGATTACCAAAGATTTTGAGTAGATCAGGAATCATTGAATATGGAAAGCCACGAAGTCCGCATTGATTGTCGTGCATATATCTAGCAGTCACTAGTGACTGATTGAACTTCGACATCGTATTACCAATCTTGCTTTTGATTGGCACTTTAACATCGAACTTTCTCACGCCGATGACTGAGACGTTGTACTTCTTCGTGCGTTCATAAACGCGAACGATATCATCGATGCGGTGTTGGCCATCTCCATCCGCGGTTACGACATACTTATAATCTTTAAGATTATCGTAGCAATATTTGAAGCCATATTTTAAGGCGTCACCCTTGCCACGATTCTTTTCATAAGAGATGATGGTCGCATACTTTTCACAGTCTTTGAAGATTTGTGAGTAGGTTGGACCACTACCATCATCAACGATAAGGACTTTGAATCCTTCTTCGAAAAGACCTCTAGAGAGGTTAATCAATGTTTTTTCTGGTTGATATGATGGAAGAAGGACTACCCCGTCTTTTGAAAACATAAAAAAAGAATATCACAATTTGGATATTCTTGCTATGTGTTTATTTATAAACCTATTTTAAAAGCTTGGAATCAATGAACTCATCGATGATTGGATATAGGTCAACATATGGATCCTTGATTGGTCCAACATGTTCACCAAGTTCCATGATTTCTTGCTTATTTGGATCATATTCATCCCACGAAGATAAACCTTCACCATTTGGATTTCCCCTTTTAGCGAAATTAGTCCAATAAGCAAGCATTGTTTCACCCAATTTGTGGTCACTTTCATTATATGAAGATTTGTGATTTGATTTGCTAAATCCATTGAAGCAATAGATAAGTTCACCAGAATGATATGTTCCATAAAAACCATTATCTTTGGTGAATTGATATGAGTAGACTTTCACTCCATTATTTGAAGCGAGATTTCGCCAAGAATAATGTGGATGCATAAACCAATACACTGAGAAGATTTCGTTGAATGCAGAGAAAGCATCTTTTTCAATTTTGTCTTTATAAAGGGTTTCAATCTTTGCAGCGTAAATTTCTCCAAATGTCTCGACAAGTCGAGCGTGGATATTATCTTTACTTGTTGGTGAAAGTAGATATTGTGGAACAACAAAAGCATCAGCTTCTAAAACATTGAAGCCATTTAATAGTTCAACTTCGTTGTTATGATGATTAACGTAGGCATCATATGGATTTTCTTCTAATGCATATCCATCTAAAGTCATTGATGAATTGGTGTATTTAGTTGAAAGAAGCTTGTTAGCGTCAACTTTTCTTAATTCTTCAATAGAAGAACAATTCATTTCTTTCATGATGGCCTCACCTGTTTTTAAAGCATCTTCCATCTTGCGATATGTATGAGGCGGAGTTTTCACCACGACTGATGAAGAATCTCCGATTGCTCTTTTGAATAATCCTTTTGCGCGAGGCGATGAACATAACGCGGAAACAGATGATGAACCGGCTGATTCACCAGCGATTGTGATGTTGGTGTTATCTCCTCCAAAGTATGCGGCATTGTTATTGACCCAACGTAACGCTTCAATTTGATCTAAAAGACCATAGTTACCAGCTGTGCCGTTTACTGATTCTTTAATTAATTCTTCATGAGCAAAATATCCAAAGATACCTAGACGGTATTGAATATTGATCATGATGACACCTTTTTTAGCGACTTCTTCACCATTGTAATCTTCGTATGATGCTCCGCCAGTTGTTAATGAACCACCATGAATGTAGACAAGGATTGGTAAATTCTTTTCTTCAGTAACTGGTTTCCATATTGTCAAGGACAAACAATCTTCTGACATTGGTTCAAGTGGATGCATTGTGTAATCTGGATACCAACCTTTTTGAGCGTACATATCAACCACAGAGTTAATGAATGAGCTTTGATCAACTTGCATCGCTCTTGGACCAAAATAGGAACAATCTTTCACTCCTTCCCAGTTTTTAACTGGAACAGGTTCTTTCCAACGAAGTTCACCACTTGGAGCTTCAGCATATGGAATTCCCGCGTAAATCTCGACTGTTTTGTCTTTGTTATAAACGCCTTGGACATCTCCGTTAGCGAGTCTAAGTACTTCGGTTTGAGTTGGATTTTCATAATATGCAGCGGATTTTTTCTCAACACTTGGGCGAGATAATCCCATCAAAAGAAATGAGATAAGCGCTAGTGAAATGGTTGGAATCATACGAATCACAAATCGTTTGTTTCGAAGAATGATTCGAATTATGACCGCAAGTGAAAAGGCGATAAGTTCCAGCACCAAAAGAACAATTGGGCCGTTACTTAAATCAAAAAAGAAAAGAATTACAAAGTAAACAAGTACTGCTGTTAAAGGAAATGAGATCCAAAATGCAATCTTTCCGCCTTTTGTCATTATTCAGAAATTCCTTTTTGAAATAACCACGCTTTCGCAAATGGGTCGGTCGCTTTGATCTTACCACCACGATCGCGGATTTCTTTGACAGCGAGTTCAACTAATTTAGAATCGACATTTTGTCCTGCTAAAGAGAAATCAACATGGGTCTTAGTAATACAATATGTATTAGAACCGATGTTTTCAAAAGTGACATAACCAATGTGGTTGCCTGCAAAATCTTCAGTGTAGATTTCATTATATGATGATTTATATTCCATTGTGATTTCTCCTACTAAAATTAATTATATCTATAAATATAGATCGTGAAAATAAAAAGCAACTAATCCGGTAGATCAAGTCTACTCCGCCAGGGGTCTTTAAACCTCAGCATAACTAGTTACTGCATTCATTCTATTATTGGTAATGTCGCTTTTCAATCATTTTTGACTAATCAAAATAAAAAGCGATTAGCCCAGTGCAATTAAGCACAGCAGCCAGGGTCTTAAACCTCAGCAATGCGAATCGCAGAATCCATTTTAATCTTGATGACTGTATTTTTCAATAATTTGTAATATTTGATATTTTTTCGAACATTTTTTAAAAAAGATGAGTATCTATTTAATAAGAGGTTATAAATATGAATTCAAAATTTAAAAGACATTTTCGGATATATTTGGTCAATAATCATCCGGCCTATATCGTTGACGAAGAAGGAAACGAATACATCTTTCACAGGATGACCGAATCAAAAACATCAGGAGGAAAGAAGAATTGGAAACTAGAAATCAACCCAATCAGCAATTGTTATTTCGCTTCTTATATCGTTAAACGTGAACAAAAAGCCAAAAAGAACATTGATATTCAATATCCATGGATCAAAAGATCAAAATAAAAAAACCAGCAATAGCTGGTTTAGAAACGAAGAGGGGCACACAACTTAATGGTGCAACAATCTCACCTTCGTTTTTATTAACGGCTAAGCCGGTAATAAGTAAATGGTGACCCATACGGGATTCGAACCCATGAATGTATGCGTGAAAGGCATATGAGTTAAGCCACTTCTCCAATGGGCCACATTAGTGGCGCCCTCTGTAGGACTCGAACCTACGACCTACTGATTAACAGTCAGCCGCTCTAACCAACTGAGCTAAGAAGGCGGTGCGCAATAAATGTTATCAAATACTTATTGCAAAAACAACAATAAAATTGACTATTTTAATTGCGATGAAATTGCGTCTAATAAATCTTTGACGGTTACGAGGTTTGACATATCGACATCATCGAAGTGAACATCGTATTCTTCTTCAAGTTTTAAAAGCAATTCAACGACATCAAGGCTATCGAGACCAAGTTCGTTTAATTTCATCTCGTCAGAAACTTTATCTTTATGAGCGGCTTCGGCGAGGCGCTGTCTAATTTCGTTTAGTTTATCCATGTTATCTACCTCTTGAACACGTCAGTTATTTTATCATAATTTGATAAGGCTTCAAATCTCTTCTCGAAATGATCCTAAATTAGGGTGATTTCAAGAAGGGATCGTCCCCTTCTGTTTCTCCTAGTAACGGAGGTTATAGTCTGCGCTTGCACGGTATGATGGTTTGCTTGTGCCTGTATAGGCAATATCATTCATTCGTTGATCAAGAGTTTCGGCGACACCTTGGAAAGCACCGGTGATAACGACGATGACAATTGAAAATACGGCAATGGCTAAGATGATGCCTAATAATTGGCCTTTAATTTCTGACATAATTTCTCCTTTCTATCTAAGCATAATATCCAATAACAACGCTGCGAGAGACGGCCACCTCAATGGGGTCCTTAGATAAAACCCAAGGGGTAAATTCGCGGCTAATCCTATATCGATAAACCGATCCAAACATAGGCGTCTCATCTCCGATTGCCTCTATGTTTCCGCCACTTTGTTCATAAACAAGGTTGATAATCTCATCATCTAGCCCACCTCGTGATGAAATTAGATTCCCTGCTGTCACACTAACAGCGTCGAGATTAGTGTAAATAACTTGAATTGTGATTAAATCGCCACTAAAGACAAATAGTTGAGCAATAAATAGCAGCGAGAGTAAAAAACCGATTTTATATCCCATTTAGCATTTCTCCAATCAGGGTGAATACACCCAAAGTAATTGTGATGATTAAATACGCTGAACCAACTAAAGCGGAAGTCGTTATATTAGATAGACCTCGATCTTTGTTTTTAAGTTGAGCGTCATATTGAAGTTCAGAAAATTTATCATAGATAAGTTCAAATTGAATTAGGTGATTTGAATCAGTGCCATCATCCACCATTTGATAGATTGAGACCATCATCTCCTCAATTAATAAATCCGAGAAATGACGGGCAAAATGAATAAATGGAGCGATCGTCTTATCTTCATCAATCTCAGTTGTTAGCTGAATTAGCTTTTCTCGAAGTGATGAAGACGCAAAGTTCGTGACCTCTTTTAAAGAAGAATACACTCCAAAACCATTTTTAAGATAAATCCTAAAGAAGGCGAATAGGTTAACGAACTCAATGACGTCCTTATCGTTTTGTTTTCTTTCCATTGATTTATATCGAGAGAAATAGAAGTAAGAGAACACCACCATCACAATCGCATAAATGATAAATAAGGGATAAAACTGACTGAGGATTGCTCCGACAGTAAAACCAATAGTTAATAACACTGTGATGATGACAAAGCGAATAATTTCTTTGTTAAAAGATATGTTTAGATTAATTAATCTATCTTTAAGTCTAGACATCGATAACATCCTCCTTAACTGGCATTAATGTGTAGCGAAGTAAAAATAAGTGAAGCGAAATTAGGAAGATCAAATAGAAACCGGCGATAAAGACAATGACGCTAACTGATGAAATCATTTGTTGATAAAACTGCCTTAAAGCGAAGCGAAGAAAGACAAGGATAAAGAATGACAGAATCCAAAGCACTCCAAACTCCGCTAGGTGACGATTTGAAATTGACGATGATTCCTTGATTGATTTTTCAACTCTTGTGCATTCTCTAAGAAGTGAATCAGACATCTTTAAGATGCTTCCACCTTGATCTTGATATAAAGCAATAATGTTTAGAAACATCTTATAGATGGCTAAGTTAAAATAGCTTCTTAAAAAGGAGATTCTTTCTAAGATTGTCATGTTCTCAATTTCACTTGTTTCACTTAGTAAAGACTTTGGAGCGAGCCTCAAACCATTTTGATAAGCTTCTTCATATGATTCTTTAACTGACATCGTGATGATGAATGAATTTACAAAGTGATAACAGCTATGACACACTTCAATGCGTTTGAAATATTTTTTTATTCGTTTTCGAATTAAGACGAAATAATAAAGAACGTAGATAACAAAAATTCCAATCGCGATATAGATGATGCTAGTTGTTAAATAACCAGTGAAGGCGATTAAAAGTGAACCGATGATATAGATAAGATCAACTTTCTTCATGATTTGACTTCCTTTTGTAAACAATATTTAATGCGTCCACTCCATTAGAGATGGCGATTGAATCGACATAACGAACAACGTGCTTATTCTTTTTAATTTCTCGACCAAGATGAACGAACACCGGAATATGAGTGTAGATATCAGAAAGAATATCCTGACTTGGCTCATCATAGTTATTCATTTGCACCATTCGCATCATTCGGCGCGGAATTAACTCGATACTTTCAGCGTGCAAAGTTGTGATGATTGGATGACCAGTCATAACCGCGTTAAGAGCGTCTGCCATTTCCTTGCCACGAGACTCCGCCACCACTAACCAATCAGGGTTATTTCGCAAGGCATTTCTAATTAAAGATTGAGCATTTCCTTCGAGAATTGTCGGGGATATTTGCCAACTGGTGATATCAAGATTCTCGTTGAAACGAACATAATCAAGCTCTTGAATATTGTCGATAATGATGATGCGTGAATTGTCTTCGAGTTTGGAAATAAGATACTTTTGAAACTCGGTTTTTCCGCTTCCAGTTGGACCCGCAATTACGATCGATTTATGAGCATCTAATGCATCAAAGATAATCTTTCTTGCTTCTTTTTCCATGAACTTGTCATGGTCAGATATTCTTAGCTCAGTTGAAGCAATACGAATAGAAAAAGAAATTGATTTAT
>OMVV01000019.1 GCA_900314585.1 uncultured Erysipelotrichaceae bacterium
AGGAAACAAAATCAATCAGGCAATGATAGATATTTTCTACAACAAACCACTATAAAAGGGGCCCTACTCACCTTTTAGGTTTTCGAACAGCCCCTTTTTCTTTTGATCAAGATAGTAGACTATCTTACAAACGCACATACACTCACAAAAGTTATTTTTTATTCACGTGAAAACAATATTGTGACACAATATAGTTAACATATGGATGTATTCGTCTGAAACATCCGGAAAGGATAAAATATGAAAGCAAGAAATATTTTTGCTTTATTGGGCCTTACTTTTGCTATGGGTGCAGGTGTATTTGCTGGCGTCGTATCAAAGAAGGCTGAAGAAGTTGGTGCTGCTACAACTACCACAGTGTATTATTCTGCACCATCTTCTTATATTGGTTCATACGCACTTAAACTCAACGTAAATCTCAAAGGCGACGGTGATGATTGGCATCAATATAATATGGTTAGAGATGACGATAAGACACAAGGCGGCAATCCTCTTTACAAATATACTTACACCGATGCCTATGATGGTGTTGGCGTAATGCAATTTCAGCTTTACAATGGTGAAGCTTGGGTAGGTCAAGATGTAGCCATTTCTTCTTGGACGCCTGCTACCGATTACAACGGAAAAGTATATGTTCATGACAGTGGTTGGACCACATATAACCCAGACACCAACTTACTTGATGTTAAAAAATATGAAGTTGTTAATGGTGGATCCCCAGTGTTAGTTGCTACTGACAAGGTAAACGAAGGAGCCACTTATCCTGTTCCTGCTGGAATTTATAAAGAAGGCTATTCCTTCGGCGGTTGGTACACAGATGCTGCTTGTTCAGTCAAATATGCTGCTTCAACCATCAATGCGAATACTAACATTTATGCTAAATATACAAGTGGAAGCTGGTCTGGCACAGTACATGTTGACTTAAGAGAAACATCTTGGTCTGAAGCCAGCGCAAACTATGCCATCTATTTCATGGATAAAGAAACTTATTCAACTGAAGTTGGTGGCTGGTCTTCATATGTTACTGGAACAGCCCAGGAAGTTCGTTTAGTCGAAGTTCCATATAATCTTGGATTTGAACCAAAAGAATTACTTGTTGTTAGATATGATTCGGCATATGCCAAAGCATCATGGGATGATGAAAAGTGGCCAACAGATGGTTCTGTCTGGGGACAAACAATCGATGGTTCATTCAGCGAAGCTGTTAGAATCGGTTATTATGATGAAATTGAACACAAAAACACATTCTATGGTGGATTCCCAAAAGTAATTGGCGGATCTCCATGGGCAGATATTGTTTATTTAAATTCTGTTAAACTCAATGGCGCAAGCGATGCTGAATATTATTCATCTTCCGTTACATTAGCCAAGGATACTGAATTTAAAATTCAAGTCGCTCCATATGCTGACGGTGACTATTATGCCGATTATTCAACTCACAAAAGTTTAGAATCTAGCTTCGAAATCGCTGAAAGCGGTAATATTAAAGCTAAGGCTGCCGGAACATACGCTTTCTACTTCGATAGCTATACACACAGCACTTATATTACCTCTGTAGCGATTGCTCAAGCTGATGAATGGGCTCAATCATTCTTAGGAGCTGATTGCACTGCTTCAAAATCTGGTTGGAGCTCTGCTGGCACAGCCTTTGCTGGTTTAAGCGAAGAAGCTAAAGCAATTATTCAAGGTCAAGAACACGTTGATCATAAGATTGAACTCACTGGCTTTGTTGAAAGAGCAGTTCAACGATATGACTACATTATCGAAAGATATGGCGTTGCCCCATATACCGATTTCCTTGGTAGAGTTGATGCTGGTAAGGTTGTACCTAAGACAGTATCATTAGGAGTTTCTTCAATCTTTGATAATAACAGTGGTGTTGATAACACTGCGTTAATCGCTATTATCAGTGTGATTGCGGTTACATCAATCTCATCAATTGCTGTCCTTCTTGTTCTCAAGAAAAGAAAACATAACTAATTAAATTAAGGTGGGCTTAAGCTCACCTTTTACGTTGTTTTATAAAAAGGAGATAGTTTATGAAAAAATCCTTATTGATTCTGCCATTAGCATTTGTTTTAGCTTTGGCTGGTTGTAATGATGGCGGAGGTTCATCTACTTCTGGTGGTTCTGGTACTAGTGGAACTACTAGTGGTACGACAAGTGAACCATCAAAATCTTCATCAAGCGTTATTGATCCACAGGTTGTTACTGTATCTTTAGATAAAGATGCGATAACCCTCGATGCATTCAATAGCAAATCCTACCATTTGAACGCTACAGTTGTCACTTTAGGCAACGCCTATGATGGTGTTTCATTTGCTAGTGATAAGCCAGCTGTTGCTGATGTATCTCCAGATGGCACTGTTACAGCATATAGTGTTGGAACTGCTGTTATTACAGCAACATCATTCTTTGATGCCACTAAAAAGGCAACATGCACGGTTAGTGTAACTGATCATCATCCAGCATTACAACACACTGTTTCTATCAACTTAGGTGGTGAAGACATTGCGATGGAACCAATGAGGGATATTCCTGAAGGTGAAGGTGGTGCTTATCAATTCACCAAACAAATTAACGTAGTTAAGAATTCACCTATCTCCTTTAAACTCGATGGCGCTAACTGTCCTGCTTATAAAGATAGCGGAGTACATAACGTTATCGGTGATGCTCTTGGAGCATACAAAATTCATAACGACGCTGATTCGAGTATCTATTTCAAAGCGTACGTCGATGAATTAGAAGTATATTCATACTCTTTCTATATAAGTGGTTACGAGCCTGCACAAGGCTGGTTCTTAAAAGGATCATTTAATAGTTGGAGTGATGCTGATCAATTAGAATTACATCCAGACGGAAAGCCTGAAGGATGTATTGCCCAATATTATATTGAACGCAATTTAACTAAAGGCGATTTAATGAAATTTCAACGTACCACCGATGAGGCGTGGGTTGGTTATAGCAACATTGATACCGGATGTCGTGAGTATGCATTAGAAGATACTGGCGATAATAACAATATCCGTGTCAATGTAACGGGTTCATACGAGTTCTTTGTCCAAGAATATGAAACCGAAATAAAGGTTTGGGTTGCATATCCAACATATATTGCTGCTTTATATGATGGTGAAATTACTACCGGTAACCCTATTAATGCCGATAGTTTAAGTGTTACTTATTACACAAACCACACATCAACCCCCATCAAGAATGATGCTGGAACACATTACTACCTTGGTAGCGATGAAATTAATTTCTCTACGGTTTTCCCAAATTCTGGAAATTATGAAATAAGAGTCACATATTCGACATATGAAACAATATTCAATCTCCCTGTCAGAAATCCACATGGATTTGGTATTAAAGATGATAGTGAAGTTGTGACATTGTTCCAATATACGGGTATTTATCACGATGACTATGAGGATCGTGACTATAAACAATACAAGAGTCCAGTGCTTCACTTCAGTGCAAATCAAGAATTTACTGCCTTTGATAATTACGACGAAGTACGATTCATGCCTGCTCTTGAAAATACAGGTTTCGATGAGTATATCATTAGAAATGATAATTCATTCGTTGCTCAACAAGATTTCTATGTCGTTGCTTATATGAAACTATGTCCTGGCTACGACAAAATCTACTTTGAGACTAACATTGTTCATAGCGCCGAAATAATTATCGACGATGGCACACCTCTTGCAATGAGCGAAATGCCAGGACCATTCGAGGATACCGAAATGGTGCAACAATTCAAAATCACAGTTGATGCTGTTCAAAACCAATCTGTCGTGTTTAGAACAAATGGTGTTGACCGTGATATTACCGATTTAACAGGCAACTTAAAATACGATTCTGGCGCTAAATTTAGATATTCATTCGATGGTTGTGACATTTATCTTAAATTCTATGGAATTAATGGCTATAAAGCCTTTGCGACCTATGATGATGCTTATTATCTTGTTGGTTTAGGTGGTGAATGGAGTAAGACAAACGAAAACAAGATGGTTTCTGAACCAGATCCTGGTCTATTGGAACAATATACCATTATCAAAGATTTGACCGCTGGACAATCATTTAAGATTTATAGTGAAAGGTATGATAATCCATATGTTGCCGGGTTTGATAAGCTTGAAGATGCTGGTGCATATTCATCATTTGAAGGCGATGGAGATGGTAATATCGTTTGTAAGGAATCGGCAAAATACCGTATTCGTTTCAAACAAGTTTCTTCCGATATTAACACTATATCTGTCTACATAAACAAAATTGTCGCTCCAGCAGATTCACTTCAAGTCTCATATGGTCTTAATTATGTGGTGAAAGATCAAAGCTTAAAAGCTTCGCTCCTTTCAATGACATATTATGATAGTGATTATTTCGATCATAACGTGTCGATTGAAGACGCTCACTTCTATGTCGATGCAGTTGAATTCAATTTCAACACTAAGACTTTCGGTGATGCTGTTGGTACAGTCAAAACCATTACTGCTAGATATTATTACGAAGGTGAAAATTACGTTGAAAACACCTTTAATGTTACCGTCGCACAAAGCAAAACAATTAATATCTATGTCGATAGTGCAAGTGGGACATTAGGAGAATGGTACGATGATCCAGAACCAGTTCCACCTCAAGGTGATGAAGTTCGCGCTAGATTCTATATTTGGGTCTGGAATTCTTCAGATAACATCGGTTATCTCGAATTCATCCCTTATAGCGAAATCACTAAACTCAATGATAATGAGATTCAACTTGCTCACGATGTCTACGTCGGCATTGATCGTTGCCAAGTCTTTAGATGCGATCCGACTGCCGTTTATAACGGTTATCCAGATAGTGGCATTTGGAATCAGGCTCAAAAGGATTATGGTGGAGGCGACACTCAAGACTTAATTGTCTTTGGCGAACCAGGGAACTACTACGTTAATGGTCGTTTCCCAAATACCTAAAAAGCTATTAATTAATCGATAGTGGCGGCTGTTGTGGCCGTCACTTTTATTGATTCATTAAAATTAGGTGGAACGCAAATGCAACGAAAAAAAATACGTTCCAAACGCAAATGCAACGAAAAATTTTACGTTTCAAATACGTTCCAAAAATGCTTGTTAATCGAGTTATAATGAAACAATATTTAAACTTTTTGTAATAAAGTATTTCTTAGAAATAAAAATAAGGAAAGCTTAATCTTGCAATTTGAATGTCGCATTTGCTACAATCAAAATATGAAAAGCTATAATTTTGCTAAAGATGTCAAAACGATTAGACAAGTATTTGAGTTGACTCAACAGGAATTTGCTGATCAACTTGGATTATCACGCTCTAATATCATTCGTTATGAAGTGGGAGAAATTTTGCCTCATAAGAGTGCTTTAGAAAGAGTGTTTTCATTTGCCTTTAATAATGATTTCAATATTAATGCTGCGAAAGCTATGCTTTATGAAGATAACAAAAATAGCAGAATGCTTCTTTTCCATGGAGCGAAATCAACCATTGAGGGAGATATTGACCACAATCATTTAAATGGATTTAAAGATTTTGGAGCAGGTTTCTATCTAAGTGAATCATATGATTCTTCTGCTAGTTGGGTTGCGGATCGTGAAAATGGATCTTGCTATTGTTTCTATCTAGAAACGAACGATGATTTCAAAGTTCTTAAGTTTGATGTTTCACGTGAATGGATGTATGCGATTTTATATTTTAGAGGTGCTTTCAATAAGTTCACACCAAGCAAAGAAGTTAATGATATTATTGATAAAATCAATAAATGCGATGTTATCATCGCTCCAATCGCGGATAATAATATGTACGACACCCTTAATTCATTTTCTTTAAACCTTATTAGCGATGAGCAATGTTTACATGCACTTAGTGCGAACAATCTTGGACTTCAAGTTGTCTTAAAAAGCAAAAAGGCTTGTGACTCAATCCAGTTTATCGATCGCTTATATTTATGCGAAGATGAGAAGAAAGAGTTCCTAAAAAAGAAAAGAGAACTTTCTTTACAAAGTAAAAGCAAGGTTAATCTTGTAATCAATCAATATCGTCGCAAAGGAAAATATTTCGATGAATTATTTAAGAAAAATGGATGAGATCGGTCATTCTTTAGCGACCTCTCAAGCGAGAATCTTTGAAAGAAGCGTCGAAGACGATCTTCCCTCTTTCTTTTTCATCAAATCATTTTTACTTTCCTACGAGGCAAGACAACTTGATGAACTTAATCTTGATTACGCAGGGATAACTGAAGTTGAAATATATGAAGTTATTAAAAATCGAATCAAATCCAAACGTGGACAATTACTTCCTTTTCCTATCATGCATTTTCTAGGATATTTTTATCGCTCCGCAGCATATCTTCATGGTGTTTCAAGCTCTACGCTATATGAAAAAGTTCCTCCAAAATTCTTAGTTGATAACTATCAAACGCTTCATTCTTTACCAATTGAAGAAGCGATCAAAGAAGCTTTTGAAGTGAACAAACTTGAAACAAAAACTAAGCTTGAAAGATTCTTCGAAATCTTCCCTAATTTATAAAATAAATAAACAATTTTATTTAATTTATATAATAATATTATTATATATGTGTTAAGCGCTTACATATGCGCATAAAAATCGTTAACAAGCGAAATTACTTTTAGTAAAATAATATTAAATTGAGGGTTGAAATATGAATAAGAAAACACTTACTCTACTCGCTCTACCATTTTTGCTAATCGCTTGTAGTGGTGGAGGAGATGCCCCAGGTGAAGGCGGAGAAGGCGAAGTCATCGATATCAATACTGATGAATATGATGATTGGGCTAACTCTTGGTCTAAGCCGGGGCATTTATATTTTCACTACAATCGTGGTGATAAGAAAGGTTATGAAAATTATTGCCTTTGGATGTGGCAACACGATCCACAAGATTTAGAAGGTGCTCTTTGGGGTTTTTCAGCTAACCCACAAGTTTCTGATAAGCTCACCCTTCAACCAATGTCTACATCGTTTATGACGTACGCGGACGTGGGTATGGAAGGAACTGGCACTTTCATCGATAACTACGGTGTTATCATTGACGTTGATTATGCATCAACATCTCTTAAAGGCGGTAAGACTGGCACGTCAGTCACATATCAAGGAGCAACTGAACTTGGTTTCCTTCTTCCTCAACAAGACTCGATGTCTGGTTTAACTAACTGGGTCTCTGATGGCGGTCGTGAAACATATGTCGCTGGCATCGAAGATGGCTCAACCAATTGGCGTGATGTTAATGGCGGTAAAGCCATTCATATCTTCGTTGCTTCTGGTGCGTTATCCGATTACACATTCTTCGCAAAAGAAGGTGTTCCACAAGCTAAAGTTAATCCAATCGATGAAGATACGACTGGTAAATATACTTCAGATGTACAACCTTATTCATATTCCCTCGAAAGAACAACCACTTCTGAAACATTTAAAAACTTAGGTGTTGGCTATCAAATCTTTGTCGCTTCCTTCCGCGATTCAAATAGCGACGGTAAAGGCGATCTTAGAGGCATCATTCAAGCCTTAGACGAAGGTTTCTTCGATGACTTGAATGTTAATGTCTTATGGCTTACCCCAATTCAACAATCCGATTCATATCATGGATATGATATTTCTGATTACTACGCTGTCGATAAGAAATTCGGCACCATTTCCGATTATCAAGAGCTCATTTACAAAGCTCACGCTAAAGGAATCAAAGTATTGATGGACTTAGTTTTGAATCACACTTCAAAATCAAATAAATGGTTCATCAATTCCCAATGGGGTTCCACCGATGATGGTATTACTTGGCGTGATGTTTATACATGGAAATACGAAGATCGTTTAATTGAAAAGTGGGATGGTAATGAATATAAAAAGATTACCGTTAAAGAAGACGCTGAAAGCGATAGCCCATCTTGGTATCGTGATGGCGAATCCCATTATTATTACTACGGTAAGTTCGGTTCCGGTATGCCTGAAATCAACTACTTATCATCCGCAACTCGTAAACTTGTCATCGATATGGCTAAATACTGGATGTCATTTGGCCTTGATGGTTTCCGTCTTGACGCAGTCAAACACATCTTCATGCGTGACGAATGTTACGATGAAGGTGATATTGTCTTAAAAGACACCGGTACTAAAACTTCCTACGATACTGAAAAAGGTCGTGAAGTTACTAAAGCTTATGACTATTCAAGCAACATCTCCAAGAACGTGATGTGGTGGAAAGAATTTGCTCATGAATTAAAATCTTCCTATCCAAATTGCTTCTTAGTTGGTGAAAACTTCGATGGATGGGGCAAACAAACTGCGCCATATTATCAAGCGCTTGATTCTCAATTCTCATTCTCACATTACTATCACATCCCTTCATACTTATATGCAAAAGGCGATGCGAAGTTATTTAATACAAAACAACCTGGCGAATCTTATGACGTTTATGCTAGCAAAGATGATGTCGAGTTAGATGGAAAGGGAATGTCAGTTCCTGGTGGCCGTCGTGGAGACTTCATCGATGGTCCATTCACCTCTAACCACGACGTTATGAGAGCAATTAACCAAGTTAACTTGATCGCTAGTACAGATACAAGCACAACTCCAAATCCAAAGATTACTGGTACAGACGAACAAATCGGTCGTGCGAAAGTCCATGCTGCTGTAACTCTGCTAAGCCAAGGTATCTCCTGGATTTATTATGGTGATGAACTCGGTATGTCATCCAATACGGATGAGCACGAAGCCAAATACACATATGAAAACAATATTGATATTTGGTATCGTCAACCATTCCTATGGAAAGACACCGCTATCCGTCCAAATTACAAGTCTGGTCAATACTTATTCGAACTCGATGGTTATAACAAGACTCTTCCAACCTACGAAGATCAAAAAGCTACCAATGGTTCGATGTATAAGTATTATCAAGCTTTAACAAAACTTAAAGGCTTATATCCAAGTGGTCACTATATTACATACCACGAGTATTCTTCAAAGAATGTCTTAGTTATTGTCGTTCGTTCTAAGAACCCAATGGCAGGTAAACCACTTGTTATCTACATTAACACTGGTCTAACTAGCGATAACTACGATATGGATCCAGAATCCATTTTAGGCGCATCTGTCACCAACGTGCTTGCGCTAGATGCACCAGCTGAAAAACATGCCAATATTGGCGGTTCACCTTATGGTGTTTCCGCCTTCCAGGCTAATTAAGGAGGAAAAGACAATGAAAAAATCATTATTACTCTCAATCATCCTTCCATTAGCTGCCGTTACTCTTGCTGGTTGTGTTAAATATAACGGTCGTAACAAAGATGGTTCTCCAAAAGGAGAAACGACCTCTGGACAAACATCTAATCCAAGTGACCCAGGTTCTGGAGGCGAAGGCGGTGGTGGCACTGAAGCTACAGCCCACCTTTATCTTGTCTTAGGCCCACATGGCTTATTTGATGAAAAAGCCGGCGCTAACATTGAAGGAAAATTCTTAGAAAATGCTGTTGAAGGCGATTTCGTTGTCGGCTCCGCTCTTCCAGGTAAGGACCGCGTCTCTTCATCAATTGATGGCGCAACCTTTGAATATTGGATTAACCGTGAAACAACTGAAATTGTTACTTCAGTTCCAAATAGCGAAGCCGTTTTAGTCGCTGTCTATGTTGATGGCAACGGTGATGCTATTGAAAGTGTTGTTAACATCTATGGTTTCTTATTCGATTCACGTGTAATCGGTGATAAAACTGTCCAAAATGTTCCTTATAAAGGAAAATCTGATGGAAATGATCCAAGTGGTCGTCCTCAATTCAAAATTGAAGATATGGCCTTTAAAGCTGGTGAACATTTCGTCCTTTGGGACTTTGGAAATAACGCTGGTTGGGCTGAACCAATCGAAGATTCGTCCTTAGGTGGTAACCCAAGCGAATATCTTGAAATCATTGATAACAGTTACTACAACGTCAAAAAAGATTTCGAGGCTTGTGATATTTATATCAAAATCGCTTGGAACAATAACTCAATTTACATGGGCTTAAAATAATGAAAGATAACGTCGGTGTATTATTTCCTGTAGCCTCTCTTCCAGGCCATCATGGCGTGGGAGATTTTGGCCGTTCATCCCTTAGATTTATTAGATATTTATCTAATAATGGTTTTAAGTATTGGCAAGTCCTTCCACTTAATCCTCTCGGCCCAGGAAATTCTCCATATATGTCGACATGCTCCTTTGCTTTAGAAGAAAGATACATCGCTTTAGATGAACTTGTTAAAGATGGACTCCTTAAAGAAGTTCCACTTCATAATCCAAAGACTGACAAGATCGATTATCAAGATGTCTTAAACTTCAAAGAAGAATATCTTTCTAAAGCATTTAAAGAATTCATCAAAAAGCCATTTAGAGGCTATAACAAATTTAAAAAGGATAACCCATGGCTTCTTAGCTACGCTTTATTTACTGCTTTAAGAAAGCAATATAACTATCAATGTTGGAATACTTGGAAGAAGAAAGATATCAATCTTTTCGCTTCAAAACGCGTTCCAAAAGCCTTTAAAGAAGATTACGAATACACTTGCTTTAAGCAATTCATCGCGTTTAGGCAATGGAACAAAGTTCGTAAATTCGCGAAGAAAGCGGGCATCACAATTATTGCTGATTGCCCATTCTATGTTGGCATCGATTCAGTCGATTGCCTGATGAACAAGGCTCAATTTTTAATGGATGAAAAGTTTAACCCAACTGTCGTTAGTGGTTGTCCACCAGATGCCTTCAGCGATGATGGTCAACTTTGGGGCACCCCAATCTATGATTTTAAAAAGATGAAAGAAGATGGCTATAACTTCTTAATTGAACGTTTAGCATCATACATGAAGACTTGTGACATCCTTCGTCTTGATCATTTCCGCGCTTTTGACACATATTGTGTCATTCCAGCCGAAGACACAAATGCAAGACGCGGCAAATGGGAGCAAGGTCCAGCCTATGATTTCTTTGATGCGCTATATAAAAAATATCCAGATATCAAATTGATCGCCGAAGACTTAGGTGATTTGTTCCCATCAGTCCTTGAGCTTCGCGATCGATATAACTTACCAGGAATGTACATCGTTGAATTCACAATCTTTGATCAAAAAGCGATGTCCACCAATAGACAATTAGTCTATCCTGGCACCCATGATAACCAAACGCTTATGGGCTGGCTTAAGACATTACCAGAAGAAAATGTCAAATATCTTAAGGTTAAATTCGGTGAGAATGTAGATTTGTTCGAAGCCGTATTTAAATACATTTTGTCTCTACCATCTTTGATGACGATATTCCAATATCAAGATTTATTGATGTTAGATGACAAAGCCAGAATTAACTATCCTGGCACAGTTGGAGACCCAAACTGGTGTTTCAAACTGAAAACGTTTAATAGCGGATATAAGTGTCCGTTACTAAACGATTAACTTTTATAGGAGTGAGGACAGACTTATGAAGAAAGTTAAAAAAGTTCTATCGACTTTATTACCTGCTTTCTTTGTCGGTGGCCTGATTCTTCCTTTACTGCCTTCTTTTGCCGATCTAACGCGGCCAAAAGAGGTGGACACCGCCATATATTATGGCGATGAGGAAGATGAAGTCGATTATTATCACCCTGATATCAGAAATTATGCTGATGAGGATGATGATGACGATGAAGATGTAAGTGTTGTTGTCGATAAGATGATCCTCCATTACTATAACGAAGATAAAGGCAATGCTGATCGTGCTTTCTATCTTTGGGTAACTGGAGTTGATGGAAAGGAATATAACCTAGTAACTGAAGGTCATAATCCAGGCAATGTCATGACACTCAATGATGATGGTTCAATGATGACTATCACCCTTGATTTCTCGACACCAGAATTTTCGAAATTCGCTAAACGTTCAGGTCTTTATTTCATCATCAAATTTAAGATGAATTCAGAATCCGATCTTAACTGGGGAGGACAATCTGATGATATGTTCATCCGCTATGCGGATTATCCTCAATCAATCGATGATAAGAATACCTGTGAACTTTGGACGATGCCAGCTGCCGGTGGTGGTATTGCTATTCTTGATAGCGAAGCTAAGACCAAAGTCCATGGCGTTGCTCAAGCATCATTTGTTGGTGAAGATTGGAAGACAATTGAATGTAAGCTAACCAGTGACACAAAAACAGTCAACTGGAAGCTTTACGCTTATGACCAAACTTACTTTAAAATAAAACCAAAGAAAAGAGCAGAAGCTCAAAAATGGTATTTAGTCAAAGAGGGTAAAAACTCAGGTGACTTCAACATCGTTTTGAAATATGCCGCGCATATCAACGTTGTCTACTCGCTTGAATCACACGATCCTGCCACTGACAAAGATCCAGATATGGCATCATTAAACAAAGTTGTCAGCGTTGGATTCGATCATCTTTACGATACCAAGAAATTCCATGATTGCTACGAGACACCACATGTTGAAAAGAAACTTGGTATGATTTACACTCCAGAGAAAACAACCTTTAGAGTGTGGTCACCAGTTTCAGCAAATATGAATGTTCTTATCTATGATAAGGATACTTCAAGTGAATACTGTGGTTCAACTGATGAAGATGTCAAGAAAGCATATGACAAATACCAAGGTTATCACATGCAATATACCACTGGTGGTATTTGGGAAGTAACCATTGAAGGAAACTTAGATGGCAAATACTATAACTTCCAAGTTGATAACTCCTTAGGCACAAATGTCGTTATGGATCCATACGCAACCAGTGCTGGTGCAAATGGTATTAGAGGTCTTATTTACGATATCAATGGTGTGAAAGCTAAACCAGCCGGTTGGGACAATGTCCCATCCATTTGGAATGAAGGTGCTTATAACCTTACTACTCCACAAGAATTAACGATCTATGAAGTCCATGTCCAAGACTTCACTGGTGATCCAAGTGGTTCGTGGAATGGTAAAGGTCAAAAAGGTACATTCTCTGCTTTCGTTGAACCGGGTACAAGACTTAAAGGCGAAGTCGGTGATCAATTCTGGAAAAAGACCGGATACGACCACCTCAAAGCTTTAGGTGTTAGAGCAGTTCAACTTCTCCCATCGTTCGACTACGATAATGATGAAGTTGCTGACGATTATAAATATAACTGGGGTTACAACCCACTAAATTACAACGCTCCTGAAGGTGCATATTCTTCTAATCCTCACGATGGATATGCCCGCGTAAGAGAGTTTAGATATTTAGTCCAACAAATGGCAGCGGTTCGCCCAGGAACTGATGATATTCCAGTTCGTACGATTATGGACGTTGTTTATAACCACGTTTCATCTGCAACTGGATCTGCCTTTCATAAATTAATGCCACGATATTACTTCCGTTATGCGATGGAAGAATATAACGGCACTAAACAAGGTGAATTATTCGACGGTTCCGGCTGTCACAACGAAGTTGCGACTGAAAGACCAATGATGAGAAAGTTCATCGTTGATTCCCTTGTCCACTGGGCAAAAGATTACAAGATTAAAGGTTTCCGTTTTGACTTGATGGGTCTAATTGACTTCCAAACCATGATCGAAGCAAAGAAAGCTTTATTTAAAGTTGATCCAACCATTTACATCTATGGTGAAGGTTGGACTTCAGGTGGCTACCATGGTGAAGGTAGTGAAGCTTACAACAACTACTATGGTGTTACTCCGCATAACTATGGTGCGATGAGTTGGCAAGTTTACAATGAATGTAACAACTTTGACCGCACCGATGGCAGTAACGTTAAACCAATTACCGATCAAATTTATCTTGGAGCCTTTAATGATGGATTCCGTGATACCTTAAGAGGTAAAAATGATAATCCGCCAAACTCAGGTTGGATTCAACATGGTAACTTCGGTGAAGGGTTCAATTGGGATCAATTCAAAAATATTATCGCTGGTTTATGGGGATCTAACTATGACAGAGTTAATACTGATGGACGTCATACGGCGATCTTCCCAGAACAAACCATTAACTACGCTTCCTGTCACGATAACTGGACCGTCGTTGATCAAATGTTCCAAACCTTATTAACTGAAAATTATTATGCAGATGATGGAAAGATTGTTGAAGCAATCCTCCGCGCATCACTTGCAACTCATACGATGATTATGGCTTCTAATGCTGCTGCCTTTATTCAAGGTGGTGAAGAAATTCTTAGAACCAAAACCATCCCAGATAACATGATTGATCAAATCACTGATAAATCATCTTATGGCTCTTTATATGGAAATTATGTTTCACATAACTCCTATAACTCTCCAATTGAAATTAATGCTTTCAAATGGAATAACAAGAAGAGTGTGAAGATGTCTAGCGTTAGAGATGGAGGCGATCGTGTTGAATCAGAAATCAAGAACTCAGTGCTAAATTATTGCGACGCGTTTAGAGATTTGATTAAACTTCACTCAAAGATTGATCTTAAACGTGGCAAATGGTTAGCTACTGGTCCAGGTTCTTCTGATATCGGTGATGTTGGTTTATTCATCGATGAAGAACACTATGGAACCTATTTCCCAGATATTGGTAATACCGATCCTGAGAATACATTGTGGTGGTCACGTCACGATCGAGATGATCTCACCAACAATGTTGCAATTAGAATGAATAATACCATTATCTTCATCTCAGTTGGCGATTCTTGTCCAGGTAGTACATCCGATTATATCGGATATGGTAAGGGCGGTCTTGCTCTTAATGATGATAAACCATTGTTCAATTTTGGTGAATATTCTTGGCAAAATTACGACAATGAATTCAATCCAGAGCGATTCCATTGTGTCTATGTCGCTAGAAAGGCGGGTGTGTAATTATGAAAAAGAAATTACTTCTCGCGTTAGCCCTTGTGCCAATGCTCGCATCTTGTTCCGCCAGTGAAACATACGTTCCAAAGAATTCATTCCCTGGCGACTTCGTAGAACTTAAGGTCGAGGATATGACTGTTAACTTCTATCTTGATGCCACTCACTCAGATGAACCACTTTATACAATGAGATGGTTCATGCTTGAACCACTTGGTGAATGTCCAGTTCCAGCGGTTCTAACTGATGCTAATGCACCAGATCCATTATATCCACACTTTATCGGCTATTCTGAATATCCGTCATCAATTGATGAAGATCATATTTGGAAGTTTGAAACCGATTATAAACAATCCAATGTCTTAAATCTTTATGGCATCTGGGTCGCAAAATAGGAGGAAAATGAAATGATGATTAAGAAATTATTAGTTAAATCAACAATCTTCCTCCCAGCCTTACTTCTTGCTAGCTGCAACTTTACATATCAATATGTTGTCTCTGGCTTAGTTGGAGGTGCGGCCGATGAAGATGTCGAAGACATCGACGACGCTGGAACATACGATGTTAAGATTTGGGTTGACGATCGTATCGTTGACTTAACCAAGTCTCAAATCGGTGAATTTATCGCTAATAACGGTGATAAATATAAAATTAACGCTCAGGTTGTTGCTACCTCTGAATCAGTAGCCGCTGCATCAATGATGCAAGACGTTCAATCTGGTGCGGATATCTTCTGTTTTGCCCAAGACCAGTTATCAAGACTTAAAGTCTCTGGTGCTTTAGCAAAACTTCCAAGCGCATACGTTAACGCACTTACAAGTGAAATGTCTCTTGATGCAATAAGCGCTGCCAAAGTAAATGGTGAAGTTTATGCTTACCCAATTACTTCTGATAACGGCTACTTCCTTTACTACAACAAGGATGTCGTTAGCGATGAACAATCTAAGAACATCACTGAAATCATTGCAGCTTGTAAAGCCAAGGGTAAGAAATTATATTTCTCCGCTCGAGGCGATGGCTTCTATGCTGCTTCCTATTTCATGGGAACTGGCTGCTATTCAAGCTGGCAAATCAATTCCGAAACCGGAAAATTTGATTCATACAAAGATAATTACAACTCCGAACAAGGTATCATCGCCGCAATGGGTTTAAAAGAACTCGACGATGAAAACGGAGTCGTTAAAGATTCATCAGCCTCACAACTTGGTGATAAGGCTGGCGCAGTTGTCTCAGGTATTTGGGACTACGAAGCGGCCTATAAGCTCCTTGGCGATAAACTTGGATGTGCTGAACTTCCATCATTCACCGTTGAGGGAACTTCATATCACTTATCAAGTTTTGATGGTTATAAACTTCTTGGAGTCAAACCTCAAGTTGATGCTAAAAAAGCATCAGTTTGTCGTAAGATTGCCAGATTCTTAGTTAATGAATCTTCCCAAGCTCAACGTTTCGATGTGGCCTCTTGGGGTCCAACCAATGTGGTGGCAAGCCAATCCGAAGGTGTTAAATCTCACCCAGGTTTAGCTGCTTTAGCTGCTCAACATGAATATGCTAAACCACAAGGACAATGTCCAGGTGGTTGGTTCTCTGCTGTTGCTACAACTGCTGGTGCAGTGAAGAAAGATTCAACTCGTGCAGATATCGAAACATTACTTAAGAAACATGAGAGCGCACTTGCTGACGTTCTCGCACTTCAAGATTAAGGAGGTGATACGATGGCTCAATTAAACGATTTAGAATATCTAAAATTGAATAAGTTCCAACGTTTTGGAATTAAATTCGTCGCCTTCTTTAAAGCGATTCCAGGCTGGTTTAAATCTCTTGGTCTTAAGATCTGGGCAGGTTTAAAGAAATTCTTTTGGAATTTCGTCCATTTCTTTAAAGACTTAGGTTTAACCTTCTGGCATGGCGATTGGAAGACTAAAGTATCTTACTTTATCATGGGCTTTGGCTCGATTGCTCGAGGTCAATGGCTTAGAGGTATTCTCTTCCTCGCCTTTGAAGTAGTCTTCATCCTTTATATGATTTTCTTTGGAGGTCAATACTTGTCGAGACTTTACATTCTTGGTGAAGTTGAACAATCGACCGCCGCTGATGGAACGATTATTCCAGGTGAAAACTCCTTCAATATCCTTCTTTATGGTGTCTTATCACTCTTCTTCATCGCTGCTTTAATTTACACTTGGTATCTTAATATCAAGCAAAATCGTATCGGTGAAGAATATGTTAAGGCTAAAAAACAATTAACAAGTGCGAAAGACGATGTGAAAGCATTAGTTGATAAAGACTTCTATAAGACCTTATTAGCGTTACCAACAATTGGTATTTTGATTTTCACTGTCTTACCAATCTTCTTTATGATCTTGGTCGCATTTACATCATATGATGCGGCGCACATGCCACCAGGTAAGCTATTTGGTTGGGCAGGCTTTGATAACTTCGCCTTGCTCTTCCAGTGGACCAACTCAGATGGCGCAAGCTTCTCGATGACCTTTGGTCAAATCTTACTTTGGACTCTTATTTGGGCTTTCTTTGCAACATTTACAAACTACTTCTTAGGTATGCTTGTTGCGATGCTCATCAATAAGAAAGGCATCAAACTTAAAAAGTTGTGGCGAACTGTCCTTGTCTTCTCAATCGCAATCCCACAATTCATTTCAATCTTATTCGTGTCGCAAATCTTCTCTCAAGGCGGCATCATCGATGGTATATTCCAAGCCATCAGTGGTGGAACACTTTCCTTTAACCCTTGGGACGATGCATTCCAAGCACGTATAACCGTTATCATGATTAACATTTGGATTGGTGTTCCATACTTGATGCTTGTTGTTACTGGTATTTTGATGAACATCCCAGCTGACTTATATGAATCAGCCAATATCGATGGTGCAACAGCCTGGCAACAATATTCAAAAATCACCCTTCCATATATGTTATTTATTACCGGTCCATATTTGTTAACCAGTTTCACTGGTAACATGAATAACTTCAACGTTATTTACCTTTTAACTGGTGGTGGACCAAAAGATCCGGATTATTATGGTAGCGCTGGTAAGACCGACTTACTTATTACCTGGTTATTCTCCCTTGCGGTTGATAACCAAAACTATAAGTTAGCCGCGGTTGTTGGCATCATGGTCTTCATCGTTGTCGCTGTCTTATCGCTCGTTGTCTATAACTTAATCCCATCAACTAGAAATGAGGAGGAATTCCAATAATGGCAGAAAAACACTCAATGTCGATGTCGAAGAAGAAGAAAATTGTCAATACTGCTTCGTATATCGCTCTTGGATTAATCTCAATTGTCTGGATTCTTCCATTCATTCTCTTATTTATCAAGTCACTTGATACAGGCAATACTGGTGTTACAAGTTATGTCTTCCCAGAGAAGTGGGGATTTGATAACTATATCTACCTTTTCTCAAGTGATTGTAATTTCTTGCAGTGGTATTTCAATACATTCATCATTGCCTTATTCGTCTGCGTTATTCAGACAATCATGCAATTTATGATGGCTTACACACTGTCAAGATTCCGTTTCAAACTCCGTAAGCCACTTATGAACCTCATGTTAATCCTTGGCATGTTCCCAGGCTTCTTAACAATGATCGTTTTATACCAAGTCTTATTTACCATCGGCTTAACCGGTCCAAATGCGGTTCCTGGTTTAATCTTAGTTTATGTCGCTTCTTCAGGTATGGGCTATTACGTTATCAAGGGTTTCCTTGATACCTTACCAAAATCCCTCGATGAAGCTGCGCTTGTCGATGGTGCAAATAGAATGCAAATCTTCATCAAGGTTATCATTCCACTTTGTAAACCAATCTTAATTTATACCGTCTTAACTTCCTTCATGGGTCCATGGGGTGACTTCGTCTTCGCTCGTGTTATTTCCTTGAATGATCCAGCAGGTAGTAACGTTGCGGTCGGATTAAATGACTGGTTATCTCTTGCTAATAAGAGTTTACACTTCACCCACTTCTGCGCCGGTGGTGTCGTGGTCGCTATTCCAGTAATGGTGTTATTCATGTTCCTTCAAAAATACTATGTTGAAGGCGTTACTGGTGGTGCAGTTAAAGGATAGGAGGCTAATTTATGGCTACTGTAGTATTAAAAGATGTAAAGAAAATTTATCCAGGTAATGTTGAGGTTGTTCACAAATTCAATCTTGAGATTGCTGACAAAGAATTTATTGTTTTCGTTGGACCTTCAGGTTGTGGTAAGTCAACCACATTAAGAATGGTCGCTGGTCTAGAAGAAATCTCGGCCGGTACGATTTCAATCGATGGAGAAGTCGTTAACGACTTACAACCAAAAGATCGCCATATTTCCATGGTTTTCCAAAACTATGCTCTTTATCCACATTTAACTGTTTATGAAAATATGGCCTTCCCACTTCGCCTTGATAAGAAAGAAAGAGTGATGGAACTCACCAAAGCTGAAAAAGAAGCTAACAAGAAACAAATCGAAGCTCTTGAAACTCAAGCAAAAGCGGATTCATCTAAAGAAGCTAAACTCAAAGCGAAGATTAAAAAACTCGAAGACGAAATCGAAAATGGTCGTAAGCAAAAAGGATACACTAACGACCAAATCTATGAACGTGTTACTAGTGCGGCAAAAGTGCTTGGTATCACTCAATATTTAACTCGTAAACCAAAAGCTCTATCTGGTGGTCAAAGACAACGTGTCGCCATCGGTCGAGCGATGGTTAAAGATTGTAAGGTGTTCTTAATGGACGAACCTTTATCTAACCTTGACGCGAAACTCCGTAACCAAATGAGAGCGGAAATTATTCTCTTAAGAAAGAGAATCAATACCACCTTCATCTACGTTACCCACGACCAAACTGAAGCGATGACTTTAGGTGATCGTATCGTCTGTTTAAAAGATGGCTACATCATGCAAGTTGGTTCCCCATCCGAATTATTCGATATGCCAGCCAACCTCTTCGTCGCTCAATTTATTGGTGCGCCAATGATGAACACCATCAACTGCGATCTTTCTAAAGAAGGTGCTAAATACTTCGTCAATCCATTCGGCTACAAGTTAGTTGTCGATGGTGACAAGGGCAAAGCCCTCAAAGATCGTGGTGTCGAATCAAGAAAAGTTATTCTTGGTGTCCGTCCAGAACACGTCCAACTCGCGAAAGCGGGCGATAAGAATTCAATTCCAGTTGAAATCTTAGTTAACGAAATGATGGGTAGTGAATATCACCTTCACGTCCAAACTGAAGACGGCACTCAACTCGTCGTTAGAATCCCAACCATCAATCTCGATGAAAAAGAAAGAGAATCGATGGTCATGGGCCAAAAGATCAATATTACCTTTGAAGGTAAGGCGATGCACTTCTTCGATCCAGAAAATGAACGCAACTTATTAGTTGATGAAATTTATGGACCAGACGCAGTTAAACTTGAACTCGAAGCTGAAGCAAAAGAGAAAGAGAAGAAAGAAGAATCTGCTCCTGAAGAAGCTAAGCCTGAAGAAAAGCCAGAAGAAAAATCCGAAGAAAAACCTGAAGAAGTTTCTGAAAAGAAAGAGTAGGGAGGGCATATGAAGATTTCAAAGAAAACAAAACGAACCCTAGCCTATGTTGGCATTATTGGTGGATGCGCTGTTTTGGCCTTGACTTTCTTCACAATCTCACAATTTGAAAGAGCGAAATATCAAGCCTCTGTTCAAATTCAACTAATGGCAAAATCACGTTTAGACAAAGCTTTGAACGCTGATTCAACTGCCTTAACAAATGTGGAAAGTCCTTATTATCCATTCGCTGTATATTACGATGAACTTTATAATCACTTTACAGCCGTAACTAATTCTAACTCTGCTGCCTATGTTGGCACAGCGATCCCAGCCTATGCTTTCTCGATGGCAACTCTAGTCTCCTTCGGTTTAGTCTTAAAGCACGCTGAAAAGACAAAAGAAAAAGAAGAAAAAGAAGTTTAATTCTTCCTTCGAATTTATATAGCCTCTAGTTTACTAGGGGCTTTTTTATGTCTATAATTACTTACATCTGTTTAACAAATAATGTAATCTAGCCATGTACTTGGTTAGATTTTCTTTTTATCTAACAAGTATAATCAATATATGCCGTTATCCTGCTTAATTAA
>OMVV01000020.1 GCA_900314585.1 uncultured Erysipelotrichaceae bacterium
GCTAAAACGATATTTTTTTTCTTAAGGAAGTAACGATAGACTGTTGCTTCACCAATCCCGGCTTCCTTAGCTATATCGTGGATAGTAACATCCCTAACCCCGTGTTTTGAAAACATATCAGCAGCTACATCGACAATGTATTTCATTTTGATATCTTTTAAGCTCATAATGATAGTTTTTCTCCCAAATTGATACTTTATCTATCAATATTCTTCCATACATTATTTATAATGTCAAAGGAAAATGTAAGCGCTATCATGAAAATATTAAAAGATACCTAAGATATATATTTTCTATATAATATATAGTGTTAAGGCAGGTTTTTCATATGAAGAAAATGAGATTACATATCTATATTGTCCTTGGAATCTTCTTGGTTGGCTTTATTGTTGGATCATTTGTAGATCTAAGTCTTTCACAAGCGCTTTTCTCTAGAGACAATACATTCGGATTAACAATGTCCGCGATTGGAACTCTTCCTGGTTATATGATTTTAGCGGTACTAGGTGGCGGTTTCTTTGCCATTGGCTTGAAGAAAGAATATAAGACGGCATGGCGATTTGTTTTGTTCGTTGCCGCCATTGCATGTACTGGTTGCGCAATTTACTTTAGTGGCCGCGAATTCTTTGGTGAAAATGGATTTAGGCAATATATCAACATTAAGTGGGTTGGTTATTTAATTGCTTTACCAATCGCTGGCGGCTGTGGTTATTTAGGTTATTACTTAAGTAAAAAGTCAAATAATAAATATCTTTGGCTTGTGTTAGCTGTTGCAGCAGCTTGTATATTCCTCGCTCTTGTTCCAGGCGTCACAATGATCAAGGCAATCTTCCATCGTCCAAGATATCGTTTAGTGGAAGCATATTCTTCATCTAATATTGTTAGCTTCCATAACTGGTGGCAACGTTGTAAAGAGTACAAAGATTTAATGAGCGCCTACAATATTTCTGGCGAAGAATTTAAATCATTCCCATCTGGACACGCTGGTGCTTCACTAGTGTTTGCTCTTGGAGTTTGTATTCTTCCATTTGTTGATAAGAAATATGAGAAACTTCAACTTCCATTATTCTATTGTGGAGTTGCTTGGGCGCTATTTATTTCATTCACCCGTATTCTTGTTGGAGCTCACTTTTTAAGTGACGTTTCAATGGGCGGTCTTCTCACTACAGTATTTATGCTCGTTTTGAACGAAGTACTAATTGCTTTAAACAAGAAATATAAATTCGAACCAGAATTAGCTTAATCAATCATTGATTTTACTGTGCGATAATTCTTGAAAGTTATCTGGCCGTATAATATATTATTAAAGCAATATGCGCCATTAGCTCAGCTGGTAGAGCAACTGACTCTTAATCAGTGGGTCGTGAGTTCGAATCCTACATGGCGCACCATTGACTAATAATCATCCAATGTCGCAAGATGTTGGATTTTTATTTTGTCAAACAAAATTGTATTAGTTATTGATATGATAAAACATATCATTTATAATAATGATGAAGGAGCCAGTACTATGCCAGTGATCGCGCGTTTTTATAACATTATTGTAAAATTATATTACATTGAGGATGAACACAATCCACCTCATATTCATGCTAAATACAATGAGTTTGAAGGCCTCTTCAATATCGCAACTGGTGAGATGACTAGAGGGGACTTACCAAAAAATGCAACACGACTAGTCAAAGAATTTATTAATCAGTATAGAAAAAGATTATTATCTATGTGGAAGAATCAGGATTTTGAGGAATTGAAGTTTAAGGAGTAATTTATGCATAGAGTTATTACAAAAATCGAACCAAAAGACAATATGATTATTATCGCAACATTTGCTGATGGCGAGGTTGTGTCTTTTGATGTTAAGGAAATGATTAACAAATACCCAGTGTTCAAACAGTTAGAAAATAGAAAGCTATTTGATTCGGTTTCTATCGATGGAGTTGGTTATGGTATTAGTTGGAATGATGAATTAGATTTATCTAGTGAAGGCATTTATGCAAAAGGAAAGCATATAGATAAAGTTGATCCAAATATCAAACTAATAGTTGGCCAAGCAATTGCAGAAGCTAGGGAAGAAAAAGGGATGAGTCAAAGAGATTTATCGTACGCTAGCGGAGTTATGCAAGCCGACATTTCAAAAATTGAAAAAGGAAAAGGAAACCCAACCTTGACCACTCTTCAGAAAATTGCCAAATCATTAGGGAGAACAGTAGCATCACTTATGCTATAAAAATTCATAAGAAAGATAAAATAAGAACCACATCAAAGTTGTGGTTTTTTATTTCTTATTGAAATAAACATCTATTTTTATTATCATTTTAAATATGAAAACATTCATTTTGTTATCTGCTGTTGCTGGTTCAGGCAAATCGACTTGGGCTGAACAATATCGTCTTACTCACAAGAATGTTTTTATCGTCTCTTCTGATCAATTAAGAAAAGAGCTTGGCGGAGCCTACAAAAACCTTGAACACGAAGCTGAAGTTTGGAAAAGATTTTCAGAAGATATTGAGAAATTTCGAGACGCTCGGGATGATGTCACAGTTATCGCCGATTCTACAAATATCATCAACAAATATCGAATATTTTATGGAAAATCAGTCACTGGATTCGATAAGAAAATCCTCGTTGTAATAAAGAAAAATCTCAAGCAAACTTTGGAGACAAATAAGCTTCGAAATGAGAATAGAATCATCCCGGATAATGTCATCAAATCAATGTATGAAAATTGGGAAGAACCAGATGAGGAAACCCTCTCATATTTCGACGAATATATTCGTATCGACAAATGGTTTGACTCATCAAAGGTTAAAGAAAGTTTCCATTATAAGGATTAAAGGGTTTATAATACTAGTATGAATAAAACCACTGCAAAGAAATATTTATCCGCTATTGAAGGTGCTAAAAAGAAATATTTAACTTGCGATAATTTATCGCATCGTATGGGTATTTACCCAGAAGTTATTGCAGAACATCTCTCTTTCTTTGAGCCTATGTTAGCAATGGATCCTTCATTTGATTTAAATGAACTTGTCCCTGCTATTAGTAACTATATTGACCAAGAAGAGAAAAAGAGCGTTAAGAAAGAAGTCGTTAAAGTTTATAAGAACGATTTAAGCGGATATAAATCCGTCGCTGATTTCTTATATCGTAAGATGACAATTAACGGTCTTGTCGATCGTAGCGCATCTCTTTCTGAAGTCGATTTGAAAATTCTTAAGAAACTCGTTCAAAGTGAACTTGATGCTCTTAAAGAAAATAAAAAGAAATAAGAATTTCATTAGCAAATCTCCAACAAAATCGGTTAAATCCGATTTTTTTGTTTTCTTTCTTCGCACACGCGGTATAATTATATCCGCAAAAGGAGTTTAAACATGGAAATTAAAAAATCATTTCTTTCCGTTGATGGTAACACCGCTGCAGCTATCGGAAGCTACTACTTCACTGAAGTTGCCGGTATTTATCCAATTACACCATCATCCCCAATGGCTGAATTAGTTGATGTTTATGCCTCACAAGGTAAGAAAAACTTTTTCGGCACCCCTGTTAAAGTTGTTGAAATGCAATCTGAAGCTGGTGCTTCAGGCACTGTTCACGGTGCCCTTCAAGCCGGCGCTTTAGCGACAACTTATACAGCATCACAAGGTCTTTTGTTAATGATTCCAAACATCTATAAATGGTGTGGTGAACTTTTACCAGCTGTTTTACATGTTTCTGCACGTTCATTAGCAACAAGAGCCCTTTCTATTTTTGGTGATCACCAAGACATTTACGCATGCCGTCAAACTGGTGTCACAATGTTATGCTCACATTCTGTCCAAGAAATTGCTGACTTGGCGCCAATGGCACATTTAATCGCAATTGAATCTTCCACCCCAATGATGCACTTCTTTGATGGTTTCAGAACATCACACGAAATCCAAAATGTTGAGTTTGTTGATGGCGAAGAATATCGCAAACTCTTACCAATGGACAAAGTCGAAGAGTTTAGAGCACGCGCTTTAAACCCACACACTCACCCAGTCACACGTGGTGGTGCTGAAAACGACGACGTCTACTTTCAAGCTCGTGAAGCTCAAAACAAACATTTCGAAGATGTAGTTGCTGTCGTTGAAAAATATTTAAAAGAAGCTACCAGATTAACTGGTAGATACTACGCTCCATTCGTTTATTATGGTTCAAAAGAAGCTGAAAACATCATTGTTGCAATGGGTTCAGTCACTGAAACCGCGATTGAAGTTATCGACGAACTTGCTAAAGAAGGCAAGAAAGTTGGTTTAGTTAAAGTCCATCTTTATAGACCATTCTCCGCTAAACACTTAGCTAGCGTCATTCCAGCTGGTGTAAAACGTATTGCAGTTTTAGACCGCACTAAAGAATTAGGCGCAACCGGTGAACCACTTTATCTTGATGTTGTCGCTGCCTTAAAACAAGTCGGTCGTGGCGATATTGAAGTTTATGGTGGTCGTTATGGTTTATCCTCAAAGGATACTCAACCAAAACACGTCAAAGCTGTGTATGATTTCCTCGAAGGAAAACCACATCACAACTTCACTGTTGGCATTGACGATGATGTTACTCATCTTTCAATTCCTGTTGATGAAAACTTCCACGTCAAAGCTGATTACACATCCTGCTTATTCTATGGTTTAGGTAGCGATGGTACAGTTTCCGCTAACAAATCATCAATTAAGATTATTGGTGATGCAACCCATCAATATGCTCAAGCATACTTTGCTTACGACTCTCGTAAAGCTGGTGGCGTTACTCGTTCTCACTTAAGATTCGGTAAAACTCCTATTCATTCAACATATTATGTTGAAAATGCCGACTTCATTTCCTGTTCTTTGGATACATATGTCTTCAAATTTGACATGATCAAGAACTTAAAAGAAGGTGGAACATTCCTTCTAAATACCGATATGAGTGATGCTCAACTTGAAAAGTCACTTCCAAATCGTATGAAACATCAATTAGCGGAAAAACATGCGAAATTCTATGTTATTGACGCTAATAAGATTGCGACTGAAATTGGTATGGGCCGTCACACAAATACCATTCTCCAAGCTTCCTTCTTCTATTTAAATACAGGCATTATGCCATATGAAGAAGCCAACAAATGGATGAAGAAATTTGCGGAAAAGAGCTATGCCAAGAAAGGTCAAGACGTCGTTGAACTTAACTGGAAAGCTATCGACGCCGGTACAGAAGGTTTACGCGAAGTCAAAGTTAACCCAGATTGGATCAAGTTAGACACCAAACGTGTTAGAACCACCACTGGTGATGAATACTTTGATTCATATGTCAACGTTATGGGTACCCTTGATGGTGACACTCTCCCAGTTTCCAAATTCACTGAATTTGAACTTCTTGATGGAACTATGAAGAACGACATCACCTTCAAAGAACAACGTTCAATTGCTGATAAAGTCCCAGTGTGGAACAAGGCTGATTGTATTCAATGTAACCAATGTGCCTTTGTCTGTCCACATGCGACAATCCGTCCATTCTTACTCAATAAGGATGAAGTTGAAAAGGCACCTGCAATCGTTAAAAATGATCTCGCAAATGCGATCGGTCCAAACCTAGCAGATTACAAATATCGCCTGCAAATCTCGCCTAAAAACTGTGTTGGCTGTGGTCTTTGCGTTGCTGAATGTACAGCGAACAAGGTCGGTAAGAAAGCCCTCGTTATGGCAGAAGCAAAAGAACAATTCCCACAAGAAGAAGGCGCTCAATATCTCTTTAAAAATGTTGAATATAAGAGCAACCTTATGCCAACAAATACCGTTAAAGGTGTTGGCTTCTTAATGCCATACATGGAAATCTCTGGCGCTTGTGCTGGTTGTGGCGAAACTCCATATTATCGTTTAGCCTCACAATTATTTGGTAAAGACATGCTTGTTGCTAATGCAACAGGATGTTCTTCCATCTATTCTGGTTCCACTCCACTTACCCCATTCTGCACTGATAAGAATGGTGAAGGTGTTGCTTGGGCCAACTCTTTATTCGAAGATAATGCTGAATTTGGTTATGGTATGAGAGCAACTGTTGATTATCGTTTAGGTCAAATTGTCTCCATCCTTGAACCAGCTTTAAGCCGTGATTCAGTTGAACAACCTCTTAAAGAAGCGATTAAAGCTTATCTTGAAAACATTAAGAATAAAGATGAAGCGCGCAAGATTATTCCAAACCTCGTCAAACTTGTTAAGGCAAGTAAAGATGAAGAAGTTAAGGCCGTCCTCACTTATGAGAGAGACTTACTTGATAAATCCGTTTGGATCATCGGTGGCGATGGTTGGGGCTATGACATCGGTTACGGTGGTTTAGATCACGTTATCGCGAATGACCAAGATGTTAACATCTTACTTCTCGATACTGAAGTCTATTCCAATACCGGTGGACAATCTTCTAAATCATCACAAACTGGTTCTATCGCTAAGTTTACCGCTTCAGGTAAAACCGGTGAAAAGAAGAACCTTGCTTTAATGGCAATGACTTATGGTCACGTCTATGTTGCTCAAATCGCTTTAGGTGCAAACCCAATGAAAGCAATTCAAGCAATGAAAGAAGCTGAATCCTATCATGGACCATCCCTTATTATCTGTTATGCACCATGTGCTAACCATGGTATTAAAGGTGGCTTATCCAACTCGATGAAAGTTGAAAAAGCAGCGGTAGAAAGCGGATATTTCACCACTTTCCGTTATGATCCAAGACTTCTTGAACAAGGTAAACCAGCGTTACAAATCGACTGCAAAGAACCTGATTTCAGCAAGTTCCGTGAATTCGTCATGGGCGAAACCAGATTCTCACAACTTCCAAAGGTCAATCCTGAACATGCTGAAGAACTCCTTCAAAAATCAGAAAGATGCGCCAAGGAACGTTGGGAACGTATCAAGAAATTCGGTTTATAATCTAGCCAAAATAAAAGAAAGCCATACACTTAAGTGTATGGTTTTTTTCTAAATGGTCGGAGCGGCGAGATTTGAACTCGTGACCTCTTCCACCCCAAGGAAGCGCGCTACCAAGCTACGCCACGCCCCGAATACATATAGTTTAGCAAATAATTATATTATTTTGTGAAAATATGCTAAAATGCTCTCACTTATGGAAAACAAAACGATTCGCATCAAAGGTGCTAGAGAAAATAATTTGAAGAATATTGATTTAGAAATTCCTAAGTATTCTTTAACTGTTTTCACCGGCCTTTCAGGAAGTGGAAAAACCACGCTCGCGTTCGACACGATTTTTAATGAAGGTCAACGCCGTTTTGTTGAGTCACTTTCCTCTTATGCGAGACAGTTTTTAGGTGGTATGGAAAAACCTGATGTTGATTCAATTGATGGTTTATCCCCCGCTATTTCTATCGATCAAAAAACTACATCTCATAACCCACGTTCCACCGTTGGAACCGTGACTGAGATTTATGATTATTTGCGTCTTCTTTTCGCGCGTGTAGGCGTGCCGTATTGCCCACATCATAACGAGCCAATTATTTCTTTCTCTGTCACTAAAATGGCAGATATCGCAATGGATTATCCTGAAGGCACAAAACTTCAGATATTATCTCCAATTGTCCATAACGAAAAAGGCACTCAAAAAGATATCTTAGCGAAGATTCTCTCTCAAGGCTTTGAGAGAGTCCGTGTTGACGGCGAAATCATGCGTATTAGTGAAGTTCCTGATCTAGAGAAAAATAAGCGACATGATGTTGATATTGTTATTGACCGTATTGTTGTTAAAAAAGATGTTCGTAGTAGGGTAGTTGATGCCATTGAACTTGCTTGTGATTTCTCCAAAGGGTATTGCGTTTTCCTAACTGAAAATGGCGAAAGATTATTCTCACAACATCACTCCTGCCCTAAATGTGGATTTTCAGTTCCAAAATTAGAACCAAGATTATTCTCATTTAACGCTCCACTAGGATGCTGTCCAGACTGTAAAGGCGTTGGAATGAAACGTGAAGTCGCAATCAACATTCTTATTCCAAACGAAGAGCTGTCAATCAATCAAGGAGCGATCCGTTGGTATCGAAATATCATTGGTAGCAAGAATATCGAATGGCAAGAATTCGAATATCTTTGTAAACAATATAAAATCGATATGGATAAGCCATATAAGGACCTTTCTCCAAAGGAGAAGGAAATTATACTTATTGGCTCAGATCGTCCATTTAAATATGTCATTACTTCAGTAAATGGCAATCAAATGCATCGTGATGGCTATATTGAAGGTATCAAAACAAGAATCGAAAGATTATATAACGACACCTCATCTGAGATGATGAGAGGTTTTTATGAATACTATATGCGTGACCGTGAATGTTCAACATGTCATGGATCGCGTCTTTCTGAAGCCGCTTTATCAGTTAAAGTTGGTGGTTTAAACATTTATGAAGTCTGTTGCCTTTCAATCGACGAATTATACGAATATATCCACGATTTGCCAGGTAAACTTTCAAAAACTGACTATGAAATTGCTCGTTTAGTTCTTAATGAAATTGAAGCAAGAGTCTCATTCTTACGTAATGTAGGCTTAAATTATTTAACTTTATCTCGTACCGCGATGACACTTTCTGGTGGTGAGGCTCAACGCATTAGACTCGCTACACAGATTGGTTCACGCCTATCTGGCATTCTTTATGTTCTTGATGAGCCATCTATTGGACTTCATCAACGTGATAACGCGAAGTTAATTAAGACAATGAAGGATATGGTTTCCTTAGGAAACACCCTCATTGTTGTTGAGCACGATGAAGAAATGATGCGCGAAGCTGATTTCTTAGTCGATATTGGTCCAGGCCCAGGCGTGCACGGTGGCGAAATTGTCGCGACCGGTTCAGTTAGTGATCTAGAAAAAGAACCAAAATCAATCACTGGTAAATATCTTTCTGGTGAGATGTCTATTCCTCTACCTAAAGAACACAATAAAGGTAACGGTAAATTCTTAAAAATTGAAGGAGCAGAATGTAATAATCTTAAAAAGATTAATGTTTCAATTCCTTTAGGAAAATTTGTTGCTGTAACCGGTGTTTCTGGTTCAGGGAAATCTTCATTAGTTAATCAAACAATTTATCCTGCTTTAAAACGTTATCTTGATCAAAGTGATGACATTATTCCAGGTAAATATAAAGATATCGTTGGTTTAGAAAACATTGATAAAGTCATCAATATTACTCAAGAACCAATTGGTAGAACCCCACGATCCAACCCTGCGACATATGTAGGTGTGTTTGATGACATCCGCGCCGTATTTGCGGATACAGTCGATGCTAAGACACGCGGATATGATAAAGGTCGTTTCTCGTTTAACGTTCCAGGTGGTCGCTGTGAGAACTGCCAAGGTGCTGGTGTAACCAGAATTCCAATGAATTTCTTACCTGATGTTTATGTTAAATGTGATGAATGTCATGGTCGACGATATAACGAAGAAACCCTCGAAGTTACCTTTAGAGGTAAAAATATTTTTGATGTCTTAGAAATGACCATTGAAGACGCTTTAAAATTCTTTGAAAATCGTCCAAAGATTCGTCACAAACTTCAAACCTTATATGATGTTGGCTTAGGTTACATTAAACTAGGTCAACAAGCTACAACATTATCTGGTGGTGAGGCTCAAAGAGTTAAGCTCGCTGATGAACTTCAAAAACGTCCAACCGGCAAAACATTGTTTATTTTGGACGAACCAACTACTGGTTTACATACAGATGATGTTTCTAGATTAATTAAAATTTTGCAACGTATTGTCGCTCACGGAGACACTGTTTTAATCATTGAACATAACCTCGACGTCATTAAAGTTGCTGATTATATCATCGATTTAGGGCCTGAAGGTGGTAATGGTGGTGGAACCATTGTTGCTACTGGTACACCTGAAGAGGTTGCAAAGAATCCTAAATCATACACTGGTCAATATTTGAAAGGAGTGCTTGCAAAAGCTAAATAATATGGGAATTGCGTTATTAATTATTGGAGCTCTGATTTTTGTTGGCTCAATTACTCTTCTTGGAATTTATCTTCATAAGTTTTGTAAGTCACTTACCTTAGGTGGCCAAGTTTTAAAAATAGAGGGGAATTACCTTTACATTTTCATTGGATCAATTGTTGCAACTGGTCTTGGATTCCTTCTTGTTTGCTTAGGAATGACAGTTTTTAACAACTGGAATTTCAATGCTGGTGATTATACATGCGAGATTCTTGGCTCGTTATTTTCTGGTGCTGCATTAAGCTTATTTATTGCTTCATTTGTTATCTTCTTCTATCGCAAGGATTTAGAGGCTAAACAACGAAAATTCGTGCAAATCGCCATGATTTGTTCGATTCCATTATTTATTGCAGGTATGTGGATGTGGACCGATGCAATCGCTAATTTCATCTCTTATCCACTTCCAAATGCCATCTCATTTAAAGAAGGTTTAGGCTATCCACTAAAAGGCGATTACGGATTAACTATTGCCTTCTATGGTTTGCTTGTCGTTTCTGGTGCGGTGGTTACCTACTTTATTGTTGATCATGCTATTTATGCAAAATATGGTAAACATGGATTAATTGATACGTTGTTCCTTGTTGCTTTCCCACTTGGTTTAGTTGGCGCAAGACTTTGGTATGTTTGCGTTCTTGAACCAACAAAATATTTCTATGATAATTTCTGGGATTCATTCGTTAGAGTTATCAATGTAACTGAGGGTGGTTTAGCTATTCAAGGCGGTGCCATCTTAGGTATTATTTCCGGTATTTTATTTGCTCTTAAATTTAGAAAATATATGAACATCCGTTGGCTTGTTGATGTTTGTATTCCGGGTATCTTAATTGCTCAAGCTATTGGCCGTTGGGGTAACTTCTTTAATCAAGAGGTTTTTGGTAACGCAACCGATCCAAATATGTGGTGGTTCTTACCAAAGATGATTGCCAACAATATGTATATCACTTCAGCTGATAAAATAAACACTCCTCTATTTTTAATAGAGTCCGTTATTAATGTCTGTGGTTTCTTCATCATAAGATATGCGATTGGAAGAGGCTTAAAGAAATATCTTAAACAAGGTGATCAAGCCTTCATGTATTTGTTATGGTATGGCTTAGTTCGTGTTTGTTTAGAACCACTTCGAGTTGGTTTTACTTTAAACGTTCAAAGCACTGCATTCTTTGGATATTTACAATCTTGGATTACTGCCTTTGTTATGGTGGCAATTGGCATCATCGGCATGGTTGGCTTAAGAGTGTTTGAATATGTCCGTCGTAAACAAGGTAAAGAAGTAAAGGAATATGAAGCAATATAAGCTTTATTTATTTGATTTAGACGGCACGCTTATCGATAGCGATCAAATGCTTATCGAAACTTTTCATGAACTTTATGCTAAGTATCGACCAGGTTTTAAACCGGCTGATGAGTATATAAGACAGTTTTCTGGTCCCCAGATTACTGAGACCCTTCGTAAGGAATTCCCTGGCGAAGATCAAAAGTTGATGATGGAAGAATATCGAAATCGTTCTAGAAAGTATTACGATCAATATGTTCGTTTATTCCCAAAAGCATACGAATTAATGGAAAAACTCCATCAAAATGGTATTCCATTCGCAATTATTACGAACAAACATCGATATGCGACAAAGTACACTTATGAACTCTTGGATTTAGAGAAATTTGATATCTTTTCCGTATGTGCTGATGATGTTGTCAATTTAAAACCTGCTCCAGATGGCATCTATAAAGCTATGAAACACTTTGGAGTTAATAAAAAAGAAGATGTTATTTACATTGGTGATTGCTATACAGACTATCTTTCTGCAAGCAATGCTGGTGTGAATTTCGGATATATTACTTGGTCACCTCGACCAATTACTGGGAAGATCAAAATCGACATAAATATTGATGATTTTGGCACTTTTGCGGAGGAAATAAGATAATGAAGAAGACTGATATTGTTATTATTGGCGCTGGTATTGCTGGTTTAACATCTGCGATTTATCTTAAACGCGCAAATGCTAATTTCATAATTATTGAAGGATCACTTCCTGGCGGAACACTTAATCAACTTAAAACAATTGAGAATTATCCATCATATCCAAATATTTCAGGCAATGAATTAATTATCAAATTAATGGAACAAGTTAGAGCGTTAGGAATTAATATTACCTATGGTAATGCTCAATCTATTCTCAAAGAAGAAGACGGATTTGAAGTTAAAACCGATATTGATGCATATGAATGTAAAGCTGTTATTGTTGCGACTGGCGTTTCTAAAGTAGAGGAAAGCATTCCTGGGCAAGATAAATTTGCCGGTTTAGGTGTATCTTATTGCGCAACATGTGATGGCAACTTCTTTAAAGGTCAGGATGTTGCAGTTATCGGCAACAATGATATCGCTCTTGAGGAAAGCTTATATTTAGCGAATTTGGTCAATAAATTATATTTAATTAATCCTGATAAAGAATTGGTTGGATCAGATAAATTTGTTGCTGCTATTAAAGCTGCAAAGAATGTTGAAATTCATAATTCAACAAAAGTTGATTCAATTAATGGAGATCATTTTGGAGTGACATCAATTTCTATAAAAGGTAAAGAAATACCAGTTATGGGCGTTTTCCCATATGTTGGCAAGAAAACAACAAGTCAAATTTTGAATAACTTAAAGCCAGAAATGAAAGGTATTTATGTTAAAGCTGATTCATCGCAACAAACTAATATTGATGGTTTATATGTTGCTGGTGATTTAGTTGATAAAAAGTTACGTCAATTAGTTACTGCTGCTAGCGATGGCGCTATTGCCGCTACAGTTGCGTTTCAATATATCAAAACGAGGAAATAGTTATGGTGAAATTAGTAATTATTACTGGTGTTAGTGGATCAGGTAAGTCAACTGCTCTTTATACTTTTGAAGAAGCTGGTTATTACGTTATTGATAATATTCCATTAGCGATTGCAAAGAACCTCTTTGACACTATTTCAACTAATCGTGACTATAAAAAAGTCGCAGTCGCTGTTTCACTCGAAATTGCTAACGAAGTATACGACATATCCAAGAATTACCAAGATTTCGAGACTCATTTCGTTGGAATTACTTGCTCAAGAGATGCTTTAAATGAACGTTATCGCCTCTCAAGAAAACTTCACCCACTTCAAGCCAAAGGTTACACGCTTGATGAAGCGATCGAACGTGACTACATGTTCCTTGAAAAAGTCCGTGAAAACCTCACTAACTTCATCGATACATCTAAACTCGATAAGAATGAATTCGCAAAGACGATTCACAACTCTATTATGGGCATCAATGGTGAAAAATTCTCGGTAATGTTTATGTCTTTTGGCTACAAGAAGGCCGTTCCGCAAGATATCGAAACCGTTTTTGATGTGCGTTTATTACCAAATCCATATTGGGTTCCTGAACTCAAAGATTTCACTGGATTAGATAAAAATGTTCGTGATTATGTTTTAAGTGCAAAAGAAACCAAACAATACTTAACGCACGTAATTTCCTATTTAGATTATTATTTAGAGGAACTCAAAAAGTCTGGCAAAAGACACGCGAATATTGGTATCGCTTGTAGTGGTGGACAACATAGAAGCGTGGTAATTGCCCAATATTTATATGAGCACTACTCATCAAAATATGAGACAAGCGTGTCACACAGGGACATTTATAGAAAATAATGCAAGCCAAGGTCTCTTTTACTCAGAAAGTTAAAGAAGAGTTAATTTCTCTTCCTTTTTCCGATGAGCATTTAAGAGCTATGCTTGCCGCGTTCATTAAGATAAACGGATCGCTTTCTTATCAAGATGGAAAGAGTCGAATCGTTTTAAAAACCGAAAACGCGAAAATCGCAAAATTCATTTATCACGCTGTCGATAAAGTTTATGGAATCGTTCCAAAATTCGCTTATTCCAAGGCGATGAATTTTAAGAAGAAATTAACCTATTCAATCATCATTGATGAGGGAGAATATCTAGTCGGAGACCTCCAAATCAACTTTTTAGAGGGAAAAATTTCCAAAAGCATCGTTTTTAACGATGACATGATTTCGGGCTATATTGCTGGGGCTTTTTTGGCCTCTGGAAGCGTCAATACCCCGAAAAACTCTAATTATCATCTCGAAATTTCACTCAATAACGAAAATTATGCAAAGTGGTTCGCTAAGTTGCTTCTTAAATACAAAGGAACCGAGTTTTCTCCAAAGGTCATCAAACGTCGTAATTCATATGTCGTTTATCTAAAGAAAGCTCAACAAGTTGTCGATTTCCTTTCCATGATGGGAGCGACCAACGCAACTCTTGAGTTTGAAAATATCCGAATCGACCGTGAATTCTCTTCGATTGGAAATAGACTTCAGAATCTTGATTCTGCTAACTACGCAAAAACTGCTGCCTCAGCCGAAAAACAAATTGAAGAAATCAAGTTAATCGATGATGTAATTGGCATCAAAAATATCCAAAACAAAAAGCAAAAAGAATTAATGAAACTTCGTCTTGAACACGAAGACTATTCTTTAGCAGAACTTGCATCCGAATTAAGCAAACTCTTGGAGACACCAGTTTCAAAATCAAATGTTAATCATACCTTTAGAGCAATCCACCTCATCGCTGAAAGATATAAAGGAGTTAAACGATGAAAGCCCAAGAGCAACTTGGAATGCGCATCAAATTTTTAAGAAAAGAGCGAGGCTGGTCCCAAGAAGATTTAGCCTTAGAAGCAAATGTTAATAAAAATTACATTTGTGATCTTGAAAATGGTCGTAGAAATCCAAGTTTAGATATTCTTGAAAGAATCTCTAATGCTTTTGGAATTCCTTTATCGGTGCTATTTAAAGGAATCGAAACAATCCCAGGAATATAGTCTATTTTTGATAAGCAAAAATATTTTAGAAAACGCTTTCTTAGAAAAAAGTGTTTTTTTCATTTTACTGATTATTTATAATACTTATGGCAATTAAAAAGGAGGACATAAAATGTCAGTTAAAGTTGCAATCAATGGCTTCGGTCGTATCGGACGTCTTGCATTTAGACAAATGTTTGGCGCTGCTGGATATGAAATCGTCGCTATTAACGATCTTACTTCTCCAAAGATGTTAGCAAACCTTTTGAAATATGATACCGCTCAAGGTGGTTATGCTGGACATATTGGCGAGGGATTACACACCGTTTCAAGCAAAGAACCAGTTTTTGCAGAAGATGGTAAGACTGTTGTCGTTCCAGGTTCAATCACTGTCGATGGCAAAGAAATTACAATCTACGCAAAACCAAATGCTGCGGAACTTCCATGGGGCGATCTCAAAGTTGATGTCGTCTTAGAATGTACAGGTTTCTATACTTCAAAAGAAAAATCAATGGCCCACATTAAAGCCGGTGCTCGTAAAGTTGTTATTTCTGCTCCAGCCGGAAAAGATTTACCAACCATCGTCTATGGTGTTAATGAAAAATCACTCACCAAAGATGACAACGTCATCTCAGCTGCTAGCTGCACCACAAACTGCTTAGCTCCAATGGCTAAAGCTCTTAACGATTTAGCACCAATTCAATCTGGTATCATGAGCACAATCCATGCTTACACTGGTGATCAAATGATTCTCGATGGTCCACATCGTAAAGGCGATCTCCGCAGAGCCCGTGCTGGTGCTGCTAACATCGTTCCAAATAGTACCGGTGCTGCTAAAGCAATCGGCTTAGTTATTCCAGAATTAAATGGAAAATTAATTGGTTCTGCTCAACGTGTTCCAGTTCCAACTGGTTCCACAACAATTCTCACCGCAGTTGTTAACTACAAAGGTGAATTAACTCCAGAAGTTATCAATGCCGCGATGAAGAAAGCAGCCAACGAATCATATGGATATAACGAAGATCAAATCGTCTCCTCTGATGTCATTGGTATGAGATATGGTTCCTTATTCGACGCTACCCAAACAATGGTTAGCAAAGTCGCTGAAGGTGTCTATCAAGTCCAAGTCGTCTCTTGGTACGATAACGAAAATTCATATACTTCCCAAATGGTTCGCACCATCAAATACTTCGCCGAAAAGTGCTAAGTATCAATTAATTTTAAATGAGGCACAACTATGTTGTGTCTCTTTATAAGTAAGGAGAAATTATGCTTACAGTTGATAATTTAAAAAACATTAAGGGTAAAGTCGTCGTTGTTCGTGTTGACTTCAACGTCCCACAAGCCGATGGCAAAATCCGTGATGACAACCGTGTTAGAGCGGCTCTTCCAACCATTAAGAAACTTGTTTCTGAAGGTGCAAGAGTTGTCTTATTTTCCCATTTAGGAAAAGTTAAACACAAAGAAGAACCAGAAGTTGTTGCAAAGCAAAAAGCGAAAAACAATCTTGAAATTGTCGCTCCAAGACTCAGCGAACTTCTTGGTCAAAAAGTTGCTTTCTCTTCTGAAACCAGAGGTGAAGGCTACCTCAAAGCTGTTAAAGCTTTAAAAGATGGTGAAGTTCTTCTTGTTCAAAACACTCGTTATGAAAAGGGTGAAGAAAAGAACGATCCAGAACTCGCTAAAGAATGGGCTTCTGTTGCTGATGCCTACGTTATGGATGCATTTGGTTCCGCTCATAGAGCGCATGCTTCCACATATGGCATTCCAGAACTTCTTAAAAAAGAAGGTAAACCAGTTGCCTGTGGTTATTTAGTTGAAAAAGAAATCGCTAACTTGATGCGTTGTGTCGATGTTAAAAAAGAAGATCGTCCATACATCGCAATCTTAGGTGGTTTAAAAGTCTCTGATAAGATTAAAGTTATTGACTCACTTCTTAAGAAGTGTGACAAGATTCTTATCGGTGGTGCGATGGCTTATACCTTTAAGAAAGCAATGGGCTATGAAACTGGTTTATCCCCAGTTGAAGACGATCAATTAGATTATGCTCGCGCTTGCTTAAAAGAAGCCAAAGGCAAAATCGTCTTACCAGTCGACTCAGTTGTTACCAATGCCTTTGAAGGTTGGACTGAAAAACGCGTTGTCGATGACAACGTTCCAGCCGGATTTCAAGGTATGGACATCGGTCCAAAAACCGAAAAATTATTCGCTGATGAAATCGCTAAAGCGAAAATGGTGTTCTGGAATGGCCCAATGGGCGTCTTCGAACAAAAAGATTTCGCTAACGGAACCATTGCTATCTGCAAAGCAGTTGCTTCTTTAAAAGGCGCATTCTCAGTTTGTGGTGGTGGTGATTCTGCTGCTGCAATCAAAGAATTCGGTTATAAAGATTCATTCAGCCATGTTTCCACCGGCGGTGGAGCATCCCTTGAAATGATCGAAAATGACGGTCATTTACCAGGCGTCGATATTCTTAAGTAATATGAGAAGAAAATTATTGTTCGGCAACTGGAAGATGAACAAGACTGTTGCAGAAAGTAAAGTCTTTGGAACTCAATCAGTTGAATTACAAAAATTTGCTAAAAGCAAAAACGTTGATATTGGTATCGCTCCAACATATTTATCTTTAGCAGCTTTAAAAGAAGCTAACAAAGATTTAATCGTCGCATCCCAAAACCTTCATTTTGAAGATCATGGTGCATTCACTGGCGAAGTTGCGATTCCAATGCTTCTTGAACTCGGAGTTAACTGGGCTATCATTGGTCACAGCGAACGTCGCACTTATTTTGCTGAAACTAGCGAAACTTGTAACAAAAAGCTTTTAGCAATGGAAGCTAACAAGATGACACCAATCTATTGTGTTGGTGAAACTCTTGAACAATTTGAAGCAGGTATCACCAAAAAGGTCATCGAAGAACAAACTCTCGTTGGCTTAAAAGGTTTAAGCAAAGCTTATGTTAACGATATGGTCATTGCTTATGAACCAGTTTGGTCCATCGGCACTGGTAAAAACGCTTCAAAAGAAATTGCCCAAGATATTTGCTCATTTATTCGTGAACTTGTTCGTAAAGAATATGGTGATGCTGCTGATAATATCCGTATTTTATACGGTGGATCAGTTAAACCAGAAAATGTTCATGACTATTTAGCTCAAAAAGATGTTGATGGCGCTTTAGTTGGTGGTGCTTCACTTAAAGTTGAATCATTCAAACAATTAATCGAAAACATCTAAGAAAGGAGGTTTTATGGAAGATTCTTTAAAACATTTTGAAACTAAGCAGGCCAAACCCGTTTCTGTTTCAAGTTCCAAATTTATTGGAAAAGTTTTCCTTTACACCTTCTTTGGCCTATTAATTACCGCGATTACCGCAGCAGTTATTGGCATCATCTTTTCTCGTGCAATTCAACCTGTTAACTATACCGAATATGTTCTTGATACCGAATTACTCAAGCCATATATCGTTTTGTTAATCATTTCAATTATCGCCTATATTCCTTTGCTCCTATATATTTATATAGCGTGCTTTAGATTCCATCGTTCCATGGGTGTCCCATTTGTTTTATATGCAATTCTCATGGGTGTTTTAATTTCATCGTTCACGATGTTTGTGCCAATTGAATTAATTGCAATCTCATTTGGTTTAACCTGTGGTGTCTTTGGGATTCTTTCCTTGATTGGTCTTAAATCAAAGAAAGATTTATCTTTCTTGGGACTAGTCGCATTCGGAATTTTCCTTGGTGCACTCTTCATTACTCTTTTTAATTTAATCTGGATGTTTATCTTCCCAGAAACATTCTCTTCCCTTTATTGGATTGTCTCATTTGCAATTTTCTTTGCGATGATGCTGATCACTATTGTGGATGTTTGGAGAGTTAAAAAGATTGCCCAATCTGGTGAACAATCAAATAACGTCGCCCTTTATTGCGCATTCAATTTATATGTAGATTTTATTTACTTATTTATTCGAATTCTCTATTTTGTGGTGATGATTTATTCTCGTTCAAGACGTTAAACAAAAGTAATCGGAAATATCGCGGATCGACCGCGATATTTTCTTTTAGAAAAGATATTAACATCGATTCACATTTGCTAATTGAATAAAACATATATTTAATTCGTAAGAATTTGATATATAATGTAGTTAACAAGCAAAAAAAAGAGGTATTTTTTATGGAAGAAAAAATCGAAAAAGTCGAAGAAGCCCCAAAAGCTGAAGAAGTAAAAGTCGAAGCTCCAAAGGCTGAAGAACCAAAATCCGAAAAGCCAAAAAAGATTAGAGGTCGTATTAGACGCGCTCCAATCATTGTCTGGAGTATTATTGGTTCAGTCGTTTTAGTTACTGCTTCAGCAGTTGTCGGTGCGGTTTTATTCTCTGCAACTAGAGAAGCAACATATGCTGAACAAGGACATGTTTTTAGACTTAAAAACACAAAAATCCTTACTGCTAGAAAAAGAGCTAATGGAAAATCACCAACAACAATTCCATACGAAGATGCAGTAAAAGTACTAGAAAGAATTAGAGATGACGTTGGTCACGATTACCCAGCCTATGAAAACGAAGAAGCTGAAGTCACTCTTAAATTAGTTGAAGAAGCTAAATCACTTGAAAACATTTTGCTTGGTTCGACTGTTAAAGTCGGCACAACCGAATTATTCTCATCAAGAGTGCCACTTGAAATCATTGATGCTTCAGGTAAAACTCTCTTTACAGTTGATTTCACAAATATTGGCAGCCGTCAAGGTGAGGTTGAAAATGGAACATTGAAATATGTTGGCACAGATGGTGCGACTACAAATCCATACGAGCATTTTAGACTCTATGCAGCTTATGATCGTTCAAATGATGGCTCTGCAACACTCTCGTTCTATGGCTCAATTAGCTCATCATGGTTCTCAACTGATTATGCTGAATATAAAGCTGACGAAACATATCATTTCTCATTTGATTGTGACTATCTCCCAGTCACTGAAACTAAATAGTGTGTGCGCACGTAATATACACGTAATATAAAAGAATAAATAAGAGGAAAATTAATGTATTTCTTTAAATGTAAACACTGTGGCAAAGTTGTGATGCTTCTTGATAAAAAGGACATTCCAACTATTTGCTGTGGTGAACCAATGCAGGAACTTACTCCAAACACCGAAGAGGCTGCATTTGAAAAGCATATCCCCGTCATTGAAGAAAAAGATGACGCAGTTATTGTCAAAGTTGGCGATGTCGCTCATCCAATGCTTCCAGAACACTACATTGGTATCATCGTCCTTCATACCGATCAAGGTTATAAGGTGAAACACCTTAAAGCCGGCGATGCACCAGTAGCAAAATTCGCTCTTCTTGATAACGAAATTGTCTTCTCGGCCTATGCTTATTGCAATCTCCATGGCTTATGGAAGAAATCTCAAGAATAAACTATTAATTATTAATTAATATCAAACAAAAAGGCACTTGTGAGAGTGCTTTTTTACATACGTGCGAAAAAAGTATTAAAAAAGTTGTTGACACTAAAAAACCAAAATTGTAAGATATAAAAGCGCACATTCCTGAGAGGGAATCCAATATACATAGTATATGTGCGTTACTGATCTTTGAAAACTGAACAGATGTACAAGAAACATTAACGTCAATTTTTTTAAACAATAAACCAGATTATAATTTTGAACTAAGATAAACTTTTTGAGAGTTTGATCCTGGCTCAGGATGAACGCTGGCGGCGTGCCTAATACATGCAAGTCGAACGAGAGTGCTTGCACTCGAGTGGCGAACGGGTGAGTAACACGTAGGTAACCTGCCTTACAGTTTGGGATACCCGAGGGAAACCTTGGCTAATACCGAATAATTCATTTGGAGGCATCTCCAGATGCTAAAAGGGGCCTTTAAAGCCTCGCTGAAAGATGGACCTGCGGCGCATTAGCTAGTTGGTGAGATAA
>OMVV01000015.1 GCA_900314585.1 uncultured Erysipelotrichaceae bacterium
ATACCGCTTATAAAGCCGCCCATGAGGAGAATCACCTTGATCCCGATTATGAGCAAGCCTTACTCGATCATGTGGCCGCTAGGGAAGCCATTGATAAAATCAACGCCGTCGGCAAACTCGAATATAGTGAAGCTTGCAAAGGCCGTATCGATGATGCTCGTTCCTATTACGACACCCTCACCGATTCCCAAAAGTTCAACGTCGCTAACTATAATGAACTCATAAAAGCGGAAGTGGATTTTGCCGCCGTCAAAGGCGTTGCTGATGAAGTTGGCACCATCGGCGATATCACCTATGATAGTGCCTCTAAGGCCAAAATTGATGCCGCCCGTGCCGATTACGAAAACCTCTCTGCTGATCAGAAGGCCTTCTTCCCTATCGCTGAACTAGAAGCTTACGAAGCTGCTTATAATGAGATGGAAAAGATCGCGGCCATTGGCACGTTAGCCAACACCGCGGAAAGCAAAGCTCTCGTCGAAGCGGCCAAAGCCGGCTACGACGCCCTCTCAGATGGACAGAAAGATCGCCTCGATCCCGTCTATGAGAAGACCCTTCTCGACAATTATGCCGCCTTGCTAGTCATGGAAAAGATCAATGCCATCGGCGATGTGGTCTACACCCCCGAATGTAAGGACAAGATCGATGCCGCTCGTGCCGCCTATGATGCCCTTAGCGACGACCAAAAGTCGATCCTACCAAACTATGAATTCTTGACCAAAGGCGAGCAATCCTTCAATGAACAAAAAACCACCGCAACGGTTCTATCCTCCGTTTTCCTTGGTGTGTCCGCCATCGCGTTAGTTGCTGGCGTCTTGTTCCTCATCCGCTTATTGAAGAAGAAAAACGGCCAAGGTATGACTAAGGTCAAATCCATTTCTATCCTCCCACTTTTCATCTTGACTAGCTATTACCTCAGTGGCGTGTTTATCGCTCTCTATATAGTTGCCGCATTCGCTGTTGCCGTGTGGGCCGCCAACCTTGTGATTGGTCTCCGTAATAAGAAGAACAAACCCGTCCTTGCGCAAGAAATTGCCACGACAAAGCCCGAAGCCGCCAGTGAAGAAGAAGTCGCCATCGATAGCGACGAGAAGGCTAACGACTTCCAAATCCGTTTCGTAAGATCTTTCCAAGCCAAACTCAGCCAGTCCGAGGATACGGTGAAAAACTACTACAACGTGTTGAAAAATCATGCCCTTTCTTATAAAAAAGCCAACTCTCGCGTCTCTTGGAACTTCGATTCGATAAATGTCGGAAGGACCGTGATCATTAAATTTGCCGTCCGTGGAAAGACCTTATGTCTCTACCTCGCACTGAGCGCCGATGAGTATGTCAACACCAAATATAAGGTCGAGAAAGCCGAATCGAAGAAGTTCGAAGGCGTGTCATGTCTCTACCGTATCAAGAACGACCGCCGCTTGGACTACGCAAAGGACCTCATCGATGTCGTGATGAATAAGTTCAACGTGGAAAAAGGCAAAGAATGTAATGAAGATTTCCGCATCCCTTATGAAGAAACAAAAGTTCTTCTTGAAAAAGGCTTGATCAAAGAAGCGAAAACTAAAGTTCAAGGACAAGTGGAAGAACATCATCATACATCAATCACTATGGAAGAAGCAGACAAAGAGATGTCTGATGAAAAAGCGGAAGAAGCAATTGAAGAAGACACTATTCATCATCACCAAAAAGGCAGCAAAGAGATCGTTAATATCGATACATTGTCTCAAAACTATAACAATGGTGACGAAGTCACTCTTGAATCGTTAAAAGAAAAGAAACTCGTTTCTTCTAAAGCTGGATATGTCAAAGTCTTAGCGAGGGGTAGACTCGATAAGAAACTCACCGTTGATCTTGATGATTATTCACTTCAAGCGGTTAAGATGATTGTCCTTCTTGGTGGTCACGCGAAGAAGATTAAGTAGTCTATTTAGAAACATGAATACCTGCTATTTTTATTGATATAAAATAAAACACAAGAAAAGAGAACCCTTGCCTTCCAAGGGTTTTCTTATATTTAATTATTTAAAAATATTTTATATTTTTGTAAAATATTATTTGATATGGCTGGAAACGAAATCTTTAACCTGACAGTGTGCACCATCGGAATCGCGATTCTTTTGATTCATATTGTTAATTTGTTAATTAAAAGAAATAAAAGGAAAGATGAGAAACGACTCCTTTTGTTCCTTTCTTTTACAGCCTTTCATTTTGCTACGTACTTAACATTTGTGTTAATTAAAACAGCGTTCACTAGTAACGCTTTGATTATTTCTTTCTATACGATTTTTTATATTTTCAATAACGTTGAGGCGCTTCTTTTGTCTATATACATGTTGAGTTATGTTGAAATATGTGAAAAGAACAAGAAACTTCTTTCAATTATTTATTACTCGTTGTTCGCTGCTTTTGTTGTTTTAGATATTGTAAATATCTTTACCCATATATTCTTCGTAGCTATAGATGGGGAATATGTTCGTAGCAAAACAATGGTTATTGCTCAAGGATATCAATTTATCATGCTTGCCATTGTACTTATTGTAACAGTCTTCAATAAGAAATTAATCCTTCGAGAGAAAATGGCTTTTGGATGTTATTGTTTGCTTCCACTAGTAGCTATTGTTGTCCAAATCCTTTTACCGGGATACGCCATCGCGTACGCTTCAATTATTATTGCGATTGAAATTTTGTTCTTCTTTGTTAATGTTTCGAAAAACATTCAACTCGCGGAAGAGCAACAAAAGAACAAAGAAGCTCAAATTCGAATTATGATGAGCCAAATTCAACCGCATTTTGTCTATAATTCATTATCAGCAATTTCCACACTAATTCCTCTTGATCCTGAGAAAGCTCAAAAAGAATTGGATGGATTTACAGAATATTTACGTCACAATCTTTCATCACTGACAGAGATAAAATTAATCCCTTTTGAAGACGAGCTAAAACACATTGAAACTTACGTTTCATTAGAAAAAATGCGTTTTAATGAACGAGTAAATGTTATATATGACATTCAAGCAAAAGACTTTAATGTTCCTTCACTAAGTGTGCAACCACTTGTTGAGAACGCCATTAAACATGGCATCTTAAAGAAAGTTGAAGGTGGAACTGTTGTTTTTAAAACATATGAGACAAGTAACGCATATGTTGTTGAAATTAGTGATGATGGAGTTGGCTTTTCTGAAACAAATCTATTTTTAGATGAAAACAAACATTTCGGAATTAATAATATTAAAAATCGGTTGAAAACGATGTGTCATGGAGATTTACAAATCACAAGCAGTACTAACAAAGGCACAAAAGCGGTGGTAACATTTTATAAGTAAAAGAAACATATGAAAGTATTATTGGTTGATGACGAAAACCTTCAATTAGTAAGATTGGAGAATGTTTGTAAAAAAGTACTGCCTAACGCAGAGTTTTTTACATACACTAATCCAGTTCAAGCTTATGAAGAAAGCCGTGATAAGAAAATAGACTTAGCGTTTCTCGATATTGAAATGTCAGGCCTTAATGGAATTCAACTCGCGAAAAAGCTTAAAAAAGATAATCCATTAATTAAGATCGTTTTCGTGACCGCTTATAACGAATACGCTCTTGAAGCCTATAAAATACACGTGAATGGTTATGTTACAAAACCAGTTAACGAAACTCGAATTAAAGAAGAAATTGATGAACTTAATTCATCTATTGAACTTAAGCCAACGAAAAATATCCAGATTAAATGTTTTGGAAATTTTGAGGTCTTTCATAATGGAAAACCATTAAAGTTCGCCTATCAAAAATCAAAAGAACTATTTGCTTATCTTGTTGATCGCGAAGGAAGCGCGATTAACACAAATGAGTTAAATGCTGTTTTGTGGGAAGAGGACCACCATTCTTACCTAAGAAATCTTATCGCCGATATTCAAAACACCCTTAAAAGTGTCGATGCGCAAGATGTCTTTATCAAAAGACATAACGAATGCTTTATTGATGTTAGTAAGGTTGACTGTGATGCCTATGAATATAAAAAAGATAACCCCGATGCCGTAAGAATGTATCGTGGTGAATATATGAGCCAATATTCATGGGCCTATTTTAAAGAATCAGAAAATGAATAAAAACACCATCACTACAACTATATTGACCCGAAAATATGGTTGATTCGTAATTCAATAATCTAAAATCTAACTATAAGGTCATCCGTAAGGGCGGCCTTTTTAATGCGTATGTGTGGTAATTTTATTAATAAACTAATAAAATATTCATTGTTAAAAAGAGGTATTAATTATGAGTGATGTTAAAACCACAATTGATGCAATGGTCAAAAAAGGCTTAAAAGCCCTCGATGTTTTATCAACTTTTGACCAAGAAAAAATTGACTATATCGTCGCAAAGATGTCAGTCGCTGGTCTTGATCATCATGGCGACTTAGCTAAACTTGCCGTTATAGAAACTGGTCGAGGTGTTTTTGAAGATAAAGCTACTAAAAACTTATTTGCCTGCGAATATGTTGTCAACAACATGAGGCACCTTAAAACCGCTGGAGTTATCGATGAAAACCCAGTTACAGGCATCACAACAATTGCTGAACCAGTTGGAGTTATATGCGGAGTTACTCCAGTTACAAACCCAACTTCCACAGTTATCTTTAAATCATTAATTGCAATTAAAACGAGAAACCCAATTATCTTTGGTTTCCATCCAAAAGCTCAAAAATGTTCTAAAGAAGCTGCAATGGTGATGCTTAATGCTGCTGTTAAAGCAGGAGCTCCAGAAAACTGTATTCAATGGATTGAAGAACCTTCTATTGATGCGACAAGAGAATTAATGAATCATCCTGATGTTGCCACTATTTTAGCTACAGGCGGTCCAGGCATGGTTAAAGCTGCTTATACATCTGGTAAGCCAGCCTTAGGTGTTGGCCCAGGTAACGTTCCAGTTTATGTTGATAAAACTGCAAACATTGAACGAGCTGTAAATGATATTTATATCTCAAAATCGTTCGATAACGGCATGATCTGTGCATCTGAATCAGTCGCCTTTGTCCATAAAGACATCTATGATGAATTCGTTAAGAAACTAAAAGAATACACAGTTTATTTTGCTTCTAAAGAAGAACAACTTAAATTAAGCGATTATATGTTCAAAACTCATCGCGGAGCAAAAGACGTCTCGACTGCAGCCTTGAACGCCGATGTTGCTGGTATGGATGTAATTAAAATCGCTAAGAACTCTGGATTTGAAGTCCCATCTAACACCAAAATCATCGCTGTTAAATTAGATGAAATTGGTGAAAACGAACCACTTTCTAGAGAAAAACTTTGCTCAGTATTAGGTATTTACAAAGTAAAAGATGAAGAAGAAGGTCTTGAACTAAGTGAAAAACTTCTCGAATTTGGAGGATTAGGTCATTCAGCCGCTATTCATTCTCAAAATGAAGAACTCGTTAAAAAGTTCGGAGATAGAATGAAGGCGATCAGAATCATCTGGAACTCCCCATCCACATTTGGAGGAATCGGTAATATTTATAACTCATTCTTGCCATCATTAACTCTTGGATGTGGAACTTATGGAGGTAACTCCGTAGGAGGAAACGTTTCAGCTGTTAACTTAATCAACTACAAACAAATCGGAAAGAGGAGAAATACAATGCAATGGTTCAAGGTACCACAAAAAATATATTTTGAAAGAAATTGTATCCAATACTTACGTTCATGTAAGACTGTTGGAAAGGTTTTCATCGTCACAGATAAAAGCATGGTCGAATTAGGTTTCTTAAAGAAAATCATCGATGAATTAGAAGCTAGAAGAAACCCAGTCACCTATCAATTGTTCTCTGATGTTGAACCAGATCCAGATATTAAGACTGTCATGAAAGGTGTTGAATTAATGAATCAATTCAAGCCTGACACAATCATCGCTTTAGGTGGCGGCTCTCCAATGGACGCTGCTAAAGGTATGTGGATATTCTATGAACATCCAGAAATTAACTTTGATGATTTAAAACAAAAGTTCATGGATATTCGTAAAAGAGCCTTCAAGTATCCAGAATTAGGAAGAAAGACAAAATTGATTTGTATTCCAACCACTTCTGGTACTGGTAGTGAAGTCACTCCATTTGCAGTTATCTCTGATAAAGAGAATAAAAAGAAATATCCTTTAGCGGATTATTCCTTAACTCCATCCATTGCTATTATTGATGCTGAATTTACAACTAACATTCCTCCAAAAGCAACCGCTCAAACCGGATTAGATGTATTGACTCACGCTATTGAAGCTTATACTTCGGTTATGGCAAGTGATTATACTGATGGCTTAGCTTTACAAGCTATCTCATTAGTCTTTGAATATTTACCAAGAGCAGTTAAAGATGGTAGACACGATTTAGAAGCTAGAGAAAAGATGCATAATGCTGCCACAATTGCTGGTATGGCCTTTGCTAACGCATTCCTTGGAATCGTTCACTCTTTAGCTCATAAAGTTGGTGCGGAATTCCACACCGTTCATGGTGAGACATGCGGCATCATCCTTCCACACGTCATTAGATATAATGGTAGTCAACCTTCCAAGTTAGCTCTCTGGCCAAAATATGAGACATATTGCTGCGATAAGAAATATCAAAAGATCTGTCAAACTATCGGTCTAAAATGTGATAAGAAAGAAGACGCGAAAGATGTTTTAGCAGATGCTGTCCTTAAACTTGGAAAAGAGATTGGTATCGACATGAATTTATGCGCCATCATTCCAGATGAAAAAGATTTTATGTCCAAGATTGAAGAACTCTCTTATTTAGCCTACGAAGATCAATGTACTCCAGCTAACCCAAGAGAGCCACTCGTTGAAGATATGATGGAAATTCTTAAGAAGGCTTATAAAGGTAACTAATTATAGTTAAAATTAACATTAAATCGTCATTAACCTGACGATTTTTTGTTTTCTTTATTAAATTTTTGTTTTAATAATTCGCGAGATTTTGCGATTAATTTTTGTAGTTGTTTTTTATGCGCACACAACTTTTCTTTACAATTGATGCATCTTAATGACATGTTGGTTTCATCGCTAAAACGCTCTGGATGTCTTCTATATGTAATTTCCCATTTGATAAGTAACGCAAGCGATGTTGCGACCAAAATAACGGCAAAAGGATTAACAAAATATCCATTTTCTGTTTTGGTAACGATTATGAATATCAATGGGGTGAACATCATTGCAAAATCCCAGTTATATATGCGACATGTCGTGCAGCATCTGTTATGCATAATCCAAGTCTGGAACGGACAGAAAAAGAGAATACAAATCATGTCACAAATTGAATAAAAAACCGAGATAAGAACAATGATTCCTTGATCGAAAACATTTATGAAATATAAAACCCCAATAATCGCATTAAGCGAGATCCAACTTAAGAAGACAAGGAGAGTTATTTTCCAAGATTGTAATTTAGGTGAACATTCGCCGCTTGGAAGGTAATTTTTCTTAAATTGTTTTTGAGACCCCATTGAGGATGTTTTGCTAGGAATAAATCTTTCGATCATCTCTCCAACAAAGGAAAGAGTAATAACTCCTAAAGCAATATATGTTAGTGGTTTTGAATAATCAAAGAATGGAAAACCATAAATTCTAGATATTACATAGTAAATGGATAACACTAAAAATAACGAACCCCTATAAAATAGGCGGATATAATTAAGCTTTGAGATAATAGAAATTTTGACGTTATGGATTGTCATAATTAATATGTATTTTCAAGCATTCGAATAATGTATTCAAGATAATGTTTAAACAAACAAACATAACATTCCTAAAATGATGGTGATTACCGGCAAAGAAATGATTGAGCCATATTTGATGAAATCAATGAAACTATATTTAATGTCATCTTTACCAATTAAATTTGTAAACATTATTCCCGCTAATGCGCCAATTGGAGTAAGGAACGCTCCAATATTACTTCCAACAATTGAGGCGTACACTCCCTCAAGATATGCCTCTCCACTTAACGATTGAGTGAGGCTAGAGAATAAAATACTCATTGGAATGTTGTTAATTAGATTACTCGCAAAGAAAGATGTATAACCATAAACCCACACCGAATAATCCGATCCTAGGAAGTTTCCAATTGAGTCAGTGATCCCTTGATAATTTAAGGCAACAACGATGACAAACATCGATAAAAAGAAGGGAATCAATTGATATGGAAGACGAACAAAAGCTTGCTTCACATTGGTGAAATTATCTTTCTTAAATATCGAATAAATAAACATGAAAATTATCAAAAATCCCGCGCAAATCGCCGATACAATCCACATTTCGATGCTGATATAACTTGAGATAATTAAGAAGATTAAACACACGAATAAATCGACTAAACCAACGATCAAAGGAACCTTATCTTGGATGTGATAAATCTCCTCATCACTTTGTATTTTTTGCTTTAGTTGTTTTCTAAAAATTAGAAGCAATAATCCAAACTCAACAATGCCTCCAACGAATGTCGGAATAGCCATAACTTTGATGTAGTCGACAAAGGTAATTCCGCTTGAAGTGGCTAAGTAGATATTGGTTGGATTTCCAATTATTAACATCAGACTCCATGTATTAGCTGCAACAAATTCTGCGACTAAATACGGGATTGGGTTGATCTTGCTTCTTTTTGCAAAGAAACAAATAAATGGAGTGAATGTTAATATCACAATGTCATTAGAAGTAAAGATGGTCAAAACAGAAACCAAAACATATAGTGACACAAATAAAACAAATTGATTGTCTTTAGCTCTGCTACTAGCGAGACTTGCGAGGTATTTAAATAAACCTAATTCATCTAAAACAATCGAGATTGCTGTCATAGAAAAGAACAAAACAAGAATCTTAAGAGGATTGATGGCAGCATTACTAATTAGTTGTTCGCCAACTTCTTTTATAGGAGCGAGTTGAGCCGCTAGCAAAATAGTCGCACCAACTAAGGCAACAATCCAATATGTATCTATTTGAAATCTTCCAATTTTGATATGAGGAAGAAACAATATTGATGCAATAACTAATGCAAAGGTAATAGATGAAATAACAATCGTCGCTATCATAACAACTCAGTTATTATGCGCCTTTTTAAAATAAGTAGCTAAAATTTTTTAGTATCTGAAAGATAGTGTGATATATTTTTAAATATGAAAGAAACACTTAAAAAGAAAAACGCCTATTATTTTATTGGCCTAGCAAGCGGCTTATTAGCAATCATTTCATGCTTTGTCGCCTTTGGCTTTTCGGTTGTTGATAGTTATTATTCCATCTATATGTTATCCCTCGCCTTGATGTTTTTAGGCATCAATCGCACCGGTTTACATCTCAGCAACTTTAAGAAGAATATGTTTTTAAACATATCTTTAACATTTTTTATCTTTGTTTTAGCTGTCCTAGTTGGTCTAACTAAATACTCAATTTACTTCTTAATCACTTCAATGTTTTGTTATTCGTTAACAATCATTCTCCACTGTGTTCTTAAAATGCGAGAAGATCGCTCAACTCAAGAAATCGTCTTTAGAAGTTTATGTATCGCCTTTTCGTTCCTTTGTTCATTTGTATTTTTCTTTCCAGCGATTTATGCAAAACATGCCTCAAGTGTGTCTAACTCCAATTTCATTGCCTTGTGCTTTGCAGCAATGATTATTGTTTCTAGTATTAAAAACATTCTTGAACCATATCACATCAAACTCAAAATTGATGTTATTAAAAAGATAATTAAAAAATCACTAGTCAAAGAAATCATTTTATCTTTGCTAATTATTGTTGTTTTATGTTCTGTTTATTTCACAACTGTTGAGCCAAACATCACAAGTTATGTTGACGCTCTTTGGTATTCATTCGCGGTTATCACCACGATTGGTTTTGGCGATGTCTCGGTTGTTACAACGTTTGGTAGAATCTTATCTGTTCTTTTAGGAATAAGCGGCATCGTCGTCGTCGCTTTATTCACCTCCTTTATTGTTAACTTCTATAATGAAGCGAATCAAAAAAGAGAAGAAAAGAGACTAAAGAAAATCGTCGAAGAAGTTGAAGAAAAAGAGAAGGAAGAATAAGCTTCCTTTTTTTCACATCAAAGATGTGACGGAACGTTTCTTTAAAACAATCAATGTTTTCTTATTCTTAAAGTAGGTGGCAGTTATGAATAAGAAACAAATCATTTATTTATCATTAAGCCTTTCTTTACTTGTTAGCTTTTTGATTTGGACATTGCTTGTCATTTTTGTCGATGTCAAACCGCTTGGTGTCAATTCCTCGAATATTGGGTTATCGACAATGAATTTAGCATTCTTTAATCTCACAAACACAAACCTGACTCTATACACTATCACCGATTGGCTGGGATTAATTTCAATTGCGATATGTGTAGGCTTTGGGGTGTTAGGCTTAATCCAACTCATCAAAAGAAAGAGCCTATTCAAAGTAGACAAAGATATCTTAATTCTTGGTATTTACTATGTAATTGTTATTTTAATTTATTTGATCTTTGAAATGATCCCAATCAATTATCGACCAATTTTGATTGAAGGAAGAATGGAGACATCATATCCATCCTCTACAACCTTGCTGGTACTTAGTGTCGCTCCAACTCTCTCGTTTGAAATTCATAAACGAATCAAAGACAGAAAGATTGTTATTCTCGTTGATATCATCAATATTTCATTTGCTTTATTTATGGTTATAGGAAGACTTCTTAGCGGTGTTCATTGGCTAAGCGACATTATTGGTTCTATTATATTAAGTGGCGGACTATTTGTTTTATACTTATTTGTCGAATCGAAACTAAATAATCAAAATGGAATTTAAAGATAAACTGTTATCACTTAGAAAAGAAAAAGGACTCACTCAAGAACAACTCGCCGAGGCTCTTTTTGTGTCTCGAACAGCTATCTCAAAATGGGAGTCTGGTCGAGGGTATCCAAGCCTCGCCTCCTTGCAAGAAATTGCGAAGTATTTTTCAATCACAATCGATGAGTTGATTAACCAAGAAGAGATCATAAAAGCGGCCGAAATTGAAAAGCAGCAAAACTCCGATAAATTTGTAAATATCGTCGCAAATCTCGTGGATTTACTTTTAATTTCGCTTCTATTTTTGCCTATTTTTCGTAATGGAAATAACTCCACAATCAATGCTTCTTTATTCCGACTTGGTGATGTCGAACTTTGGATTAAAATTTCGTTTATTTCAATCATCTCTTTATCCATTTTGAACGGTTTGTGTGGGTTCATAATTTCATTTTTCGATAAGCCGGTTTGGAACAAGCATCGTCTATATACCGGACTAGCATTATCATCGATTAGCGTCATCTTTTTTATTGCCACAAGACAGCCTTATGTTGGAGCAATCTATTTTGTTTTGCTTCTCATTAAAGGTGTTCTCTTATTCCTAAAAAGAAAATAATAAATAAACCTCCTCTAACTTTTGTTAGGATAGTTCAGTATAATAAGGTGGATTAAATAGAGGTTTTCTATATGGTTAAGTACACTAAAGCGGCAATCGATTTAACTCTTAAAGATTTACGACTTTTTTATAACATTTTCAAATACACATTCATGCTTTTAACCGCCGGTTATTTTGCTTATGCGATTGCCACCGGTTTGGGCAACTTAGTCGTTAACATCATTTTATTATCTGTTGTTGGAGTGTATTTCATCCTTGATCTTGTCGTGACCGCAACATCTGCTCGAAGAATTATTCGTCATGGCTATCGTTGGGTTAGATTAACCTTAACTGCTTTCACTTTAGGCACAACAATTTATGGAGTCTATGAAGCTACAACAAACATCACTCCACTCAGTATTATTTTATTAACGCTTATGATCGTGCTTTGGGTTGTTCAATTCATTTTTGAATTGATTACCATCATGTTTGAGCAAAAACGCGATCTCATCTTAGAGGCAATCGAGATGGATATCAAAGAGGCTAAAGGAATATATCAAAAACCTGTCTCTGCTGTTAAGAAATTCTTCAATAGATTAACTGGTCAGGAAGAAGAAGTGATTGAACCAGAAGAAAACGATTCCCGAAATGCTCGCCGTATCAAAAAGCATTTGAATAAGAAAGATAGATAAATTTATGTCGACGATTGATGTCTATATTTTGCATACATCACTTGTTAAAGAAAAATTTGATTTTGTCTTTTCTTTTGTTGAAAAATCTCGACAAGATAAAGCCTTAAAATTTGCTCACGAAAAAGATCGTCTTTTATCGCTTGGTGCAGCCTACTTAATGAAGAAATATCTTCCTAAAGGAAGAATTATTGAAAATGAGAATAGAAAACCATATTTAGAAGGTGGTCCGTTTTTCAACATTTCTCACTCTGGAGAATACATCGTTTTCGCATCTCATCCAACCCGTGAAGTGGGAATAGATATTGAGCAAGTTAGAGAAGATAAAGTAGATGCGATTAAGTATGTTTTAACTAATGAAGAAAAAGACATAACCGATCCAGTCAAGTTATTCCAAATTTGGTCAAATAAAGAGAGCTTGATTAAATGCCTATCCACCTCGCTAAAAGACATAAGATCTGTCGGCGGTCTTCCTTTAGAAGGTGTTCGAATATTTGACGGCGAATCTTACTTTACTAAATCAACTATCTATCGAGGTTATTCGTTATCGCTAACCCTCAAAGGAAAAGAACCGTTTGAACTAAACATCAAACCAGTTGAATCAATATAGACTTATTTATTTTTCTCAAAGAGAGTTAATAATAGATAAGATATTAAGTTAGATGACAATTGCCGCAGGAGACCTACTAGGTCTTTTTTCTTGAGCGTTGGGGCTAAGTTGAATTATATATAATAAATTGATATTATATAAAAACTGAAAATTACACTTTGAGGTAAAAAATATGAAAAACATTGCAAAAACTGCAACGATTAAAGAAGGAGTTATCATTGGTGAAAACGTCACCATCGAAGACAATGTCTATATCGATTATGGTGCGATTATCAAAGATAACGTCCATATAAAAGAAGGAACTTTTGTTGGAGCCCAATGTATTCTCGGTGAATACTTAGCGGACTTCCTTGACGATAAAGTAAATAAAAAGCATCCGCTTGTGATTGGAAAGAATTCAGTCATTAGAAGTAAGACAATCATCTATGGTGATTGTGTTATCGGTGATTATTTTCAATCTGGTCATCGCGTCACCATTAGAGAGAAATCAATGATTGGCCATCACACCCGTATTGGTACATTAAGTGATATCCAAGGATATTGTGAAATTGGCAATTACGTTTCTCTTCATAGTAATGTCCATATCGGACAAACTGCGAAAATTGCGGACTTTGTATGGATTTATCCATACGTCATCTTAACAAATGACCCAACACCTCCATCAGAAACAATGACTGGAGTCACTGTTGATAAATTTGCAGTTATTGCAACAAATGTTACTGTTCTTCCGGGCGTACATATTGGCGCTGACGCTCTTGTTGGTGCTGGTGCAACCGTCACTCGTGACGTGGGCGAAGGAAGAATTGTTGTTGGCAATCCAGCAAAAGATGTTGGTGAAGTTACCAAAATTAAAAATAAAGAAACCGGCGAAGATGCATATCCATGGCGATATCACTTTGACCGTGGAATGCCTTGGAAAGGAATAGGATACGATGAGTGGAATAAAAACAATTAAAGTCGTCACCGTACTTGGCGCCTCTGGCAATATGGGCTGTAATGTCTCAGCTCTATTTGCAGCATTTGGCGATGCAAAAGTATACATGATGTGCCGACGCAAAGATCCAGCCTATATTGAAAAAGCTGTTAAATCAGTTCGCGCTGATAGCATTCGTAAGAACCTCTTTTTGGTGGATTATTCAGAACTTGAACACTGCGTTAAAGAATCCGATTTAGTGTTCGAATCAGTTGCTGAAGATCTAGCTTTAAAAGAAGAAATCAATGCAAAAGTCGATAAATTTTTAAGAGATGATGCCTTATTTGTCACTGGTACATCAGGCTTATCAATCGAACATTTATCAAAATCTTTAGCGGAAAAGAACAGATCCCGTTACTTTGGAATGCACTTCTTCAATCCGCCATACAGCATGCCATTATGTGAACTTATTTTCACAAAGAACAATGATGCTGAACTCATTGAAAACACCAAACAATATTTGAAGAAACAACTTCTTCGCACTGTCGTTGTTGTCAATGATCGTCCAGCCTTCTTAGCGAACCGTATCGGTTTCTTCTTTATCAATGCCGCACTTCAACTTGCAGATCAATATAAAGAAATGGGCGGTATCGATTATATCGATGCAATCTTTGGAACCTTTACTGGAAGAAACATGTCACCATGTAAGACTGCTGATTTCGTCGGCTTAGATGTCCATGCCGCTATCGTCAACAACGTCTATGACAATTCAAATGATGAAATGCATGAATACTTCAAACTTCCAGAATATGTTAATAAATTAATTTTCGAAAAGAAGCTCGGTCGTAAATGTGGTTCCGGTTTATTTAAAACCGAAGTCCTTCCAAGCGGTGAAAAAGTTGAACTTGTCTATGACATCGAACTCGATGCATATCGTAACAAGAACGTCTATAACTTCTCATTCTCTAGAAGAATGAAAAAATATCTCAAAAATGGCGATTATGAAGCGGCCTTTGAAGCCCTTAAGAACGATGGCACAATCGAAGGCAAGATTTGTTTAGATCTTCTTAAGAAGTATGTCGAATACTCCAAACTCATGAGCGCCGATCTTAACGGAGGCCTTAAAGCGGCTGACCATGCGATGGCAACTGGCTTTAACTGGTGCCCTCCATCCAATATGTCGAATTTATTATTCGGAACTGATTATCCAGTTCGTTATGACTACAGAAGTTTCTTCAAGGCGGTGAACTAAGATGAAAGTATATGTTTTAGGTGGAGCGCAAACCGATTTCGAAAGAAATTGGACCAAAGAAGGTAAAGGCATTGTCGCTATTTTAAAAGAAGTCGTTAATGATGGCTTTAAAGCCGCTAATTTCTCATTCAAAGAATTAGAAAGATTAAACAAAGATAACAAAGTTGCTTGCTTTGTTGGCAATTTTATTGCCGAACAATATATCAACCAAGGCCACTTAGGAGCATTTTTAACTGAAGTTAATCCAGCTTTCTATGGCGTGCCATCCGCACGTTATGAAGCTGCGTGTGCATCAGGCTCAGTCGCTCTTGAGGCTGCGATCGCCCGCATTAAAGCAGGTGATATTGATGTTGCGGTGGTCGTTGGTTTTGAACTTATGAAAACTGTCGATTCGAAAGTCGGTGGAGATATCTTAGGTCGCGCTGCTTTCTATGAAAAAGAAGGTAAAGGCATCGATTTCCCATTCCCAAAATTATTTGGTCGACTTGCTGATTCGATCTTAGAAAAATATCCAAGTCTTGATAAGACTCGTTTCTTAGATGCTTTAGCGAAGATTTCATATATCAACTATTCCAATGCGAAGAGAAATCCAAACGCTCAAACCAAAAAATGGTTTATGTCACTTGATCAAGCCAAAGCACGTGGTACTGACACAAACCCATTTGTTGGTGGTAAGCTTGCTGTTTCTGACTGTTCGCAAGTCACCGACGGTGCAGCCCTTGTAATCCTTGTCTCGGAAAACTACAAAAAGGAACACAAACTCGACCTCAACGTAGTTGTCAAAGGCTATGGACATCGCAACGCACCACTTCAATTTGGTAAAAAGATTGAGGAAAACAAAGATTCCAAATACGTCCTCCCATGGACCCGTCAAGCGGTCGTGGATGCCTATAAAGTCGCTAACTTAAGTGTCGATGATATCGATGTTTTTGAAACTCACGACTGTTTCACTTCTAGTGAATACGCAGCGATTTCCGCTTTTGGAATCACTGAACCAGGCAAAGAATATGAAGCTGTTGAAAAAGGTGTTATTGCCTTTGACGGAGCTAAACCAATCAACCCAAGTGGTGGTCTTATTGGTTGCGGCCATCCAGTCGGCGCTTCTGGTGTCAGAATGCTTTTAGATTTATACAAACAAGTTTCTAATCAAGCTGGAAACTATCAAGTCAAAGATTGTAAGAACGCTTTGATGCTTAATATCGGTGGTTCAGCAACCACAAACTATGTTTATATTTTAGGAAGGGATGAATAAAATGAGAAAAGTACAATGGGTTGACTTTGGTCCAATGCAAGCCGAACTCGACAAAGAAATCAAAGATAAATTCTGTGAACTTTATGACCGTAAAGTCTATATTCAAGGTCAAGAATACGAACTCTTTAATAAAGAATTCGCCGAGTACTGCGGAGTTAAATATGCAGTTGGTGTTGGTAATGGCTTAGATGCTTTAATGCTTCTTCTTCGTGCCTATGAAATTGGTGAAGGTGACGAAGTCATCGTTCCAAGTAACACCTTTATCGCGACCGCACTCGCAGTTACATACGTCGGTGCGAAACCAGTATTCGTCGAACCAATTCTTGAAGAATACAATATCGATCCAGATCGTATCGAAGAAAAGATCAATAAGAATACCAAAGCGATTATGGCGGTCCATCTATATGGACAATGCTGCGACATTGATAAAATCAATGCGATTGCTAAAAAGCACAATTTAGTCGTCATCGAAGATGCTGCTCAAGCTCATGGTGCGCTTTATAAAGGTAAGAAGGCCGGTTCTCTTGGTGATGCAGCTGGTTTTAGCTTCTATCCAGGTAAGAACTTAGGTGCGCTTGGTGATGGTGGTATGGTCACCACTAACAACGAAGAAATCGCAAAGAAAGTTGCGGCCCTTTGTTGCTATGGTTCCGACTACAAATATCATCACATCTATAAAGGTGTTAACTCTCGTTTAGATGAAATCCAATGCGGTTTCATGAGAATCAAACTTCATCACCTTGATAAATGGAATGCTGATCGTAACAAAATCGCTGAAAAATACCTTAAAGGTATCAAAAATCCAAACATCATCCTTCCAGTTGTTAACAAAAATAACTATCACGTTTGGCATATCTTCGCGATCAGATGCAAAGACCGTGATCGTTTAGAAAAATATCTTAATGATAATGGCATCGGCACCAACAAACATTATCCAACCCCAATGCATCTACAAGGTGCGTATGCGGATTTACATATCCCACAAGGCGCTCTTCCATACGCTGAAGAAATTTCCGCGCATGAACTTAGCCTTCCGATGTTCTATGGCATGTCAGACGAAGATGTCGAATATGTCATCGAGAAATTAAATTCATTTAAATAAGTCTTTCATGAAAACATCCATCGTCATCATTTCGTATAACGAAAAAGATTATCTTCGTAATGCTTTTAATTCTTGTTTAGAGCAAGGGTTAGATGATTTTGAAGTTGTCATCGCTGACGATGGATCAACTGATGGAAGTATCGAAATCATCAAAGAACTTCACGCTTCATATCCAAACATTGTTAAGTTTTATATTGCTGATAGAGGACATATTGATTTCCTCATCCCAAGCATTCGTTGTTCAAACCTTCTAAAGAAAGCTTTCAAAATGTGTGAAGGTGACTTTATTGAAGCAATGTCAGCGGATGATATCTTCTATGATAAAAACAAGACTAAGAAACAACTTTCATTTCTAATGAAACATCCAAAATATATGTCTTGTTATTGTGACTTTAACAAGTATTATGAAGACACGGGAGTGACCACCAGAAGTCTTAACCCTCGCTTCGTATCTAGAAAGATGCTTTGGGCGAGATATTATGTTCACGTTTCCTGTTTCCTTTTTAGAAGAGAATGCTTAAACAATCTTCTCGATAAGTTCTGTGATGATACAGGATTACTTTATTCATTACTTATAAGTGGCAAATGTAAACATCTCCCATTTATTGGTTTCCAATATAAGCAAAGACAAAATAGCATCATGTCCTCATCTTCAGAGATGAAACTAAATATCTTAGAAGTTTTACTTCTCCAAGATTTATTAAATTTCAAATCAAAACAATATTTGAATTCGACCAAATGTCGATTGTATAAGCCATTAGAATATTGCTTTAACAATGCGGACCAAATTGAAAACAAAGATAAATACCTTCAATTATTCGAAGATAATTCCCTTCTTAAAGCAGTGTTTTATAAGGATGAATCTGCCCTTAAGATAATCAAAGATTATAAAGCGAAAAGAAGCGCAAATTCATTCCCATATTTTTGTTCAAGAATGCTTAACAAAGTTGCTAAACTTTTCCGAGGTAGAAAATAGTGGATAAGAATGTTAAATCCCTCAGCATGAAGAAAAACATAATCTTTAGCTGGATTATCCAAATTTTAACCTACATTATTCCACTTGTAACTGCACCATATATCGCTCGAGTTTTAACTCCAAATGGTGTTGGTCAATTCTCTTTTGCTAACTCAATCACTCAATATTTCGTTTTAGTCATCGCTTTCGGTATGGTCGATTATGGCACGCACAAGATTGCGATGAAACGTAACGACCAAGATTATGTTCGTGGAGAGTTCTGGTCAATTTTCTTCTCAAGATTATTCATCTATGTTTTTGCAACTCTGGTCTTCTTCATTCTTTTACTAACTTGGGGCTATGACCAAGAGATCGATAAACGACTATTTTTGATTCTAGGTTTAGGTCTACTTAACTCTGCTTTAGACCTTACATTCTTCTATCGAGGAATGGAGAACTTTAGAGTCGTCTCAATTGCAAATATCATCGCAAAAATCCTGTTTTTAATCGGATTATTCGTTTTTGTTAAATCCGAAAGTGACCTCTTACTTTATGGCATTATCACCGTTTCAACGACCTTTGTCGCGAACGTGATTATGATTGTTGTCGCAATCAAAACAATTGGACCAATTCGCTTTGAAAAGAAGAAGATTCTCACCTGCTATAAAGAGTCATTTTTCTATTTCTTACCAACGATTGCAACTTCAGTTATATCTATATTAGATATCACCGTTTTAGGATATATGGCTTCAAAAACTGAAGTTGGTTATTATGAAGAGGCTAATAAACTCATCAATATTATCTCAGCAGTTCCACTTGCAGTTTGCCCAATTATCATCTCAAGAATTACCAAACTAAAAGCCGAGGGAAACGAGGAACAAATTGAGCAAAAATTTATCCAATTATTTAACTTGTATGCTCTTATCACTTTCCCGGCATTTTTGGGCATTATCGCCGTAAATCGCTATTTAATTCCGCTTTTCTTCGGTGATGAATATATGAAAACAATCGATGTTTTGTATTGGCTTTCACCACTTCTTTTATGTGTGCCATTTTCATATTCACTTTGCTGTGCTTACTATATCCCGAACAACAAGATTAACTACATTACAATTTTCCAATTTTTAACTTCAGGACTTAACCTTGTTGCGAATATCTTAATTTTGAAATTCACTGATTTAGGTGCTGTTGGTGTTGCAATAACCTCATTCCCGTCGGCAATACTGATGCTAGCGTTAACTTTAGCTTTCTGTTGGAAACACATTTATCCAAACAAAATCTTTAAGAGCATGATTAAACCTTTAATTGCTGCTGCTATTATGTTTGGAGCAATCTTCCTTGTCGACTTCTTTATTAAATCCCATCTTAAAGGTGGTTACATTTTGATTATCGAAGTTGCAACAGGCGTTGTTGTTTATGGAATTTGTGTGCTTCTTCTTAAAGATAAGATTGTTATGCAAGTTCTTGGCGGTCTAAAGAATCGTCTTCACCACAAAGAAAAAGTGAGTGAATAACTCAATGAAATTTGAAGAAGTCGGTTGGTTTAGTGAACGACTAAATCGACATATGAATATTAAAATATATGGCCATTATGGTATGCCCATAATTGCTTTTCCTTGCCAAGATAAGCAAAGCGATGACTTTGCAAATAATGGAATGATCGAAGTTTTGTCATCTTTCATCAACGATGGTCGTATCAAACTTTATTGTTTGGATTCAAACGATGATGAAACGGTTTCGTCACAGTCTTGGGACAAAGCTCAAGCGGCGTATAAACTTGAAATGTATCATCAATATGTTGTTAACGAAGTTATTCCTTTTGTCCGCGACAAACAAAGCGGATATTGCGAGCCATTTTTAATCGGCATGTCGATGGGAGCGTCTCATGCAGCAAACAACTTCTTTAGAAGACCGGAGTTATTTTCTGGTTTCTTATCACTAAGTGGCAAATTTGATATTGCTTCCTTCTTTGGTGGATTTTTCAATCACGATGTTTATATGAATTCACCAGTCCATTATTTAAGAAATATGCACTTTGACCATCCATACATTTCCTTGTATAACCAAAAGCGAATGATTGTCGTGGTTGGTAAAGGAGCTTTCGAACATTTAGTCAGTGCGTCAAATTATGAACTTGCGGATATCGCAAAAGAAAAAGGCATTCATATCGATTTCAACTTCTGGGACGAGAACAGCGTTCACGACTGGTCCAGTTGGAAATATCAAATGCCTTATTTTCTAAATAAGATTTTAAACTAATTATTTTTTATCTTTAGCTTCAACGTCAGTGACTTCAGACTCTTCTGGTTTATTTGGAGCTTTTTCTTTTTCTTCTTTGCCTACAACTTTTTTAGCAGTTCCACTTGCGGAATCGCCGATTGATTTGCCAGCATCTCCAAAGCCATGACCAACCTTGGTCCAACTTGATCTTAGAGCGGTCTTACCATCTTCACCAACTTTGTTTTCTTCTTTACCCACTGCAACTTTCGCGGTGGTGGCGACAGCTTTACCAAAGTTTTTAAAAGCGTGACCGATGCTCACACCAGTATTTTTCCATTTATCTTTAAGCGCCATAATTTTTACCTCACATACATTATACACGCATACGAAAGTAAAATTTCAACCTTCATAATTAGGTTAAAATCATTATAATATATGCAGAAAGAAGGAAAAAACATGAGTTTATTAAAAAAAGCAATTGCTGAATTTGTTGGCACATTTGTTCTCGTTTTCTTTGCTTGTGGCGTTGCTGCATACACAAACGGAAGCGTGGTTGCAACTTCATTAGCCTTTGGCTTAGTTATCGTCGCAATGGCCTATTCAGTCGGTAGAATCAGTGGTTGCCACATCAACCCAGCGGTTTCATTAGGTTGTCTTTTAGACAAGAGAATGTCTGCAAAAGAATTCTGTGTCTATGTCTGCGCTCAAATCGTTGGTGGTTTCGTCGGCGCGGTTGCCTTATTTGGAATCGCTAAGATGGCAGGACTTGAACTTGCAGGTAATGCTTGCAATGGTTTAGTCGGAGCAGGCTTTGAAGTTGGTAACTTTATTGCTGCTATTCTTGTCGAAGTCATCCTTACCTTTGTATTTGTCTACGTTATTCTTAACGTCACAGACGCAAAGAACGATGGTGTTGGTAAGAAAGCTGGCTTGATCATTGGTTTAACATTAACCTTAGTCCACTTATTAGGTATTGGATTTACAGGTACTTCTGTTAACCCAGCCAGATCAATCGCTACTGCATTCGGTGCTTTAATCTTCAATGGCGATGCCGAACCACTCAAAGTTGTTTGGGTCTTCATCGTTGCTCCACTTGTTGGTGCAGCCGTTGCTGCTTTAGTCTTTAAAGCATTACACGCTAAGAAAGAAAAATAATTAACTTAGTAATAGAGAAGACTTCGCTTCGGCGAAGTTTTTTCTTTATTTATTAAAAAAGTATTTAACAAGTTAAATATAACTATGTTAAAATTGTCGGTAATTAGGAGAAAAAATATGTCTAGAGCGGATGAAATATTTGTAGCAAACATGAAGGATATTCTTGAAAATGGTTTTTGGGACAGCGATTTACCAGTGAGACCTCATTGGGAAGATGGCACTCCAGCTCACACCGTCAAGAAATTCTGTATCGTCAATAGATACAACCTTCAAGAAGAATTACCAATTCTCACCATTCGTAGAACTGCTTTTAAATCCTGCTTAGATGAACTCCTCTGGATTTGGCAAAAGAAATCCAACAACATCCACGATCTTAAATCCCACATTTGGGATTCATGGGCGGATGAAAATGGTTCAATAGGCAAAGCCTATGGCTATCAACTCGCAAAGAAATCAATCTATCCAGAAGGTGAATTCGATCAAGTTGATCGCGTACTTTATGATTTAAAACACAATCCTCAATCTAGAAGAATTATGACTAACATCTATAACTTCGAAGATCTTCATGAGATGAATCTTTATCCATGTGCTTACTCGATGACTTTTAACGTTACTGGTGACACATTGAATGGTATCTTAAATCAACGCAGCAACGACATGCTCACCGCGAATAACTGGAACGTTCTTCAATATTCATTATTATTAATAATGTTTGCTCAAGTTTCTGGTTTGAAACCAGGCACACTTGTGCACGTCATTGCAGATGCACATATTTATGATCGTCACGTTGATTTAGTTAAAGAAGTCATTGCTAAACCACAACACAAAGCTCCTAAACTTAAAATCGATACTTCAATTAAGAATTTCTATGACTTCACAGTCGATTCATTTGAACTAATCGATTATGAATACGAAAAACTTGATAAGAAAATTCCGGTGGCAATCTAAATGATAATTTCAATTTTAAACTGTGATAAGAAGTGGGGAATCGGCAAAAAGAACGGTTTGCTCTTTTCACTTCCACTCGATATGAAGTTCTTCCGTGAGACCACGAAAGGTCATGTCGTTTGTATGGGTGAAAACACTCTTCTTTCATTCCCAGGAAGCAAGCCACTTAAGAACCGCACCAACATCGTTTTATCACAAGATGAGTCACATGATTATGAAGGTGTAATCAACGTTCATAACTTCGATGATTTTCTTCGTGAAATAAAAAAATATTCGAGAAATGACGACGTTTTTGTCATTGGTGGCGCTTCAATTTATCGTCAAATGCTTCCGTATGTTGACTATGTTTTACTCACCAAAGTTGATGCGGATGGAGGTGCGGAGGTCTTCTTCCCAAACCTTGATGAAATGAGCGAATTTAAATGTGTTGATGAAAGCGAGCCACTCGATGATAACGGGATTAAAATTCGTTTTACCAAATACGTAAATAACAAAAAGAAGACAATTGATTAGTCGTAGTGATATATTATTGCTGTTAAAAAAAGGAGATCGATTATGGCCTTATTTAAAAAGAAAGCGAAAAAAGAATCAAAAGTTAAAAGAGTAAAACCAAAGAAACAACCTAAAGCTTCTAAGAAGAAAGTTAAAGGTGACGCTCCAAGAAAAGCGACTGAAAAGATTACTCCAGAGAAAGTTAACAAGTCTAAAAAGAGCGATGTCGAACTAAAGAAAACAAAGAAGAAAGTTAATGTCATCGTTCCAGTAAAAGAAAAAGAAGGCAAACGTGTCTATCACGTCTCTAAAAGAGCTGAAGATGGCATGTGGGCAGTCAAGTTTGCTGGTGGAGAGAAAGCAATCAAACTCTTCAAGACTAAAGACGAAGCTCTCGAATACACTAAAAAGTTATCCGAAAACCAAGATGGCGTTATGCTCGTTCATAATTCCAAAGGAAAGAACAAAGGACGTATTCAATAAACTAAGTTAATAATTGATCCGCTATGCGGGTCTTTTATTTTTGAATAATCATAGTATTATATCTATGTGGAATATATCTTATTTGCCTTTCTAGCTCTGCTAGCATCGGCCGGAAACACAATCTTCAATCGACTTGGATCAAACCACGTTTCATCTTTAACAAACGCGGTGATCAAGTCTTTTTTCATAGTTGTTGCTTGTTTCTTTATTTCACTATCCTTTGGCCACGTACCAACTTTATATGCTTTAAGTCTTGAACAATGGTTATGGATTCTGCTTGTCGGTGGGCTTACTGCAATCGATTGGATCTTTTATTTCTTCGCAATTAAGAGATCACATCTTGAAGCGTTCGCTCCATTCTGTGCAGCTGGAATCTTGTTCATGTCCAATACTGTATTCTCAATTTTCACATTTGGGTTGGTCACTAATGGAGGCAAACCTCTCAACGTTGTTTTCTACTTTGTTGGTTTAGCGTTTTTACTCGCTTCACTCCTCTATATTTTGCTCAATAAAAAGATCAATCCATCATCCAAAAAGTTATGGGTTTTGTACGCATCAATTTCAGTAATATCTTTCGCTTTTGCAATCTTAATTGTAAAACTAAAATTATCTGATATCCCTGCAGATGTCATATCTTTTCATCAAATCTCGATTGTTTTTGTCATCATGTTAATTGCCTCTTTGGTAACGATGAGAATTAAAGAAGTTGCACTTATAAAACCAATCGACCATCTTTATATTTTCTTAGGCGCTGTATTCAATGCCTTGATGATGGTGTTTAGATATATGGCGTTTTCTTATTCCAATTCTATTCCCGCGATTGTTAATGTCATTATTGGTTTAGATTTTATTCTCGTTTCAATTGCGACAATTTTCTTTTTCAAAGCCAAGAACAAATTGCAGCTAGGAATCATCATCGCTCTTGTTGTAACGGGTATGGTTTTTGATGTTGTCGCCGGATTAATTTAAAGTTAGTTATATATTTTTCAATTTTTAATTGCTATTATATATACACAAAGAAAGAAGGAAGTAATATGCCATTAGTTAATTCTAAAGAATTATTTGAAAAAGCATATAAGGGTGGCTATGCTATCGGTGCTTTCAATTGCAACAACATGGAAATTGTTCAAGCAATTACCGAAGCCGCTAAAGAATGCAACTCACCAGTCATTCTCCAAGTTAGCGCTGGCGCTCGTAAATATGCAAAACCAGTTTATTTAAGAAAAATGGTTGAAGCTGCTGTCGAAGACACAGGTTTACCAATCGTTTTACACCTTGACCATGGTGCGGACTTTGAAATTTGTAAAGATTGTATCGATGGTGGATTCACATCAGTCATGATCGACGCTTCCAGCAAATCATTCGAAGAAAACATCGCTTTAACAAAGAAAGTCGTCGAATACGCTCACGCTCATAAACCATATGTTACAGTTGAAGCTGAACTTGGTACATTAGCAGGCATCGAAGATGATGTTAAAGTTGAACACGGTTCAGAAAGCTACACCAAACCAGAACAAGTCGAAGAATTTGTTCGTAGAACTGGTGTTGACTCTCTTGCTATTGCCATCGGCACAAGCCATGGTGCATACAAATTCAAACCAGAACAATGCACCCGCGATCCAAAGACCGGAGTGTTATGTCCTCCACCATTAAGATTCGATATCTTAGAAGAAGTCTCAAAGAGACTCCCAGGCTTCCCAATCGTTCTTCACGGTTCAAGCTCAGTCAATCAAGAATACGTCAAAATCATCAATGAAAATGGTGGTGCGTTAGTTGACGCTGTCGGTGTTCCAGAAGCTCAACTTAGAAAAGCATCAACAATGGCTGTTTGCAAAATCAATATCGATAGCGATCTCCGTTTAGCGATGACCGCCGGTATCAGAGAACATATGAAAGCTCATCCAGAACATTTTGATCCACGTCAATATATCGGTGATGGCCGCAAATATGTCAAAGATTTAGTCAAACACAAAATCATTGATGTCCTTGGATCAAACGATAAGATCTAAGAATTTCGTTAAATGATTAAGAGGATGCAACAAAATGCATCTTCTTTTTCTACTTAAGTAAAATATCTGTTGCAACAACCTTGTCATTTATAAAAAAGGATTG
>OMVV01000021.1 GCA_900314585.1 uncultured Erysipelotrichaceae bacterium
GGACAATATATGTGGGCTTCGTCAAGTAGTGCTAATAACGGTATTCGTGTAAATGATGATTTTGGGAGTTGGGCTGTTCAAGAAAATGGCTCTCTAAAAAACCCAAGTTATGATCGCTACTTAGGCATTTATAACGGAGCTGATTGGCGTTCATACAATTCATCAACACATTCTAACTATAAGGAAAGTGCTACTTCGCTGAAATTTTATAAAGTTGGCGGAGAACCAACCACTCAATATGAAGTTATTGACCGAGTTGATTATGGTTCACTCAACAAATCAACTGTTGCTGAAGGCGCAACATTGAATGTCACTATTTTGCCTGATAGTGGTTATTCTGTTCCTGAATCCTTAACTCAAGTGTATATGGCTGGATCGCCAGTTGCTTACACATATTCTAATGGTGTTGTTACAGTACAAAACGTTACTGGCAACATTACCATCGAAGGAACATGCGTAAAATTCGCTGTAAAAGATATTTATTCTAAATCTGCTAGTGCTGAAGTAGAATTCGACGGATATTATGCTGGCTCCTACGCAGATGGTAGTGTTGTTATGGATGGTTCCTATGGTATTTTGTTGTTCCATACAAATGCTGAAAATTCTTGGGTCATTGATGAAACAGTCCTTCATGTTGTTGGAACAATTTCAATTTATAAGAATTTATATGAAATTAATGCAACATCTGTTTCCGTTCAAACCGATGAATCCGTAATTTCGCAGATAAGCTTGCCTGAAGATTACATCTTAACTGGAAGCGAATCATCATCTAATTTAGATATTGCAAGCCGACGAACATTCGTTACTGGAACATTAGTTTCTATCACTGCCTCAAGCAGTAATTACAACGTTGTTATTAATGATGGTGAGAAAGATTTAGCCCTTTATTTAAAGGCTGCTGATAATGTCGAGATTACATTAAAAGATGGAACCAAGACAACAATCAGCGCATACCTTGAATCGATGACAGACAAAACGGTAACAATTAAAGGATTCACTTCATTCTTTACTGATTTCCAAGTTCGTGTTTGTGGTATCGTTGAAGTTGATGAATCTTATACTGCCGAAGATTTCGCTGAACACTTATTGAGTGAAACCGATGAAGTCTGCCATGATTATGATGGCGAAAAAGACAATAAAGAAGCTCTTGTCACTGTTTGGAACCACCTTGGTGGTGAAGAAAGATGGCAAGCACTTTCTGGTGAACAACAAGGAGTTCTTGTTGCCGCTGATGCTGATAAAGAAGGAACAACAATCGAACAAGCTATGGCTCGTTACGATTATCTTGTTGCAAAATACAAATTAACACATTTCATTTCAGGAAGAAGTGTTTCTGAAAGTTTTGTTAATCCTGTTTCTTCAGCTCAGTTTGACAATAATAGCGCAATGATCATCATCACTGTTATTGCCTTAACATCTATCTCATCAATTGCGGTCTTACTCGTTATTAAACGTCGTAAAGCAATTCGATAATTGATTATTTATAATCAAAAAGGTTCTTGGATAACACCAGGAACCTTTTTTCTTATCTAATTATTTATTGTTTGTTATGAACGAATTTTTGGAATTTGTTTGCTTCTTCAAGTGAGTCAAATAATCCAATATAGAATTCATCACCCATAGCATCGCGGAATGATGGTGGATAATAACCATGTTCGACGATGTTATCTTCGTAGAAGCTATATATATCTTTATTTGATTCAACATATTTGAAATCGTTCTTTCGGTTAACTGACATTGAAACCTTGTTGGTTTCATTATCAATCTTTCCGATTTGATTAACGATCATTTCCGCGTATGTTTCATAGTAGTTAACTTTGGATACTAAATTGAGGAGTTCAGGTGTATCTCCACCTGGAGAACGAAGATTGGCTTCTAAGGCGACGATATCGCCTTTTTTCGCTAAACCTGGTTTATCCTTGGTGAGTTTAAAAAACTCAATATGGAAGCAACGCGATTTTAAATTGAAGGCTTTAACAACCTTTTCACCCATTTTTCTAAATGAATCATCCATCTTGCTTCTAGCGTAATAGTAGACATCTTTATTTTCTCTTACGACATCAGCGATTGGAGTAGGGAAGGTTTCATTAAAGGAAATAACCGCTTCTGATTTCTCGTTAGCGATACCATCGAAAGTGACAATATAACCTTCAAGATACTCTTCCATGATATATTCTTCGCTTAACTTATTGTTATGGAAGGCGATTAGATCTTCTTCGTTATCAATTTTAAAGGTGGACGAGGCGCCTACACCTGAATCAGGTTTAGCAAATACTGGATAACCAACTTTCGCGACAAACTTCTTACTTTCTTCTAAATAAGAAACAATGATGTATCTAGCAACTTTAACACCTGCTTCAGAGAAGTATTTCTTCATGCTTGATTTACGTTTGTAATCAAGTAACTCTTGATAGCGGTATCCATTAGTGACACCAAATTCTTCACGAAGTTTGGCATCATTTTCCATCCAATATTCATTGTTGGATTCAATGTAGTCGATATGACCATACTTATATGTAAGATATCCAAGAGTGTTTCTCATCCAATCATAACGGCTCATATCGGAAACATAACAATATTCTGTTAGATATTGCTTGAGTTCTGGATTAAGTTTATCAAATGGTTCATCACCAATACCTAAAACCCGGACTCCACGACTCGCTAAAGCTTTCACAAAATGTGAATAGATACGTGGAAAATTTGGTGAAATGAATACAAAGTTCATGGTTTTAGATTATACGAACAATAAATAAAAATAAAAGAGAAATATTATTAAAATTAAATATTTTGAATAAAGTTACTTACAAGGTAAAATAAAAGGGATGATCGATATTTTATATGCAGGAAATGATTTGATGTTTGATGGCATCCTTCTTTCCGCGTTGTCACTTGTAAGACGCACAAAAGAAGATATCCATATCCATTTTTTAACGATGGATTTCACTCATAAAAATCCAAAGTTTAAACCATTTGAAGAAAGACAAGCTAAGTTTATTGAAAATGAACTTAGAAAATATAATCCTAACTTTAAATTTTCAATCATAAATTGTGAGAAAGAATATAACGAACTACTTAAGGATAATAAGAATGAAAAACCAGTTTATTCACCTTATTGCACATTAAGATTACTCGCTGATCAATATCCAGAGTTGAAAGGCAAAATTATTTACCTTGATATCGATACAATGATTTATGGAGATATCAAAGAATTATTTGATATTGATATGACTAACCTCGAGCTTAGAGCGAGCCATGATTACATGGGTCGAATCTGGATTAAAAGAGATTATTTTAACTCCGGAATTTTGCTTCTAAATATGGACACAATTAGAGAGACAAAACTGCTTGAAAAGTCCCGTTATTTAGTTAAAACCAAGAAGATGTATTTCACTGATCAAACCGCTCTTTATAAATCAAAAGTTGCCTTTGAATTCTTCCCAGATGAGTATCGATTTAACGAACAAAGAAGCGTTAAAGAAAATACCGTTGTGAAACATTTCTGTAAAGGCATCAGATGGTTCCCGTTTAAAGTTTATAACGTCAAGCAGTGGGAAATTGAAAAAGTCCAAAAATATCTCAAAATACACGAGTTTGACGAGGATTTTGAAATTTATAAAGACATTAAAAGTCGCTACCAACATTAAGATAATTATGTTGACAGTATTTACGATACTTGGTTTAATATAAACACGACTTACATTTTTTATGTAGGGGCCGTCGTAGAGCCTTAGCCGCTTGACGGCATTTTTTTATGTTTTAAACTCGCACGTTTGGAAAGCTTTGGTTTTTTTAAGTTTTATTGCCTCAATCACAACATAATCTTTTGGATTGATTTTTAGGCCGAGTGACATCTTTTTTCATCTCCATTAAGACACAAATATTTTTGCAAATATTACTCACTTTTGAACCAATGTAAACGCTTTATTTAAATAAAGGGTTTGCCTAAGCCAAGAATATTATTATAATAATAAACGTCTAATTTTTAATATTGGAGGAAGTTTATGGGAAAATTACAAGGACACGCTGTTAAACAAATAACAGATATTGTCAATCGTTATAAAGACGAAAATACTCCTTTAATGATGATTCTTGAAGCTATCCAAACTGAATATGGCTATATTCCACTTGAAGTTCAAGAACTCGTCTCTGAGTTAACACATATCCCTGTTGCTGAAATCTATGGTGTAGTTACTTTCTATTCCTTTTTCAGTTTAACCCCTAAGGGCAAATACGTTATCGGTGTTTGTCTTGGTACCGCTTGTTATGTTAAAGGTGGTCAACAAGTCATGGATAAATTCTCAGAAATCCTCGGCATTAAGCCAGGTCAAACAACTGAAGATGGTTTGTTCACTCTCGATGCATTACGTTGCATCGGCGCGTGTGGTATCGCTCCAGCGATATCCATCAACGGCAAAGTCTATCCAAAGATGGATGTTAGCAAGGTTGGACCACTCATCAATGAATATCATAATTTAGCGTTAGGGGAGGCAAAATAATGGAAAAGATTACTTCAAACGAACAATTAAGTAAGAAGATTGAACATTGTTCAAGCTGCCTCGAAACTAAATTTAATGGCAAAGATGGCAAAAAGCATCTTGTCGTTTGTGGTGGTACAGGTTGTATTTCATCTGCTTCAACTGAAATCTTAAACAGATTAGAAGAGCTTATTAAAGAAAAAGGTCTTGAAGATAAAGCTACTGTCAACAGAGTTGGTTGCTTTGGATTCTGTAGCCAAGGACCATTCGTCAAAATCTTCCCAGAAGATCGATTATATCGTGCGGTCAAAGTGAGCGATGCTGAACGTATCATTCAAGAAGATGTGATTGAAGGTCGTTGCATTGAAGATTTACTTTATGTAGATCCTGCTAGCAAGCAAAAAGTTGAACGTCAAGACGACATAAACTTCTATAAAAAACAAAAACGTATCGCTTTACATGGTTGTTCAATGATTAACCCTGAAAAACTCGAAGAAGCCTTTGGCTTTGGAGCGTTCAAGGGTCTTCAAAGAGCGTTAAGCATTTCCCAACAAGAAGTCGTTGATGAAATGCTTAAATCTGGCCTAAGAGGTCGTGGAGGCGCTGGTTTCCCAACTGGAAGAAAATGGCAATTTGCTTTAGACCAAAAAAGCGATGATAAATATGTCATCTGTAATGGTGATGAAGGCGATCCAGGTGCATTCATGGACCGTTCCATCCTTGAAGGTAACCCAGTTGGTGTTATCGAAGGTATGATGATCGCTGGCTATGCCATCGGTGCGAAAAACGGTTATTTCTACGTCCGTGCGGAATATCCAATCGCCGTTGAAAGACTTAGAATCGCTATTAAAGAACTCGAAGAAGTTGGTTTACTTGGAGATAACATCTTAGGAACAAACTTCTCATTTAGATGCCATATCCGTTTAGGTGCAGGTGCTTTCGTCTGTGGTGAAGAAACTGCTCTTTTAAATTCGATTGAAGGTAAAAGAGGTATGCCACGTCCACGCCCACCTTTCCCAGCTATTAAAGGATTATGGCAAAAGCCATCCATCATCAATAACGTTGAAACTTTAGCTTCTGTTTCTTGGATTATGCGTGAAGGCGCGGATAAATTCGCTGCCATCGGCACTGAAAGAAGTAAAGGCACCAAGGTTTTCGCCTTAGGCGGCAAAGTTAATAACGTTGGTTTAGTTGAAGTCCCAATGGGCACAACTTTGCGTGAACTTATCTTTGATATCGGTGGTGGTATTCCAAATGGTAAGAAATTCAAAGCGATTCAAACTGGTGGTCCTTCTGGCGGTTGTTTAACCGAGAAAGACTTAGATGTTGAAATCGACTTTGACTCATTGGTCGCTCGTGGCTCAATGATGGGCTCAGGTGGCGCGATCGTCATGGATGAAGATAACTGTATGGTTGACGTCGCTAAATTCTATATGGAATTTATCTGCGATGAAAGCTGTGGTAAATGTTCACCATGTCGCATTGGTACTCGCCGCATGCTTGAAATCTTAACTAAGATCACTTCAGGCAAGGGCGAGATGAAAGATCTCGATGATTTACGTGAACTTGCGGAAATCACCAAGACCAACTCTTTATGCGCATTAGGTCAAACTGCTGCTAACCCAATCATCTCAACCATGAAAGCATTCCCAGAAGAATATGAGGCTCACGTTAAAGAACACAAGTGTCCAGCCCATATTTGTAAAGCAATGCTTAAATATGAGATTGATCCAAATAAATGTAAGAAGTGTTCATTATGTGCTCGTAACTGTCCAGTCCAAGCCATCACTGGCGTGGTTGGCAAAGAACCATTTGTCATCGATTCAAATAAATGTATCAAGTGTGGCTTATGTATGAGCAACTGTCACTTCGGAGCTATTTCAAAGAAATAGGAGGCAAGTAAAATGGCATTAATTAACATCAAAATTGAAGGCAAATCCTATAAAGTTGAAGATAATTTAACCGTTTTAGAAGCTTGCCGTAAATGTGGATACAATATCCCATCACTTTGTTCATATAACAATGGACAATGTTCCCTCGCTAGCTGCCGCGTTTGTTTAGTGGAAGTTAAAGGTGCTAGAGGCTTAGTCGCTTCATGTGCCTATCCAGTTAACGAAGGAATGGAAATTATCATTTCCTCGCCAAAGGCGATGGAAGCTAGAAGAAATTCTGTCGAACTTATCTTATCCAACCACCAAAAGAATTGTTTACAATGTGAGAAAAATGGCAAATGTGAACTTCTTGAAGTTTCCAAAATGGTCGGTGCTAGAGATGGAAAATTTGTTGGTGTACAAACTCCAGCAACTTACGATGAACTCGCTCCAGGACTAATCCGTAACACTGGTAAATGTATTCTTTGTGGTCGTTGTATCGAAACTTGTAAAAAATTACAAGGTATTGGTATCTTAGGTTTTGAAAACCGTGGATTTAAGACTATTGTCGCTCCTGCTCAAAACCGTTCATTTAATAATTCACCATGTATGCAATGTGGACAATGCGTCCTCGTTTGCCCAACTGGTGCGCTTATGGAACATAGCGAAATCGCTAATGTTGATGAGGCCCTAAAAGCAGGTAAATTCGTCGTCTGCCAAGTTGCTCCAGCTGTTCGCGCGGCGATCGCTGAAGAGTTTGATGAAAGAATTGGTACCAATGGTACCAAGAAGATGATTGCTGCTTTACATAGATTAGGTTTCAGCCGCGTCTTTGACGTTAACTTCGGTGCGGACTTAACCATCATGGAAGAAGGTAATGAACTTCTTGAAAGAATCAAAAAAGGTGGAGTGCTCCCACAAATCACATCCTGTTCCCCAGGTTGGATTAACTACATGGAATATTATTATCCAGAAGTTATTCCAAATATGTCGACTTGTAAGAGCCCACATCAAATGCAAGGTGCAATTACCAAAACATATTTTGCTAAAGCACATAACCTTGATCCAAAAGACATCTTTGTCGTTTCGATCATGCCATGTGTCGCGAAGAAGTTTGAAAAATCTCGTAAAGAGATGGAAGTTGATGGACTTCGTGATGTTGACGCTGTCTTAACAACCAGAGAAATCGCTAAGATGATCAAACGTTCTGGCATCAACTGGAAGAAACTTCCAGAAGATGAAGAATTCGATCAAGACTTACTTGGTCAATATTCTGGTGCTGGTGTCATCTTCGGTGTCACTGGTGGTGTTATGGAAGCAGCCTTAAGAACTGCTTATAAAGTTTTAACTGGTAAAGAACATGAACTCATCAAGTTTGAAGCAGTTCGTGGTCTTCAAGGCGTTAAAGAAGCTAGCTTAGATATCAACGGTCAAACTCTTAAAGTCGCGGTTGCATCTGGCATGGCTAACGCTAAAGCGTTACTTGATGAAGTTAAAGCTGGTAAATCACCATACGCATTCATCGAAATCATGGGTTGCCCAGGTGGATGTATCAATGGTGGTGGTCAACCATACGTTAAACCAATGTTCCTTCCAAACGAAGACGATAATATTTTAGAAACTTATCGTGAGAAGAGAGCATCAGTCCTTTATAGCGAAGATGAACGTCAAAAAGTTCGCCAATCTCACAATAACCCTGATATCATTCGTTTATACAAGGAATTCCTTGGTGAACCACTTTCTGAATTATCAGAGAAATTACTTCACACTCACTACAATCCAAATCGTGAGAAGTACCCAAATAAATAACTGAAGAAGCCCAAATGGGCTTTTTCCTTCAATATGGATAACGAATTACTCTTAGCATTTATCAATCGATACCGCGTTTCACCAAGCTACTACGCTACTTCAAGTGGCCGCTTTGAAATAATTGGTAATCATACCGATCATAACGGTGGTTTTTGTGTGGCAGCAAGTTGTGATTTAGCCATCAATGCTTATGTCTCAAGTCGAGACGATAACATCGTCCATTTATATTCTGAAGGCTATGAAGATAGCAAAATAAATCTTTCTGATTTAAGAATCACCAAAGATGAACTACATCATTCTTCAGGCCTAATTAAAGGAATTGGCTATTATTTAAAGAAACTTGGCTATAAAATCGGTGGTTTTAGTATTGTTTCTAAGTCAAACATCTTTAAAGGCGCAGGAGTTTCTTCTTCAGCGGCCTTTGAATCATTGATTGCTCAGATATTCAATGTTTTATATAACGATGATAGGATCAGCGCGATTGAACTTGCTAAAGCCGGGCAATATGCAGAGAACACTTGCTTTCTAAAGAAGAGTGGTCTACTAGACCAATGCGCTGTTTGTTTTGGCAACGTCTCATTCATGGACTTTTCATCAAGTGATCCAATTGTTAAAACAATTGATTTCCCCTTTGATGATATGCAATTTGTTATCGTTAACACTGGTGGTAGCCACGCATCGATGGGCGATTTATATTCTTCAATTCCAAGTGATATGAAAAGTGCTGCTAAGAAAGTTGGCAAGACTTCTTTATGCGAAACTAGCCTTGAAGAAATTGAGAAAAATAAAGCTAAATTAACTGAGAGTGAATATAACCGTTCCAAGCACTTTTTTGAAGAAAACAAACGAGTTCTTTCTTTGGTAAAATCCCTGCAGAAGTCTGATAAAAATGGCTTTTTAGAGGCAATTCGTGGTTCATTTATTTCTTCTAGAGATCTACTCAAAAATATGATGGTAGGATCCAATTATGAAGGCTCACCTCTTGAAGCCTGTGATTATGCAAATAAGTTCTTACTCTATAAAGGAACGTGCAAAATCAATGGCGGTGGTTTTGCTGGTTCAATCATCGTGTGTCTTCCAAAAGATATGGTTAATGAATTTGTAACTTATATGGCCGCTAAATATGGAAGAGGTAATATTGCGAAAGTGAATGTTAATCCAAATCCACCTCAAGTTAACAAATTGTGATTTAAATTAAAAATTTAAAAGAGTATAATATAGCTACAAAGGAGTTAATGAAATGAAAAATATTCACTTTCTTATAACCTTATGTAGCGAGCCAAAAGCTCGTAAAAATATATAAAGTTGCTACTTGCTAGCGACTTTTCTTTTTAAGGTAGTATAATCATTTCATGGAGAAAACGAATAAGGCAACGTCAAAGTGGTGGGAATTATTCCGCTTTTTAGTGTGTGGAATCGCTGCTGCTTTAGGTGATTATCTAGCCGCTCAACTCATCGTTTTAGCGATGCCAGGCGTCAATGAGATTGTTGTGACCGTTGTTTCAACAACCGTTGGTTTTATCGTCGGCGTCACAATCAATTACATCATTTCGACCTTCTGGGTATATCAAAATGTTGATGAATCAGTTCAAACTAAATCTAAAAGATTTATCATTCTTTTTGTTGTCTTATCATTTATCTCAATGCTTCTATCGATTGGCACAATGCTTTTATGCGATGTTGTCGTTACAAAAGCGATGCAGTTAGATTCAATTGTTCAGGCTTCAATTATCTCGCTAATTAAAAACTATGGAATAGCCTTCTTAGCACAGGCTAATTTCTGGACATATTTTGTTTCATTTGTTTTAAAAACTCTCGTTGGTTTAATTTGGAATTATTTCACGAGAAAATATTTCTTATATAAAGAACCAAAAAGTAACTAAGTTACTTTAGTAATATTCTTCCAAGTCTAATATGAGTCGCTCCTTCTTTAAGAGCGTCCAAATAATCATCACTCATTCCCATCGATAAATACGGGAGTTTTATTTTATAAGTTTTTTCAAGTTCATCACGAAGAAGTCGGAGTTTTCTAAATTGTTCACGCAAGGAAAGATCATCCGCTCCTTTAATGGCCATCATCATTAGACCAACAAGTTCAATATTTTTAAGTGGCAAGAGCGATTTAACAAAGTCACTAACCTCATAAAAAGGCACGCCATTTTTGCTCTCTTCCAAATTGATTGAAACTTCAATAAAACATTTGAGAGGTTTTTCACGTTTTTGATCGATAATTTTTGCTAATTCAAGAGAGTCAAGTGAGTGCAAAAAGTCGATTTTGTTAACGACTAATTTCGCCTTATTTCGCTGCAAATGTCCAATAAAATGCCAAATTATGCCTTTGTTTTGAAGGTCATTGTATTTAGCTAAAAATGAGTCGACACGGTTCTCTCCAAAATTGAATATATCTGCCTTTAAAAAGTCGAGCATTTCGCTACTAGAAAGATACTTTGTTGCAGCAACAATCGTCACATTTTCTGGGATTGTTTTTTTGAATTCAACGATATCGTCTCGGACCATATTGTTATTGTAATCTTTCCATTTCAAAATTGAAATGACTTATTGTATAATTTCTCTATATTGGAGGAAAAATTGATGGCTATATTAATTGCATACTTTTCTAAAGATGGCGGTAATAGTGTCGATGGACTTACCCAAAACCTTGAAAAAGGAAATACTGAAGTCGTCGCTGAAAAAATCGCTAAACTAACTGGCGGAGAACTTTATCCTCTTATTCCAGTTGAACCTTATTCAAGTAACTATCTAGTTACAACCGCAAGGGCTAAAAAGGAAGCTGAAGAAGGCGCATTCCCAGCTATTGCGAACTTAAAGAAATCAATCGCTGAATATGATGTTATCTATTTAGGATTCCCGAATTGGTATCGTTCATATCCTCGAATTATTGCTACTTTCTTAAAATCATATGATTTTACAGGTAAGACAATTAAACCATTTTGCACGAATGAAGAAGGTGCCTTTGGTATTGGTGAACTCGAACTTAGAGCAACACTTAAAGGCGCTAATTTAAAGGAAGGATATGCTGTTAAGGGTAGCGAAGTTGATAACTGCGACCTCGAATTATCAGCGTGGGTTAATAAATAATGAAAAAGTTAGCTGAAAATCTTTACTACGTTGGTGTTAGTGATAAATCCTTGGATTTATTCGAAGGCCAATATGAAGTTCCTAATGGTATGGCATATAACTCATATGTCATCGTCGATGAAAAAGTCGCTGTCTTTGATAGTGTCGATGCCGCCTGCTTTGATAAATGGATTAAAAACATCAAAGAAGTTTTAGGATCTCGTAAACCAGATTATTTAATCATCCATCACATGGAACCGGATCACTCCGCCAATATTATGCGTTTCGTTGAGGTCTATCCTGATGTAACTTTAGTTTCATCATTCTTAGCCTTTAAGATGCTTGATCAATATTTCCACAAGGAAGTTAAAAACAAATTATTAGTGAACGAAGGAAGTAAACTTTCCCTCGGTTCACATGAGCTTACATTTGTCAGTGCACCAATGGTCCACTGGCCAGAAGTTATGGTTTCTTATGAAAGCAAGACCAAAACTTTATTCTCTGCTGATGGCTTTGGTAAATTCGGTGCGTTCGATTATGAAGAAGACTGGGCTTGCGAAGCAAGAAGATACTACTTTGGTATCGTTGGTAAGTTCGGTGTTCAAGTTCAAGACTTACTTAAGAAAGCCTCAAAACTTGATATTCAAAGAATTTGCCCACTTCATGGGCCAGTTCTAGATAGCAATCTTTCTTATTATTTATCTTTATATGACACTTGGTCCAAGTATGAACCAGAAGCTGAAGGTGTCGCGATTTTCTATACCTCAGTTTATGGTCACACTAAAGCGGCTGTTGATGAACTTGAAGAAAAGCTTAAAAAGGGTGGCGCAAAGAAAGTTGTCCGTTTCGACTTAGCTCGTGATAGTGAATCCGAAGCAGTGGAAGATGCCTTTAAATATGGCAAGATCGTCTTTGCAACAACCACCTATTCGATGTCGATTTTCCCATTCATGCATAACTTCATCAACCACCTTGTTGAGCACAATTATCAAAACCGTGATGTCGCAATCATCGAGAATGGTTCATGGGCTCCAAACGTTGAAAAAGTTATTAAAGAAATGTTTAAAAATAGTAAAGATATTCGCTTTGTCGAACCTACTGTTAAGATTCTTTCATCAATGAATGAAGAAAATCACAAGCAAATCGATGAATTAGTTTCAAATCTGCTAAGTAAATCTAATAAAAAAGAAGAAAAGAAAACTCACAAATGGGTTTGCAAAATCTGTGGATATGTTCACGAAGGAAATGAGCTTCCAGAAGGATTTACGTGCCCGATTTGCAAGCATCCAGCTTCTGATTTTTCTAAAATTGAATAACCTATATAAAACTCGAATATAATTTTTTCGAATATTGAAAATAAGCTAAATGATAATAAAATTAATTATAATAATAGTAATTGGTTAAATAGTAATGAAATTGATGATGAAATAGATGATTTTATTAGAAATGAATTTGTGAAATATTTCAAAGATCTATCTATAATTTAATGAATATCAAAAGCGGGCAGCAAAATGTGATTTTTTTAAACCAACCAGCGATGTGAAATCGGCGGGGTTTTTGGAAAAAATTTTAGGAATTACTGGTGAAGCAGGCGAAACAGCAGACAAATTTAAGAAAATCATCAGAGATAAAGATGGCGAAATGTCCGATGAAGACAAAGAGGCCATAATCAAGGAGTTGGGCGATGTTTTGTGGTATGTGGCTAGCATAGCCAGGTATCTGGATACATCACTATCGGAAGTAGCTGAGGGTAATATTCAAAAATTAGAGGACCGTAAAGCCCGCAACAAATTGCACGGAGAAGGCGATAATAGATAGTTTATAGGAAAATCCCCGGCCAAGTGGTCGGGGAGTGAAGTTAAGTAGTTCTTTGTTGGCGCAGAGCCGTTTTTAGTTTTTTACCCTGCTCGGTAAGACCGCTGCCGTCTTTAGGTTTGACTTTGAGCCATGCAGTTTCAGCTGCATCATCAAACGAACTAAAACCGTAGTTGATGAATTCTCTTGGTTTAACCATGTCTGGAATCGAGGAAGCCTCTTGCCAGGATAATTGGTGGCCAACTGCTTTGGTCTTTTCCGCTAGGAGATCTAAAAGAGTTTCTTTCTCGCTTCTAGCGTCATTGATCCTGATTATGTCTCCGTTGTTAAGATAAAAACTTTTTATGCGCATTATAATACCTCCCGTACGCAAAAAGAATACTAGTCCAGTGCTGGTGGACTTATTTTATTGTAGCATATTATTTGATAAAAGTCAAGCTTAAAAGCAC
>OMVV01000014.1 GCA_900314585.1 uncultured Erysipelotrichaceae bacterium
GTTAATCTTGTTTTCTGCTTCATAAAAACCTCCTTTCATTAGAAGCAGTAGAACATAAATATTTTATCTAAAGTGTTGCAACGACTTTGTCAAATAACAAGATCTAAGAATTTGGCAAAATAAAAGGCAACCTTGAGGTTGTCTTTTTTATTGTCCGTATTTCGCACAAATACTTTTTGTTTCTGAATTTGTTTCGCTCCAGATGCGACATGCATATTCTGGATGATCAACAAACGGGTTTCGATTGTGTTGATTGTTGAACACGACTTCGTTTCTAACGACATCTCGTTCAGTAATTGGATGTTCAAGATGCCATTTAAGTGCAAGAGCGATGGAATCAATTTCATCAGTCATTGTGTAACTATACATAACAGTTCCATACATAACTGATCTTGCAACCTCACCTTTAGCTTCATCGCATGGTTCAAATGTTGAACCTGTAAATCGGCATCCTGTGGTGTGACCATGAACTTCAACTATACTTCCACCTTCTGCAAATTTGTAATTGCCGCGAATTTGATTAATTTTTCCTTCGCAAGCAAAGATATTGTGGTTGTCGGACGCGCTTTTTGGGAAAGCTGATTGAGTCCAAATATGTTCACGGTTCCATGTCGTCCATGAATAATTACCAACGTGATTGCTCTTTTGAATATTATGACGTGTATATAAAGATAAAATGCAGTCGGAATCATCTAACGCTTCATCGGCATCCTCATATCTACTCCAGTCATAACTTGGAGAAAGATTCTTTGAATTATTTATTGATAAAAGGGCAGATTGTAAATTTGAACCACTCTTTCCATAGGCATTGTAATAATAATCATCAGGTTCAGGTGGGACATCGCTTGATCCGCTAGTGGAACTAGAGGATGAAGTTGAAGTGGTAGTTGTTGTAGTTGATGAGCTTGAACTAGATGATGATGAACTACTCGAAGAAGAACTTGACGAGGATGAAGAACTACTTGATGAACTACTCGAAGAAGAACTTGACGAGGATGAAGAACTACTTGAAGAAGAACTTGACGAGGATGAAGAACTACTCGAAGAAGAACTTCCAGAAGATGAATCTTCACTTGTTCCACTAGTTGAAGAAGTTGCAGAGCCACTACTTGAAGATGAAGCAGATGTCTTTCCGCTAGTTGATTGAGTAGTGACAGATGAAGAACTTGATTTACGTTTACCAGTTTTAGATCCACTGTCTAAAGCGTTACATCCAGCAAGGAGTAACGAGATGAGAGCAAGGAACTTTAAACTAGTCGTTTTTCTCATATGTCTATTATAAATCTTTTAAATAAATTTAACTAACAAATAAAGTTTTACTTTAAAAAGAAAACATAAATCATTGAATTAATGATAAATAAAATGTATCATTAAAATATGGAAAAACCACTTGCAGAAATTCTTAGACCTGAGACTTTAGATGATGTTGTTGGACAGCATCATTTGTTAGACGAAGGGAAATTATTTAGAAAAATAATCACCGCTAATCATATTCCAAATATGGTTTTTTATGGTCCACCAGGAATTGGTAAGACTACTTTAGCGAACATCATCGCAAAGAACACTAATATGTCATTGTTTAAACTCAATGGCACAACTTGTTCGACTGATGATATCAAAAAGATTATTGATGAACGTCATTCTTTGTTCTCACAAAATGGAATCCTGCTTTATCTAGACGAAATTCAATATCTAAACAAGAAACAACAACAATCACTTTTGGAGTTCGTTGAAAAAGGCGATATTACCTTAATTGCCTCTACAACCGAGAACCCATATTTTTATATTTATCCTGCTTTATTATCACGTTGTAATGTTTTTGAATTTAAGGCATTAAAAAGTGAAGATATCGCAGAGGGATTAACTAAAGCTTCTTCAAAAATCGGCGTAAAAATCGAACAAAATGCGTTAAAGAAGCTTTCACTTGCTGCAAATGGAGATATGCGAAAAGCCATCAATTCTCTTGAGTTACTCGCTAATTCTCTTGATGATGAAAAGCTCATCAAAGAAGGCCTTGTTGATGATTTAATTATCAAGGCAAACATCTCATATGATCGTGGTGAAGATCATCATTACGATAACCTCAGTGCGCTTATGAAATCACTAAGAGGTTCGGATCCAGACGCCGCGATATTCTATTTAGCAAAAATGTTAGAGACTGGTGATTTAATCGCTGCTTCCAGAAGACTTCTTTGCAGTGCAAATGAGGATGTTGGTTTAGCCTATCCGCAAATCATTCCTATTGTTAAAGCTGCAGTTGATACAGCTCTTCAACTTGGCATGCCAGAAGCATATTTACCTTTATCCAACGCTGCTATTTTAATAGCTACATCACCAAAATCAAATTCTTCTTGCCTCGCTTACCTTGCCGCGAAAGAAGATATTGAAAAAGGCAAAGGTCTTGGAGTGCCTCGCCAACTTCAAAATACCCACTATGATGGAAAGGATGCGAAAGTCAAGGGCCAAAACTATAAATACCCACATGACTATGCGCATCACTGGGTGAAACAACAATATTTACCAGATGATATTAAAGACAATAAGTACTATCATTATGGTGATAATAAAATCGAACAGGCCAATAAAGAATATTGGTCCAAGATTAAAAAGGAGGGAAAATAATGAAGTTTTCCAAAAAGCATTTCGTTGCTGGTTTGATTGGTAACGCAGTTCTTGTCATTCTTGGCATTGTCGCCACAGTTTTAATTGCCATTTCAAAGCCTCAACTTAGTGAATTATTCAAGTATTTCACGGTTATTTCAAATCTTTTAGTTGTTTTGGTCTCGCTTGTTGGTGTGTGTTTATACGCATCCTCGATCGCGAAAAATAAGAACCGTGTCAGTGAGTTATTCCAAATCATCAAACTCATCACTGTCGTCGGTGTGGCAATCACATTCACAATCGTTTTAGTGTTCTTATTACCAAATAATCCAAACTCTGATTTCTACGACGGATTCCAACTCTATTTGCACGCGATTATTCCATTATTCGCTGTATTCTCATTCTTACTTTTAGAATATCCAACCAAATTAAGATTTAGATTCTTTTTCTTGCCAATCCTCTTACCTCTTCTTTATGGCGTCTTCTATGTTGCCTATGCATTCCTTGCGCCAGCAGGAAGCCAAGTTGACTGGTATGGATTCATGTTTGAAGTCGGCTCAAGAGTTGCTCCAGTTGATGCTTCTAAGTTTACATTTGGAAACTTCTTCTTATTCATCGGTGAATCCCTTGGAGCAGCCGCTATCTTCGGCTTTGTCTTCTGGCTTGTTAATCGAATCGCTAACTTAATCTTCATTGGTTATGTCGTTGATCAAAATGGCGAAGAAGTTGATGAAACTGAACTTGAAGCTGCTGAAGAGGAAGTCAAAGAAGAGGCTGAACCAGAAGCAGAAGACGCTCCAAAAGCAAAAGCCAAATCACCGGCGAAAAAGTTATCCACTCCAAAGAAATATAAAGATGGAGCCCGTGTCTATCACATCGCTCGTTCCAAATTTGTTTCTCGTCACTGGCAAGTAAAGCTTGCAGGTGGTGAAAAGGCTATCAAAATTTTTGATACCCAAAAAGAAGCAATTGACTACGCGAAAAAATTAGTGAGAAGCCAAGGTGGATCAATTCGTATTCACTCAATGAAAGGTCAACTCAGAAAATAAAAAGCGCATATGCGCTAATTATTAGATGTCTCTTCGGAGGCATCTTTTTCTTTGGTCTCCACATTTATTCGGTGCGAGCTTATCGCTTCAAATATCGCGTTCGCTCCAAAGCTAATAAATAAGATGAGATAGTAAGTTAATAATCTCCAAATGAGAACAGCGGCTTGTGGATCGCTCGAGTTAGCGGTAGTGACCGCCGCGATAACAATGATAAATGCGTACTCGATACCACCCGTACCACCAGGTGTAGGCATCCACACGACCGCGTTAATAGCAAATGAAGTTGCAAACATGACAAGAATCATCTTTGAATAATCAACTTCAATACCAACTGCTTTTAGAATAAAGAATGGGATTAGATAATAGGCCGCCATCGCAATGACTTTGATGAGAATAGCGAAGAATGTCGCTAATTTATGAGTCCAAGTTTCTTTAAATGCTCGTTGCGCATTCGCACAATATTCTTCAAAAACGGGAATAGCTTTTTGCATTGCCGTGCCCATCTTTCTTCTTAAACCTTTTTCTTTTTTGTAGAAGAATTTCCAGTTTGCAATTGCTTTAACACCTTTGGTGATCCAACCACGAAGATGTTTGGATGTCCCCATCGCAATCATGAATAAAAGGACAAGGAAATTGATCGCTAAACCAATAGGCGCGACATATTTCACCCAACCCATATTCATTGAGTCAAATCCAGCGGAAATTTGTGGATAGAAGAATAATGAAGCAATCGAAAAAGCATTAGTGACTAACATGAATGTTACAAAGCTTGCGAGAATAACTCCCGTTGCCTTTGCGGTGGTAACATTTCGTTTTGTGTAGGAATAGATTTGGAATGGTTGACCACCTGCCGCAAATGGAGTGATGCCATTGTAGAAGTGTTCAGAGCAACCGATTAAATATGACTCACCTATGGTGGCTTCAATATCTAAGGCTTTGCCGTATATACATTGGCTCGCTGGCCATAAGAAGAAATACACAAGCATTAAACCAATACCCGCTAAAAGATACTTCCAGTTATCACCATGGCTGATTTCTTGGAACTGAGCAGATATCTTATTGATTTCACCAAGCGATAATATCAAAGTGATTACTAAGATAGTAATAAGTAGCAAAAAGATGATGTTTGAAATCAACCTTTTGCGGTTCTTTTTGCTATGAGGATTTTGAATGTTTTCTTCCATTATTTCGCTAAGTGGGCGACGAATGATTTCGTGCCGGTTGAAGAGATCAATACAACAAATTCAAATTTATAGTTTGCAATTGGTCTAAAGAAGTTATGTCCTTCCGCTCCTACAGAAGTGATAAGTTGATTGTTGTTTCCAGAGATTTGGTTCGCGCCAATTGTCTCGTAGTTTGGAGTCTCGCCCGCGACATCATAAGCGCATGCGAATGAATATAAACCAGCCTTATCAAGTTCGATTGGTTCTTGGAATTGATAGGCATATCCTGAAAATTCAGGATGGAGTAATTTATATTGATCCGTCACGTTGTTACAGTTATTTGATCTAACAACGTAGGCATCACCAACGTATTCGTAAAGGGTTGGTTTAAGTTTTTCATCTTCTTCGTTTGGTTTCTTATAAATATAAGTTTCACCAGTGTATGGTTGAAGAGATTGAGAATAGGTAAATGAAACTTTTGTTTCAACTGAACGAATAACTCGCGGTTCATCAAGGAGCTTTTGTTCAAAGTCAGTCACTACATAGTAGGAAGTGTTCTTCACAAAATCAGTGCCAACCCAACCAATACCATCAATCAACTTAAAGGTTGTTTCTTGGTTAGTTTCGCGAATAACAGTTAAATCAAATTTGCCATTATCGCTTGGATGGATTTGGTTATGTAACGGAGTTAATTCTTTTGTGGTCTTGCATGTTTCGATCAGTTCAGTGTCGGTTTTCATGTAGGCAGCGATTTGCTTCTTATCGACATCTTCTTCATCATCCGCTGGTGAAGACAAACGATGTGGGAAATATATTTCATATCCAGCGTTGATGTTATTGGCAAAATAGCCAGAGACATTTTCTTTTTCAACCCCGATTGCTTGTTTGGTATCAACGACAACATTATCAAGGTCGTTATCTTTGACTTCGTCACGTTTGATAAGTTGCATTTTGCTTGGATCGCCTTCACCCTCATCATAATCTCTAAACCAGAATGAAAGCTTACTTTCGACTACGTCGAGAGAACCGATATTTGATTTATTACCTTTATAGACTGAGACTGCAGCTGATTCGATGAAATATCCGGAGTACACGCCGATTTTAACTTGGAGATTTGATTCGTAATATAAACCAATCTTTTCATCAGTTGGTCTAAGATCGCCAAAGGCGTCATAAGTTGGATCATATTTTTCAATACTGCTATAAGTGTATAAGGATAGATATGCTTGGTTAGCGGTGTGTTGACGGTAATAGTCACGCATAATACGTGAGTCTTCAATCGCGCGATATTGTTTGGCTTCCTCTTGACTAGAACAACCAGCAATTAATAGAGGAATTAATAGAATCGATAACTTTGTTAACTTCATTCTTCTTTCCCCCTTAAATACCAGTTTTTGCAACCGCGAATTCGGTCGCGTTTTTCATTTCAGAATCAAACAATATTCTAAATGAATACTTCGCATCTTCATTAACATAGAAGAGCTTAGTCGCATCATGTTTTTTCGCAATTTCTTGTTCTTCTTTAGGCGCACTAGCAAAGCTCACGATTGAAGATGGGCAGGCGTTTGATTTAATAACTGGATAACCCCATTTTTCATAATCCGCTGCCGTAGCAGGTGTTCCGTCATAGAAGGAATAGAATCCTTGAGTGAGTTTTGTTTCTAAATAATAAGCGTGACCATTATATGTTGGTTCAAAACGACGATAGTAGTCATCGTTATTCTCCGCTTCAAAGCTTTGATCATAAACGATATCCGTGCCACCTTCATTTGGCACAAACTTGGCGACAAAGATTGGTTGAGTGTCAGTAAGTTCAAACACTGGAATATCTTCACTTGCAGAATGAGAAGTATCATAAGATAAGGTTGTGACTTCTTCGATTCGATTGATTTCAATCGGTTCACTTTCAAGTCCATCAACAGTGGATAAGTATGATGTAATCGTACGGGATGCAATTGTGCGAACTGTCCAGTCGATGCCAAGAAGATCATCTTTGTAGAAGTCGATAACATCTAATTTATCAACCTTTTTCACGATTTTCTTTTCTTCATTTGCAGGAGCAACTTTTGAATTTTCAGAAGTTGGAACTGATGAGAATTTGTATCCAATTATGTGTTGATTATCACGAACATATGTATAGTCGTTAAAATATGAAATATTTGTTTCAACATTGATGCTATCAATGATATATTTGTTCCATTTTGGAACAATTTCATTTGGATCTGAGAAATTGTCATTCAAAGAAAAATAACGAGTTGAAGGAATACCATTATAAGTATCAATGGTTTTCTTAAGTAAAGCGTAGTTGGTGCTTGGAGTTTCACCTTCTTTTACTGGTTTAATTCCATACCATTCGGTTTTAGTTTCATCTCTTTCTTCAATGGCCGAGTCATTACCTAGAAAAGTGGTGGTGACTGTGTGACTAGTTGATTCAGATTTGTTTGAATAGTAGACCACGCCGATTTCACTAGTGGTAGTTTTGTTGGTCGCATATTTTGAATATGCACCAGTGTAATAGTTGGTGTCATTTTGAGTGTCAGTAGTTCTTTTTGATAAGGTTGAGACGCGAGAAAGATTATCGTAGGCTTCGTTAGCGATTAATTTCGCTTCCAAAGTTGAAACAACTTCCAAATTATCACCAATCATAAATGGATCAAATTCAGTTGGCTCCCCATTGTTAGAGCATCCACCTAATAAAGGAAGGATTAGAGGAATTATAAATAACTTTCTATATTTCATATAAACGTCTCCTTATCGATATTGAACATGTCTCATATTCGATAATGTTAAATCAGCAATCATCTTCGCGTTTTCATCGACGCTACCCTTGTCGTAGATAATCCAGTTTCTAAATATTCCAAATACACCAGAGACTACGTACTCAACTATTATCTCATTTTTAAGGGTTGGTTTTAAAGCGTCTAATAAGAAAGATTTAACTTTTCTCATTTTCAAAGTTAAATAGCCAGAAAGGTTCTGATCAGTCAAAATAATGCGGTAAATCTCGATGTTTTGATTGATAATCTCAAAAATTGAAAGGAACATTTCATATATCTTTTTGCGAGAATATCTCGCTTTTAAATATGTTTCGACATCAAAAGATGCGACTTCTTGGGTGAAGATTTTCTCCACCAAAGATTCGATGATCATTTCCTTGGATTGATAGTGAAGATAGATTGTGTTGCGGTTAACATTTGCTCTTTTGGCGATGTCAACAAGCTTCACACTTTCAAAACCTTTTTCTTCAATAAGCGAAATGAAAGCATCTTCAATCGCCCGCTTTGTTTTAACAACTCTTAAATCTTCTTTCATAAGATAATAGGCATTATATCAAAAATGCTAATTAATAGGCAAATGCTTAAAACTGCCTATTGTTATCTTGATAATAAAGTTTATTATTGTCTATGCGAAAAAAAGGAGATTACAAAATGAATAAAATCGCTCTCTTCGGTGATTCCACCTGTGATTTAACTCCTAAGATGAGAAAAGAACGCGATATCGATTACGTTCGTATGCTCGTCAATTGGAAAGATAAAGACAAAAAGGATCACGAAATTTATGCTTCACTTGATTGGGAAGTGTTAAGCCCAAAACAATACTATGATCTAATGAGAGAAGGCAGTGTCATCTACACCTCTCAAGTTACTGAACAAGAATTTGATGAAAAATTTGTTCCTCATCTTAAAAAAGGTGAAGACATTCTTTATATCGCTTGCTCATCCGCTTTATCAGCTTCTGGCTCTTTAGCGGTCCGTCTTGCGAAAGATAAATATTCAAAAGACTATCCAAATAGCCGCATTCTCGTCGTTGATTCCCTTTGCTCATGCATGGGTCAAGGTTCAATGATTTTAAGAGCCGCCGATCTTCGTGACGAAGGTAAGTCAATTGATGAAATCGCTGCAGAAATCGAAAAAACCAGACTTTGCTACAACCAAATCGCTACTGTCGAAGATCTTTCAACTTTAGCAAAACACGGTCGTGTCAAAGCCGCGAAAGCCTTCTTCGGAAACATCTTTGGTGTTAAGCCATTGATCATTTCTGATGGTAAAGGCAATAACTATGCGGTTGAAAAAGCAAAAGGACGTAGAAACGCTCTCATTCGTATGGCGGAAATCGTCAAAGAAAGAGTTATCAAACCAGAAAATCAAATCTGCTATGTCTCTCACGCTGATGCTAAGCCAGAAGATGTTGAACTCGTCGTTAGCAAAATCAAAGAAATCGGATTCAAAGATGTCGTCGTTGGCGATCTTGGTCCAATCATTTCCGCTAGCTGCGGTCCAGCCACCTTTGGTGTCTACTATTTCGGTAAAGAAGAAACCCGTGTTGGTGAATAATTTATGATTTTGAATAAACTAAACGGTGAACAATTTAAAGAATTGCTCATCAATGGTGCGAAAAATCTTAAAGCGAATATCGAAGAAGTTGACTCTTTGAACGTTTTCCCGGTTCCAGATGGCGATACAGGCACGAACATGTCACGCACAATGGAGGGTGGAATTAATGCTGTCCTTAAGTCCGATGAAAAGAATCTTGGCTTATTAGGTAAAGACCTTTCCAAAGGTATGCTCATGGGCGCAAGAGGAAATTCTGGCGTTATTCTTTCGCAGATTTTCCGTGGCATTTGTCGAGGATTTGACGGCAAAAGTGAAGTAAACGCTCTTGAACTTGCTGAAGCTTATAAAGTTGGTGTTAAGCAAGCCTATGGTGCGGTCGTTACTCCAGTCGAAGGAACAATTCTCACCGTCTTTAGAGAAGCAACTGAAGTCGCTGCGAAGAAGATTAACAAAGATTCGACAATCAATGAATTCTTTGAAGCACACTTAAAACAAGCTGCTATCTCACTTAAGAAAACAATCGATTTATTACCAGTTCTTAAAGAAGCTGGAGTTATTGACTCTGGCGGTGCTGGTTATGTCTATATCGTCAAAGGTATGGTCAAATATCTCGATGGTGAAAAGATCGAACAAGAACTTTCAACCGTAAGTGAAGGTGAACAACAAGCTGCACCGGTGGACTTCTCTGCCTTCAGTGCGGATGATGTCCTTCAATTTGGTTACTGCACCGAATTCATCCTTCGTTTACAAAATAGCAAGGTAAATGTCGAGGATTTTGATGTTCAAACCATCATCGATGTCTTAAATGAAAAAGATATCGCAGGTGATTCAATTGTCGCTTTAAAAGATGGCGATGTCGTCAAAGTTCACGTTCACACCAAAGAACCAGGCATCGTCTTACATAAGATGCGTAAATACGGCGAATTCTTAACCACTAAGATTGAGAATATGGCGCTTCAACATAATGAATCATTATCCGATGAAGAACACGCTCAAAAGAAAGCTGAACATAAGAAATACGCTGTTGTAGCAGTCGCTCAAGGCGAAGGCCTCATCGAACAATTCAAAGCATTCGGTGTTGATGAAGTTGTCTCTGGTAATCAAACCATGAACCCATCAACCGAAGACTTCATTCGCGCGTTCAAAAGACTAGACGCTGATAACATCATCGTCTTCCCAAATAATAAGAACATCATTATGGCCGCTAAACAAGCTGCCCAACTCTATAAAGGTGCGAATGTGAAAATTGCTCCAAGCAATTCGATCCCGCAATGCTATAGCGCACTGACGATGCTCGACTTCTCAAGCGATGATCTCACTCTCATCATGGGTAACTTCAATGAAGCAATCCGTAATGTTAAGACTGTTGAGATTACAACCGCGATTCGTTCCACCAAAGTCCACGGTGTCATCATTCATAAGAATGACCACATGGGTATTGTCGATGGTAAAATCGTCTTCTCAGGTAAAATGAAAAACCGTATTGTCTATGATGTCCTAAGAAAAATCAAAGATATCAATGATAAACAAGTTGTCACTATCATCTATGGTAAAGACACAACTGAAGATGAAAAGGTCAAGAATATGGAACTTGTTAAAGCAAGATTCCCACATCTTGAATTCGGCGCGATCGATGGTGGTCAAGCCGTCTATAAATATCTAATCGCTGTTGAATAAAAAAAGAAGAGTTCACAATCGTGAGCTCTTTTTTAATACAATCCACCAAAGAATCCTTCGCCAGTGAAATCACTGGTGTTTATTTCCGGATGACTTGATAGATGATTCAAAGCTAAGTCAAAGCAATTGAAGCTTAACTTAATGGGTGGATGTTCTGCGTAGGCAGAGAACGCCGTGCTGAAGTAGTTGTAATACTTGTTATATTCCTCATCGATACCAATGTGGAATCCGATGTAGTTATACACGGCGACATCATAATATTCACCAGAATACAAAGTATCTGAATTGAAATAGCCGTAATTATAAGCTTTCTCGTTATCGATTTGATCTTTCCTAACTGAGAGGATGTAAATGTCATTTAAGAATGGATGGGTTTCAAATAAATCAGCGTAAGTAAAGTCACCTTCTTTTAATGAACGACGAGCGTAGTTAAAGATAACACCTTTAACATCATAAGATGGTTGTTCGCTTCTTGCGGCATCATAGGTTAATCTTGCATAGTACTTGGCCATATTGCCAGTGTTGATTGTATAGCCAGTATTGTTATGACCGATTATATCGGTGTACTTATCGATATTCTTATTTTTCTCGGTTTCAATCTTCGCAGCCATTTCTGGGTCTGCTGCTAAGTTAAGATCAATAAGAGCGGTATTACCACTTGAAACATGGCTAACAGCTTTAGTGTTGAAGTCATATTTCAAGGTTACATTTGAAGCGCCTTGAGAATACGCTCCAGCTTGTAAATATGGCACCCCATTAACGAGTTGATAATCAAATTGATGAGTATGAGCTAAGAAGCAAGCATCGATATATCGATATGACTTATCCGGAACTAGTTCTGATAATGATTCATCCGCTCCACCGTTATGGCTAGAGAGGACGACAATATCACAACCTTGATTCTCTCTAAGATCGAGGGCAATCGATTTCACAATTGGAGTGGGGTTAAGGAAAATATAATCTTCAACAAATGTTGAGGTGATACTACCAATTTGAGCTTCACCGATCACACCGATGATACCAATCCTAACGCCATCATGTTCAACAATCTTAAATGGCTCACCTAACTCAGCCTTTTCCCATTCTGAACCCTTTGGGTATTTATAAATGTTCGCCCCAAGGAAGTGTTGACCTAAAGCAGCTTCATTTTCAAGGATTGGATTAACACCCCAATCGAATTCATGGTTTCCAATCGTATATGAATCAAAACCAATTTCTTTAAACGCTGACGACAAGAATTTGCCTTTATCGTAATTACATAAGAAAGAACCTTGATACATATCGCCACTATTGATGAGGATATTACCAGCATCTTTCTTTTCTTTTAGATATGTTGTTAGCTTAGCTAAACCAACCATTTCGCCCTCTTCATCGATTTGGCCATGGAAGTCATTGATGGCGGTGAATGAAATATTCACGCTTCCGGTGTGAGGTTGACTGCTTGAAGATGAAGATGAACTTCCACTAGTGGACGCAGTTGAAGAGCCGCTTGTTGAAGAAATATGTGATGATGAACTCGATGAACCCGAAGAAGTACTTCGATGACGAGATCCTCCGGTTGAGCAGCTTGAAAGAACTAGCGGGATTAATAACATTACCATCCTAGTTATTTTCATGTCTTTATATTAGCACCTACGCTAAAACTTGTAATTAAAAAGGACCATTACAGTCCTTATTAACCCAAGATTTTTATCCATTCAGGAACGATTACTTCTTTCGATAACTTCTTCGATTCCTCGTAGGAATACTCTTTCATCTTTTTGAGTTTATCTTTGTCTGACAATAATTCCATTATTGCGTCAGCGTAATCTTTTGGATTTTCACCTTCAACGACCACGCCATTACGGTCTTTAACAAGTCTTTCTTTAAGTGTGTTTCCGTAGTTTGAAGAAACCCATGGTCTAGATAATGCGTTTGCTTCAGACATAACAAGCGAGAAGCCTTCATATCGTGATGTAACAAGTAGCATATCAGAATGAAGTATTTCTTCATTGACGTGTTCAGAGAATCCGTTGATTTCCACAACATCTTGAAGATTATTATCTTCATAATATTTCATCACTTCATCAAGAAGTGGACCGTTGCCAAACATCTTGAGTTTGAATTTGAAGTTTCTTTCTTTGAGTTCTTTCGCGATTGCTAAAGTAAGAAGCGGGTTCTTTTGTTCAGCGTATCTACCAACGAAAACAATCGTGTTATCAAAGTAATCAGTGTTTAACACTGACTCAAATCTAATCGGGTTATAAATATAAGTCGCGATATCTTTTAAATCAGGTTGTTTTTCAACGATTTCATTTTTAGTAGCGTTGCTAAGGAAGATAAATTTATCTGGACGTCTGGAACGTTTAACTGCCCAACCATCACGGTTAAAGAATGAATCGCTATCGAAGTGGTAGTGGAAGAACACTCTTCCTTTCTTTGGAGCGAGCAAATATGTATCGATTGATGAACATATCAAAGTGGCATTATCTTTCTCAAGAAGCTTGTATACTTTTTTGCGATAATATCCTCTTCTTATCACATAGTGATACATGATTTGTAAGAGTAAAAATAACAATGAGAAAATTCGGAAATGCTTAAGGTATTTCTTTGATAAGTAATCGATTTGCTCACAGCGAGGAGGAATACCTAAAGATATGAGCTTGATTCTTGGATCAATCTTATATGGAATATCTTCACGAATCTTGACCGTGGAGATAAAGGTAATGTCGTAGTGATCCACAAGAGAGTTCGCTAAATCTAGCGATACCATCTCGGTGCCACCGATTCGATTAATTTGTTGAATCCACCAATAGATTTTTTTCATCTTGTCCATTTTAGCATATAGCAATTACTAAACATAGTTTGTTTTGCTATAATACTTCCATGCCTCAATTTAAACCATTCTCTGGTAAATGCGTCGATATTTCCTTTGAAGGAAAAGGAGTTGTGAAGACCCTATATGGGACTTGTTTTGTTGATGGCTTATTTCCAGGCGAAGAAGCCGAAATTGAAATCCAATACAAAAGAGCAGGTTCGTTCTTTGGAAAAGTTCGTCGTTTGATCAAGAAATCAAATGACCGCATCCAACCTCTTTGTGGAGTGTGCACGGCCTGTGGAGGATGTCAGTTCCAACAATATGCATATTCTGCTCAATTAAAATATAAAACTAACAAAGTTAAGAACGCTTTTAAAAGACACAATATCAATGTTGAAGTGTTGGATACAATTGGCATGGAAAATCCATATGAGTATCGCAACAAAATACAGGTGCCAATCGGTCGTGACCCACATGGTCATATCGTCTCAGGCTTTTATCGAAGCGGCACTCACAAAATCATCCCAATTGATAAGTGTTATATCGAAAACCCAAAGGCTAGTGAAATCATCACTCAGTTCAAAAGGCTAATCAAAGACTTTAGATATGAACCATATAACGAAGATACTGGTTATGGTTTATTTAGACATATTCTTATTAGGACATCATATCATTATGATGATGTAATGGTGACCCTGGTGACCACCAAAGATGAATTCAAAGGTAAAAATAACTTTGTCCAAGAGTTCATCAAAAGATGTCCGAATATCAAATGCATTGTTCAAAACATCAATCCTAGAGACACAAATGTTATCTTAGGTGAAAAAGAAAGAGTCCTTTATGGCAGTGGACACATCAAAGATTCCATCTTAGGTGTCGACTTTTTGATATCTTCAAAATCATTCTTCCAAGTTAATCCAGTTCAAGTGGAAGTCCTTTATTCAAAAGCCTTGGAATTTGCTGAACTCACAAAGAAAGACAAAGTTTTCGATGCGTATTGTGGTATCGGCACAATCTCGTTAATCGCATCTAAACAAGCCGACTCTGTCGTAGGAGTGGAAATCGTTAAAGAAGCGATCATCGACGCGAAACGAAACGCGAAGCTCAATAAGATTGATAATGCTGAATTCATCTGTGATGATGCGGTGAACGCTTTTGAAAACTTCTATGACAACAAGAAAGAGTTCTCGGTCGTTTTTGTGGATCCACCTCGCAAAGGGTTAGATGAAAAAGTCGTGAACACTCTTCTTAAAATTAAACCAAAAAAGATTGTATACGTATCTTGTGACCCAGAAACACTCGCTAGAGATGTTGAACTTTTAAGTAAATCTTATGACATCAAACGTGTTCAACCAGTGGATATGTTCCCGATGACATTTCATGTCGAAACCATTGTGGGATTATCCTTAAAGAAATAATGCATAGTTAAAAGTATATGTTATATACTTTTAGAGCAATTTAACCAGATTAAAAAGAGCTGATAGTTGAGAAAAGTCAAGTTGATATTTGGCTTTTTCTTTTTGGCTCCCTTTTAACCCAGAATTTCCGCTTTACCCTTGAAGGCGGGAACATATCTTTGTAATGAGAAAATTTGGGTATATAATGATTGTGCCTATCCGAGTAATTTGATGGGTGTAAATAAGTAGGTTCTTATTATTAGAAGACCGAGTGCAAACGCTTTGTTGACTATCCCACTTTAATGATTGAGCTGGTCTCCATTCTGGGCTTTGGGAGGAAAACACAAACCGAGACACTCATCGTAATAAGAACAGCATTTACGTAAACCTCCGAAACTTACTTCCCTCGTAAAAGATGCCCAGTAGGGGAAGAACAGGTGGATGAAGCTGGGGCCTAGGTGCCCTCTCCGCGTTTCGCAGCTTTACACTATACGATAATGTAGGACTAAGTCCTATGTTTGAAGTTGTGTGTAGAGCTAGCTAGGACTGAATCAATTACTTCTCTACATGCAGCAAGTGTAGAGATTTTTATTTGATTCGGAAAGGAGGCAGCTATGAAAATCTCAAAGAATAATGCCTATGAACTTTGGGAAATGATGTTTGGTAGCAGAGAATATGCTGAGGACTTTGATGGTGGACTTATGTACAAACATGCATATGGCAATCCTGAATACTATGAGTATCGCAGTGGCCGAAAAGTCTATTGTGGTTGGAATATTCACCATATTCTGCCAAAAGCGTGTGGTGGTTCTAATTCAATAGAAAACCTGACGTGCACAAATATCATCACCAACGAATTGGCTGGAGACAAAGTTTCATACTGGATAGAAGATCGTCTTTATCAAGTGAAAAAGATTAAAGGCACTCACACTTATGAAATAATAAGAGTCCAATAATCATTGTGCCCGTGAAAAGCAAGCTTTGCTGAGTAGCGGGCTTTTTTTGTAAGCAAAAACCTCTCATGGTATAATCAATTAAGTTCATATTTTGAATGATAGTTTATTTAGAAGGAAAGGTTTTTGGCAATTATTTATGGATAAAACTACAGCGATCAATAATTTGATAGAGAGAATTGCTGCTATTCACAAAAGCACAAAAGAACCTCTTAACAACAACATTTATAGAGGACATTCTCGTTCAATAAGTACCGATATTGAAGATTCAGTTGCTTTACTTCTCTCGGAATTGCTTCCGGAAAGTTATTCATTCATGCTCGATCCTTCTATTTATGTTGATGGAAAAAACAACAGGCCTGACCTTCTTGTTCTAAACGAGAAAAACGAAGTCATTGCTATGATAGAGATTAAGGCAAATATGGGCTGGTGTAGAAATGCATCCTCAGTGTTAAACGACATTGTTTTTAACGATAAGCAATTCAAAGAAGCAAACAAGCTTTGGTGTGAAATATCAAATGGTGACAATAGGGAAATCACTTATGGTGAAGGTGTTGAGCTTTTCCTCATTTCTTTAACGGACGGTAATTGTGCGGAAAGCAGACATAAAACAAATAGAGAGTTTGCTGAATCAATTGGTGTCAAACATTACCTTCTTTTCTCAGGATGGTATGGAGATCTAAGAGAAAGAGATGTTGAACAATTCGCTGACGAAATACTATCTTTGGTGAGGTGTTAATATGGCAGGTACATACGCTATTCCTGGTTATTTTGAAAACTGTGTTATTAAAGGTGATAGAGTTGTTGAGAACCGATTCTTAGGAAAAGTTCTGTTTGAATACAAGAATCACACATTAAAAGAACCCGGCTTTCTTGGAAAAACTGTTCTTGTCTTCAAAAGAGATGGAATCTTTGAACCTGGATTTGCTGGAAAAAGACTTTTTAATGTAAGCAAATATGGAGAAGTTAAAGAGACAGGTTTGTTTGGAAGAACAGTAGGGGCTATCCCAACTCAATGGGTATATGATGCACCTCTGCCTCCAAAAGAGGAATCTCCAAGCAATAGTTCAGAAGAAACGCATGTAGATACTAGAGCACAAGATGAACGAGAATTAAGAGAATACAAAGAAGAGCTTGATGAGTCTTTAGGCTATGTTGCAGATTATACAAACTGCAAGCCAGAAACTAAAAAGATAACGGTTCCTGCCAAATATTCAAAACTCACTGCTATTGCACCTGCATTGAAATCAGTAGAGACGGTTGTGATTCACGCAGGGGTGCTTCAGGTAAGTCAGCAGTCTATACACTGTTCAAAGGCATATGTGGTTGATGAGAATAATCCAAAATTTAAATCCATTGATGGAGTTCTTTACAACAAAGAAGTCACAACGGTTGTTTCGGTTCCATCTGGAATTGATCTAACAACATATCGATTTCCAGAGACCGTAACTACAATAATGGAAAATGCCATTTCTTGTTTATTAGATGTGTTTTTTATCCAAAAGAACATTAGGAATCCGGGAAACATATCGGCCAAAAAAGGTTTTGAAATTGAAGATGGGAATACGTACTTAAAAATAGCGGATAATATCCTTTATTCTTCTGATGGTAAAATTCTTTATTCAGCTCCGAAAAAACTGAAATTAAGTAGACTCGTTGTCCCTGATGGTGTTGAAACAATAAAAGCTAAAGCTTTTAGCTCTGCAAAAGTGGAACAAATAATCCTTCCGAACGGAGTTAAGGAAATAATGTCTAACGCTTTTATTGATAGCTCTCTTAATAAAATTTTTATCCCTTCTTCTGTTGAAGTCATTGGAGATTGGGCATTTTATAGAACTAAAGGTTTAACGATTGAATGCCAAGCAGAGCAAAAAGGGCCGCATTGGTCTGAAAAATGGGCCCATTATGACTTTGATATGTATAAACCAATTATTATATTTGGATTACCAAATCCTGATTTTTAGTTTTTAAATCATTACAACTTTGTAGTATAGAGTTTCAGGTCTGAATGGTCTATCAATGTGGGCTACTCCTTTAAGAATAGCCTCTTTATCAATCAGCTCTTTTCTTCTACTCGAGACCTCTTTATTTGTGTGGACATCGGAATCAGCGAGAACAATTACTATATGTTCTTTATCAACTATGATGACGTTTTGGATTAATGTTTGAAGCAAAGGCTGAGTGATCATTTCTGGAGTTATTTCTTTTTTCTCAAGAATGTCTTTCATCTTTTGCATTCTAACTTTGGTATAGCCAGCATCTTTTTGTTTTAATTTAAGGTTTTCTACCTCTTTATAGATTTCCTTATATTCTTTCATCCTAGTGCGGTATTGCCTATCAAGAATGTCAATTTCAACATCGTTAGTGGTGGCCGAGCGTTTAGTAGTGATGTCATCCAACTCCTTGTCTAACTTAGCAAGCATTTTATTGAACTCATCAATCTTGCCTTGAACTCCATCAACATCTAGGTGGCTTTCAATCAACCTTTGTAATGAAGTAGTTATCTTGCTTGATGAAAGAAACACGGTATTAATAGTTTCACAAATAGCGGTGTAGATAGCATCTTCGCTGACTGACTTATTAGTGCAGCGATTGCCTTTTTCTCCATACACGTATGTATTGCATTGGAAGACTATTCTTGGAGTTGGGTAGCCTTGAGTCCATTGTCTGCGTTTGTAGGTGTTACCACATTCTCCACAGAGGATTAAGCCACTTAACGGATATCTGCTGAGATACTTTCTTTTGTCTTTAATGGCTCCTCTAAAGCGGTTTGCATTTCTTTCTAGAATAACCTGGGCTTTCTCCCACATTTCTCTAGAAACAATGGGTTCGTGATTGTCTTTGATGTAATACTGGTGCATTAATCCATCATTCATTACTCTTTTGTGAGTAAGAAAGTCTGGTGTGAAGCTTTTTTGAAGTAAGAGGTCACCACAATACTTTTCGTTTTTAATAATACCGTTGATAGTGGTTCCATACCATTTAGTGAAACCTTTGCGAGTTTTATAGCCTTTCCTTTGAAGAATTCTACAAATCTCGTTTGTTCCTACGCCTTCTGTGTAGAGAGTGAAGATGGTTCTGATGATTTCGGCTTCTTCAGGGATTATTATTAGATTCTTTTTGTTGTTTGGGTCCCTTCTATAGCCGATTAGATTTGAGCTTACCATAGGTATTCCTTCTTTAAACATTTTGCTGAAAGTCCATTTAACGTTATCAGATATGTGTCTTGATTCTTCTTGAGCCATAACCGCTGATAAAGTGAACAAGACCTCAGTGGTTGGATCTAGAGTGCTTATGTGCTCATTATCAAAATAGATTTCAACACCTATTTCTTTAAGCTCTCTAGCAATGTTAATGGAGTCAGCAACGTTTCTAGCGAACCTGGAAATAGATTTGGTCATAATCTTGTCTATCTTTCCAGCTTTAGCGTCGGCAATCATTTTCAGAAAGCCAGGTCTACGTTCATCGCTAGTTCCGGATATACCTTCGTCAGAATAAACTCCAACGAAGTCGATAGTGGTGTCATTAACCAATCTTCTATTCCATTCTTCGACTTGATTATCGAAGCTGTTGAGTTGCTGGTCTTTTTCAGAACTTACACGAGCGTATGCGGCAACTCTTTTTAATTTGTTAACAACAAGACCATTCACTAGGAATCGTTCTTTGTTTGTTGGGGCAATTACTTGAATCTCTCTACTCATTGTGATGTACCTCCATTACATACATCACTCTTAAGAGTGATAATATCAAGTTTTATATGGTTTTTGCTTAGGCGGTTTTTCAGTTTTGACAGTTCTTCATCGGTTAACAGTTCTTGTGCATAGAAGTAAGAGAGAAAGGCTTGCACAATAGCGGATTCAATCTCTTTGCTATTCTGCTTATACATGAAAAATCTCCAAACCCTTTTTGGGCCTGGAGTATCTTTCGCAAGTTTTATGCGGAGACTTTTAAGTGCAACTTTATAGTACATTATTGAAACCAAAAACGATATAGCCCACAGTACTACATTTTTCTTGATGTTTTTTGAAGCTATAAATTATAAATAATTTATTGGTCTGTTCGCCAATATTTTAATCGACCAATAATTCGAGTACTATTCTTTCACGTGCGTGCCCGAGCTTTTTCACTTTTTTCACTTTTTCAAGACCAAAAGACCAATTTTGCACAGAAGGTAGTGAGGGGATTTCACGAAATTTCCGGACAAAAGATTAGTTTTGCACAGAAGGTAATGAGAGGAAATCCTTAAATCTTTTGGACAAAACAATGATTTTGAACAGAAGGGTAGTGAGCGAACAGTCACGAATTCTGGGACAAAACAGCAAATTTCGGAAAGAGATAAGTGAGGACATGTTCCCTCAAGCAGCATTCGTATTAAAGGAGGACAAATTATGTTGAGAATGTACTTAGCCAAGAAAAGAGAAGGTTCGGCGATATCTATGCGTAAGGTGGCAGATGCTGTCGGTATTGATGTTCATCATTATCAGCGTATCGAAACCGGAGACGTAGCACGTGTCAGTTTTCTTATTCTTTGTAAGATTGCTATCTTTCTCGACATTAGCCTATATGAACTCTATCGAGACGAGTCTGCTTACCAAGCAAAAAGAAAGGACAAATGGACTGATTGGGACTTTTAAGTGCAATTAAGGAGTATCTTTAATCGCTTCAATTGTCCTTTCGTTGCTAGCAAGTTTTAGAAAGGAATCAAGTGTATGAGATTTTTTAAATCTGAGGTTTTGGGTGTCGCCTTCAACACAAGATACCCTGATGAGCGTGTAGTCACTCAGAAAACTTCTAAAGAAGAATTAAAAGAAGTGTTCAATAAAGACTACATTTGTGCCACTTATAAAGATAATAAGAGGGCCAGAGAAAACTTCATTGTTTCTGATTGTTTAGCGTTTGATTGCGATAACGATCACAGCGATGATCCAAACACCTGGATGACCGTTGATAACATTATTAAGGAATTCGCAGGTGTGTTTATGGTCTTCCACATGTCTAGAAACAACATGAAGGAGAAGAACGGCAAGGCCGCTAGACCTAAATTTCATGTCTTCATGGCTATGGATGAAATCAAAAATGAAGAACAATATGCTGAGCTTAAACGCAAAGTCAATTCTATGTTCCCTTATTTCGATAAGAACGCGGAAGATTCTGCTAGATTCTTCTATGGCACAGAGTCACCTGATGTGGTGATATCGCCAGGAGATAAGACAATTAACGACTTCTTGTTTGAATACGAATCGTTCGCTAATACCGAAGAGGATGATGAAGTAATTAGAATCGGTTCTCGTAATAGCAAATTATCCAGGTATGCATCAATTATCTTAAAAAGATATGGTGAGTCTGAAGAGACATACCAGCTTCTAGTAGATAAAAACGAAAAGTGCTGTGAGGAGCCTTTAGAAGAAGAGGAGCTCAAGACTATCTGGAAGAGTGCCTTAACATTCTATAAAAACAAGATATTAACTAATCCGAACTATGTTCCGCCTGAGAAATTCAGCGATGAATCATTTATTCCAAGTGACCTCTCTGATGTTGGACAAGCCAAAGAGTTTGTTAAGCATTACGGAGATGTAATTGCGTATAACCCAGCGATGAAGTTTCTGGTCTATAGAGATAACCGCTGGATTGAAAGTGAAGAATATGCTCTTGAAGTAGTTCATCGATTTACTGATAAGCAGATTCTCCAGGCGTTGAGGATGTTCAAAGAAGCAGAAAGTAGTGGCAATAAAGCCAGAATCGAAAGAGCTAAAAGCTATCTCAAGTTTGTTACTAGTAGAAGAAACTCAAACTTTATTAACGCCACTCTTAAACAAGCGACTCCTTATATTTATAAGGGAACCGAGGAATTTGATGCTGATCCATTTCTATTAGCAACACCTGACGGCATCTACGACTTAAGAAAAGGGCCAGTTAATCCAATTCCTCATAAGCCTGAGCACTTAATCACTAAGATGACGGCCTGTTCTCCTAGTGATGAAGGCAAAGAGCTATGGCTAGAATCATTAAACAAAATCTTCTCTAACGACCAGGAGCTAATCAAATATGTTCAACAGTGCTGTGGGCTTGCTGCCATTGGAGCAGTCTTTGTTGAAATCATGATTATCGCTCATGGCGAGGGCGGCAATGGTAAATCAACATTCTGGAACACGATACTAAAAGTATTTGGTGACTATGGTGGAACTCTTAACAGCGACAATCTCTTCATTAATGGAGGAAAGTCATCCAGGTTTGAGAAAGCTTTCCTAAAAGGTAAACGAATTATTATCTCAAGTGAATCTGAGCAAGGTGCAAGGCTAAATGACGGCATGGTCAAACAACTCTGTTCCACGGATAAGATAAAAGGTGAAAAGAAGTTCAAAGATGAATTCGACTTTATTCCTTCTCACACCCTTATTCTCTACACTAACCATCTTCCAAAAGTTTCTGCTGGAGACGATGGTATCTGGAGAAGACTCAAAGTTATTGTTTATTTAAATAAATTTGAGGGCAATGATGATACCAAGAACTTCTCTGATGTGTTATTCAAATCTTCTAGAGGCTACATACTAAAATGGGTGATGGAAGGCGCGAAGATTGTCATAGACAATAAATTCCACATAGAAGAGCCAAAAGTCGTTCTAGACGCCTGTAAACGATATAAAAATGACAATGACTGGCTTAAGCAGTTTATCGATGAATGCTGTGTTGTAGAAAAGAAGGCAAAAATAAGTGCCAGCGACCTCTACTCAGCTTATGTTAGATATGCTTTAGCGAGGAACGAATATAAGCGACCTGGTAATGACTTCAGAAAAGCTATGGAAGCTGCTGGGTATGAAATAACTCATCCTCACAATAAAGTTTTCTATCACGGAATAAGACTTCTTTCTGAATTTGAAGAGTTGGATGATAATGAACCAATTCTTAAGGAACCAGAAGAAATAGATGTAGAAGCATTCATTCAAGAGTGTCTCTACGCTTAGGGTTAGGTTGGTTAGGTCCCAAAACAACCATTCGCATAGTAACTAAATCGACACCCTTAGTTATTAAGAAGTAATGGTTGAAGGGCTAACAGGCCTAACCTTTTTCTGTGATTATAGTCAAAGACTATCCCCCCAGTCAGAAAAACAGTAAATCAATTGAAGGTAGCGGGGCCTGGACTTCAAAAATACGCGGCCTAGATATTTTGAGATTATGAGATTTCTGAAAATAGGAGCTTTTTTCTTATTTGATAGATAAAGAAATTGCATTGTGTTATAGTATTTTAAGATCAATAGTTCTTAAAAGGAGCAAAATTATGAGTTTACAACCTTTTGTTAAGTGGGCTGGTGGCAAACGCCAGATAATGGATAAACTTTTAGAGTTTAAGCCAAAGAAATTTAGACACTACTACGAACCTTTTGTGGGTGGCGGTGCTTTGCTTTTAGAGTTGCTTCCTATTCACGCAACCATCAATGACTCCAATAAAGAACTTATGTATGTTTATAAATGTTTGAGAAATAAAAGACTTTTCAAAAAGTTTTGGGAATTATGCAAGCTCCACGAAGAGAATCATTCTGAAGAATATTATTACAAAGTAAGAGACATGGATAGAAAGAAATCTGCCTATGCCAAAATGACAATGGTGGAGAAAGCTGCTAGATGTGTCTATCTCAATAAAGCATGTTTCAATGGTTTATATCGTGTAAGTAGCAAGGGCTATTTTAATGTTCCTTCTGCAAAGAGAGAAAAAGTTAAATGCTTTGATGATAAAAACATGCTTGAATTGCACAAATATTTCCATAAGAGAAAACCAATAATCTTGAATAAAGATTTTGCAGAAGCAGTTAAAACAGCTAAAGCTGGCGACTTAGTTTATTTTGATCCTCCATATGATGTTGTTGGAGAACAATCCTTCACCTCATATACCGCTGGTGGTTTTGGAAGAGATGAACAAACCAGACTAAGAGACCTCATTAAAGAATTAACTGAGAGAGGTGTTCTTGTCATGGCTAGCAATGCAAACACTGAGTTCATCCAAGACTTATATAAAGACTTCAACCTTCATGTTATCAACGCCAAGAGAATGATTAACTCCAAAGGCGATGGCAGAGGAGCTGTTGAAGAAGTCATCATAACCAATTACTAATATGTATACAAAAAGAGATATCTATTTTCAGGAAGATGGTTTCGCACTCCTAAAAGGAGACTCTTTTAAATTACTTAAGAAAATAGAACCTAAATCAGTGGATATGATCTTTGCTGATCCTCCATATTTTCTATCTAGTGGAGGGGTTACTTGTCAAAGCGGAAAGCAAGTATCCGTAGATAAAGGCGAATGGGATTATTCAAAAACAATTGAAGACAGAATTAAGTACCATAGAAAATGGATAGCTCTTTGTAGAGAAGTCCTCAAGGATAACGGAACCATTATGATTTCATCAACTCTCCATAGTGTTTACGCTATTGGTGTGGCTCTAGAACTTGAAGGCTATTCAATTATTAATAACATCATCTGGAGAAAGACCAATCCCGCTCCGAACCTCGCTTGTAGGTGTTTTACCCACTCTACAGAAACTGTTATCTGGGCTAGAAAACAATTAACTCTTAAAAAGAAAGGTAAACACTATTTCAACTACGAAGCCATGAAAGAAGAAAATGGCGGCAAACAAATGAAAGATGTGTGGGATATTGAAGATGTCGAACCAGAGTTTTTTGAGTCAGGAACAGCCCCAAAAAGTGAAAAGAAGTGCGGAAAGCATCCAACACAAAAGCCAATCGCTCTATTAACACGATTAATTACCGCAGCTTCTAAAGAAGGAGATTTGATTTTAGACCCATTTAACGGAAGTGGAACAACTGGTATAGTCGCAAGTCAGCTCAATAGAAAATACATCGGGATTGAAATAGATAAAGAATATTTAGAGCTAACCAAGAATAGATACATAAATAGGTAGCAATGTAAAGCCGCCTATTTTTTAAAATAACGGCGTGATATAATTTCTTCATGCCAAAGAAAAAACACAATATGGTGGGTGGCGGTGCTCTTACAAATGAGCATGGTTTACTCTATGAACAATACACAGATTTAGAAGAAGCTTTAAAAGAAGCTGGTTTTGATTTACAAAAGCATAGAGCATGCCAAGAAGTATTTGATGGTCTTCACAAAGTTGGTCTTGTTACAAAGAAGTATGACTTCTATAAGATTTTTGACCACTTGGATAACGATCAATGGAAAAAATACATATCCAAACGCTTGTTGCCAGATGACGTCTTTGTTAACTTAGATACTAAAACTGTGTTCATTATTGAAAAGAAATACCAAATGGGTGCTGGCTCAGTCGATGAAAAACTCCAAACAGTTGATTTCAAAATCAAAGAGTATAAAAAGATGCTTCCTGGATGGGAAGTCAAATTCTTCTATATATTGAATGATTTCTTTAAACAAGACGTTTATAGAGATGTCTTTGAATACATCAAATCAGTGGGTGGTGATTACTACTTTAATACGCTGCCTCTTGAAGATTTAGGTCTTGAATTTGATGAAGATTAAAACCCCCACTCATTGTGAACTGAACCCCATTTAGTTCACACGGGAAGAAAAACCCTCTTAGCGTAAAATATACGTTAGGAGGTTTTTTTATGGCTAAAAAGGGACAAAAATATATGGGTTAAGAAAGCCAAAAACAATATCGATGTGACTAAGGATGATAGGGGTTGTCATGGTAGGCAAAAATCAAAAAACTTAACTTTAGAAGACTACAAAGAAAGGTATGAGATTCTAAAAAAATACCAGGCCTTCTTACAAGCACGACGAGGGAAAAAGTAACGTTCATTTCGATTCATATAAACGAATACAAATTATCCAATCTATTTACAAGTATCGTAACAAAGAAGATCCTGATTATTATGAATATCTGCTTATCAAAGATATCTTCAATGAAAGCAAGGGCACATATGGATATCGTAGGGTGTCAGAAGGTCTCAAGATTAAATATGGTGTAATTTTTAATCACAAGAAGGTAGCGAGAATTATGAAAAAATATAATCTCAAGCCCGAATATATTAGAAGAATAAGGCCAAATTATAATGCGAAACGTCAAGAAGAAAACGTTCAGCCGAATTTAGTTAAAAGACAATTCAAAACCAAAGGTTTTAATCAAATATGGTGTACAGATATAACTTATCTAATATTTGGAAATAAGAGAGCATATCTATCAACAATTATCGATTTATATGATCGTCATGTTGTGGCGTATGTTATCTCTAAAAGAAACGATATAAAACTAGTTACGGATACATTAAATGAAGCTTTAGAAATAGAAAAGGATGTATATGGACTCATCATTCACAGTGACCAGGGTTTCCAATACACATCCAATGAATACAAAGCCATCTGTGCTTCTAAAGGTATATCTATTTCAATGAGCCGAAAGGGTACACCTATTGAC
>OMVV01000022.1 GCA_900314585.1 uncultured Erysipelotrichaceae bacterium
AATTAAGCAGGATAACGGCATATATTGATTATACTTGTTAGATAAAAAGAAAATCTAACCAAGTACATGGCTAGATTACATTATTTGTTAAACAGATTAATTTGAATTATATATCATTATGCAAATATTGACACATAAGAAATTGTTCCTTCTAAATCAGTGCGACGAATTTTGACATTATATTTTGCTAAACGATCAAGGACATCTTGATTAGGGTGACCATATCGATTTTTCGCTCCACAAGAAATGATAGCTTCGCTAGGCGATGTCGCTTTGATGAAAGCGTCGCTACTTGAAGTAGATGAGCCATGATGTCCGACTTTTAAAATGTCACAATCGACATTAATTCCACTTTTGAGGATATATTGTTCGGTTTCACTCGTTGCGTCACCAGTTAACATCCACTTCTTGTGCATAAAGTCAAGCAAGAAGACAAGACTAGAATCATTCGCATCACCATCATAAAAGTTGATGTTTTCAAGATATATATCACCAACTTTGTATGGGAAATCTTCACGATCTTTTAAATACTTGTAAACCTTGAAATTCTCTATAAGAGAATCCGCTGCTCCAGCGTGGTCAAAATCATCATGAGATGTCACTAGTAAATCAAGATGACTGATTCCCTTTTTCCGAAAGAAAGGAATTAATGTTTCCTCTGCCATATCAAAGCTTGTATTACCACCGGTATCAATCATGACAGTTTTGAACCGGTTAACAATTAAAATCGAATCGCCCTGGCCAACGTTTATAAAATAGATAGAGTTGGTTGGAAGTTGGATTGGGATGATAGATATTGAAATGAGACAGACCAGGGCGATCGTTACGTTTCTTAGATGTTTAAATCTTTGTCCTTCAAGTAGATATAAAATCATCGCTAAGAGAACGTAATAGCAAAGAAAGAACCACTCGTTTACCTTAAAAGGTAATTGAAGATCAAGCTTCACGAGAGTCTTTGCTATCCCTACTAAGAAAGAAGCGTACGAATTAACAAAAGAATAGATGGGAATATTGACTACAGATATAAGCGAAAAAAGGATGAATAAAACAAAAAATGGAGTCAACATCAATTGGAAGGGGTAGGAAAGAAGGTGGAGACTATATTGGTTCATACATAAAAAAGGAAAAAGAAACAAATATGCTGAGACTGCCAAATAGTACTTCCGCTTTCGTTCAGAAAATACTCTTATGCCCGTACGATAGAACACTCCTAATAGAGATAGTAAAAACCCAATGTAGAAAGCTTGTTGATAGGCGAGATGAAAGTCCAAGATGAGAAAGAACAGCGCGAGGCTACTTAACAAAGTTAAGTATGAGAATCTCTTTTTCAAGAAATGATCATTGACATATTTCATCGATCGAATCATGAAAATCCTCAAAATCGAGATTCTCAGAAAGGCGAATATAGCTAAGGGAGAGAATAATAAGATTGGTACTGCTTCAGCAACTTTATCCGACGTGTAAAGTCCAAAGACATATGTCGTTGCCCTAAAGATGAAATGAAGATAGATGCCACTAACAGAAACTAGATAGATTAGATTAAGATCATCAAAAGTCTTAATCGCCTCACTCGAATAATCTTTTTCGTTAAAAAGCAAGGCATTTATCATCGCTTTAGCGCTACCGTCGAAGCGATTTAGGAAGTTAACTTTTTGAGAGTGAATTCGGATCGGATTTGCGAAATTTATGGAATAATCCTTTAGATCTAAAGATCTTTTAACCCCCTTATCTTTCAAATAATCAGCAAAGCTGAACTGGGATTCATATGTCGTAGATTTGAAATCAGTTGGCTGAGCTTTGATAGTAAGAAAGTCTCCGAACTCTTTGGTGGTTGCTTCCTCATAGACATAAAACTTTTCAAAGCGAGATTGGAAGATGAAATAATTTTCTTTTACATCCACCACCATGCCTTGATAAATGTTCTCATCATTGTTGTATTCAAGATTGATGTTCCCAAGCAAAGCACCTCCCGCAAAGACCAATAGAAATAAACATGCTTTCTTTTTGGGAAATCTAATAAAGATGAATACAACATATACGAGGGAAATAATGATGCTAAAAACAAGATTATTTCTTAAGAAATATAATCCGAGTACAAACGAGATTGTTACGAATAACAAGCTCATCTTAAACGAATATAATTCTTAATCTTTTCGAAGGTCGCGTTGCCGATGCCGTTTACCTTCTTGACGTCCTCGATACGACCAAACTTACCTTTTGAGGTGCGATAGCTAACGATTGCTTTAGCAATTGTCGAACCGATGCTACCGACACTTTGGAGAGTTGCTTCATCATCTCCATTGATGTTCACCTTAGAAATTGGATCCATACTACAGGCGTCATTATTGTTATATTTAGGCGCGATATAGAAACTAAGGGAATCCTCAAGTAAATAAGATGTGTCGTATGCTGCGTCGTCTGCATTAGTGGTAGTACCACTAGCAAGGCTGATAAGGTCACCTAAAGTTGTATTTTGCTCAAGAATGTAAGTTCCTGGTCGAGTTACTTCTCCAGATATCGACACACTGATGGAATTTGCAGATGAGGAAACTAAACTTGTAGATGCACCACTACCAACTAACGGCTGAGAAACATTTGGATCGATAAATTGAAAGACAATTATCATTACCACGGCCGTGATGAGAACAGCAGCAAAGATTTTGACCATATTCTATAACTCCTTTCACCAATAAATACTTAGTTTTTAAATAGATTTGTTAAAAAGAGTTTTGTTAATGTTTTCTAACTCAAAGAGTTAATTTGCATTAAAAAACGAACCTGTGATTATAGGTTCGTCTTCTACGATTAGTTAAGTTCCGCTAATTTCTTTTTGAATTCAGCGAGTTTATTTTTCTCTAGCTCAACTTTTTCTTTTGGAGCTTTAGATACAAAGTTTGGATTACTAAGCATTCCTTCACTTCGAGCAATCTCGGCTTTTAAATAAGCGATATCTTTAGCTTTCTTGGCTGCTAAATCTTCAGCAGAGATTTCATCTTCAATATATAAGTTCATGCCCTTATATGCGTAGCGCATGCCTTTTGATGATGCTTTGTTAGTGAATTTAACTTCTTTAGCAAAGCTAAATCTAGCAAGGTAATCACCAAATCCATCAAAGATAGATTCGCCTTCAACAATGAACACAAGCTTATAGTTTGGAGCGAGTTTATTGCTAACCTTATAGTTACGAATATCTTGAATCATCTTATAAAGATTGCTCACTTCAACGATTTCCTTTTCAGGAATATCAAGTGGAGTTGGATAGCTTTCTTCCATGATTGAGTCTTTGTGAGTTGGGAGCGCTAAATAAAGTTCTTCACCAATGAATGGAGCGAATGGATAAATCATAATGATGATATTCTTTAGAATATGGACCAAAACTGATTTAACTTTATTCTTATAAGAAGTGTCGCCTTTAGCGAGTGAGACTTTTGACATCTCTAAATAAGATGAACAAAAATCATCATAAACAAAGTTATATAAATAAGATGAAGCCATCGAATATTCATATTTATCCATGAATGAGTCAACTGATTTAATCGTCTTATTTAGTTTTACTAAAATGTCTTGTTCGACTTTACCAAGTTCATTGAACTTGATTTCTTCGTTTTTGAAGTCATCTCCTAAAGATTCAAAGACGTATCTAGCGGAGTTCCAAATCTTATTAAGATAGTTTGCTGAGGCTTGAACTTTTTCTTCGATGTAACGAATATCTTGTCCAGGAGCTGAACCGGTTGTTAAGAAATATCTTAGAGCGTCGACACCATATTTATCGATTACATCGATTGGGTCAATGCCGTTTCCTAGCGATTTTGACATCTTACGACCTTGACTGTCACGAATAAGTCCATGGATCAAGCAGTTCTTAAATGGTGATTCACCTGTAAATTCAAGGGAATCAAAAATCATTCTGGACACCCAGAAGAAGATGATGTCATAGGCAGTCACTAAAAGTGAATTTGGGAAATAACGTTTGTAGTCTGGGCTTTCAGTGTCTGGCCAACCTAAAGTTGCAAATGGCCAAAGAGCACTGGAGAACCAAGTATCTAAAACGTCTTCATCTTGAACATAGTTTGGATCGTTGATTGGTTCTTCTGAAACGATGATTTCACCCGTGTTCTTATTATAATAAGCTGGGATACGGTGTCCCCACCATAATTGGCGAGAAATGCACCAGTCATCGACATTTTCCATCCATTGTCTAAAGGTGTGATTGAAACGTTCTGGAACAAATTCAACTGTAGATTTTGCTAAGGCTTGATCAGCGAGTGGTCTCATTTTAACAAACCATTGTTTCATGAGCATCGGCTCCACCACACAATGTGAACGTTCACTATGACCAACAGTATGAACGATATCTTCAATCTTAATTAATCGACCATCATTTTTGATTTTCTCAACAAGTTTTTCGCGGCATTCATATCGGTCCAAACCTGCAAAAGGTCCGCAATTTGCGTTCATTTTCGCATTTAAATCCATACAAATGATGCGGTCTAAATGATATTTCTCTGAAAGAGCGAAGTCATTTGGGTCATGGGCTGGCGTACATTTCATCGCGCCAGTACCAAATTCGATATCGACATATTCATCGCCCATAATTGGAAGGGCGTCTTCGTTAGCAGGATTGATAACCTTTTTACCAATCAAATGTTTATAACGTTTATCCTTTGGATTAACGAACACCGCAACATCACCGAACATCGTTTCTGGACGAGTGGTCGCAACCACTAAAAATTCGTTAGAACCAACGATTGGATATTTGAAGTAATAGAATTTGCCTTTGTCTTCAGAATATTCAACTTCGATATTACTTAAAGCGGTTTTAAGTTCTGGGTCAAAGTTGATGATTCTTTCGCCTCGATAAATTAAACCTTTGTCATATAAAGTTTTGAAAACATGGACAACGGCTTTATTAAGTGAATCATCTAATGTAAAACGCTCACGAGAATAATCAAGCATCAAGCCCATCTTGGCCCATTGTTCATGAATATTTGCGGCGTATTCTTTCTTCCATTCCCAAGCTTTTTCTAAGAATTTTTCACGACCTAAATCATATCTAGATATGTTTTGGGAGCGTAATTTTTCTTCAACTTTAGCTTGAGTTGCGATGCCAGCGTGGTCCATACCAGCGAGCCACATGACATCATATCCTTTGAGCTTTTTATATCTTGCTGTGATATCTTGGATTGTCGTATTCCAAGCGTGACCTAAATGGAGTTTACCAGTGACATTTGGAGGAGGAATGACCATGGAGAAAGCTTGTTTAGATTTATCACCCGCGGTGAAATATCCTTTCTTTTTCCAATTTTCATATTTTCCTTCTTCAACTTTTTTTGGATCATAACGTTTATCAAGCATTATCGTTTCCTCCTTTAGGCAAATAAAAAGCGTCCAACTTAAGGACGCTATTAACGCGGTACCACCTTAATTCTATAACATTGTTATAGCTCTCAAGTTTCTTTAACGCAGAATTACGGAATTTTCATTCAGCCTCACAAGCGACAATATTTAGGATTTAGGTAGCTATTCCACCAAGTGCGCTACTCTCTAGACTAAAGGGTCTAAATAACTTCTTGCTCAACGGCACGTCTAATTATAACAAAACTTTGTTATTTTTTAACCACTAATTGACTAATTTTACTTTTTAAGGTGTCTAAATTAACACCTTTAGATGATGAAAGAGCGACATAGCTAATTTCACCACAAACATTTTCAATATTCTTTTTCATCGCAGCTTTTTCGCTTTGATTAAGTTTATCAAGTTTAGAGGCAACTAAGATGAAAGGAATATGATTATCATTTAAAAAATGATAAAAGTCTTCATCATCCTTGCTTAGTTTATGACGGGAATCAATGATAAAGACCACTCCAGCGAGGTTTGGGTTTTTAAAATATGATTCCATCATCTTTGAGAAATTATCTAAATGAGCCGAACCAGAATTTGTATAACCGTATCCTGGAGCGTCCACTAAATAAAAGGCATCATCAACTTCAAAATAGTTTAGAAGTTTGGTGTAACCAGGTTTAGATGATGTATAAGCAAGGCTTTTATTGCCCGCTAAAGCGTTAATTAAAGATGATTTTCCAACATTAGATTTGCCAACAAAAAGAACTTCTTTAAGATCTTTTGAAGGTTTGTCTAAATAATTCGTCGCACTTTTTTTAAAGGTGACGTTACGGAAATTGATCATTTTACTAAGGCTACTTTTAAAGCATCATCAACATTGTTCATGTAGATGATATTAATGCCATCCTTAACTTCCTGTGGAAGTTCGCTGACATCTTTTTTGTTTTCAGATGGGACGATGATGGTCTTAATTCCTGAGCGAAGAGCCGCTAAAGATTTTTCTCTAAGTCCACCGATTGGTAAAGCGTTACCTCTAAGAGTGACTTCACCAGTCATCGCAACTTCGTTATTGACCGCGCGATTAGTGAAACAAGAAACAATCGCAGTTGTTAAAGCTACACCAGCGCTTGGACCATCTTTTGGTACCGCTCCTTCTGGAACATGGATATGAATATCATTGTCAGCAAAGAGTTTGGTATCAATTTTATATTTATTCGCGTTGGAGCGAACATAATCATAGGCAATAGAAGCACTTTCTTTCATGACATCGCCAAGTTTGCCAGTTAAGACAAGATTTCCCTTACCAGGGAAAAAGTTAACTTCAATTGGTAAAATATCGCCACCAAATTGGGTGTAGGCTAAGCCAGTAACGACACCGACTTGTGGTTTCTTTTCTTTCTTGGTGTTATCAAAAAGTGGAACGCCTAAATACTTAGTGATAAGTTCAGGAGTCACTTCGATCTTCTTAAGAGTTTTGTCACTTAAAAGTTCGACGACGCCTTTGCGCATAATGGATGCGATCTTGCGCTCTAATTCACGCACACCAGCTTCACGGGTGTATTTCTCGATGAGATAGCGATATGCTTCTTCTGAGAAGGAAATTTGTTTTGTTTTTAAACCGTTTGCAGCGAGTTGTTTCTTAAGTAAGAAACCTTGAGCGATTTTGATCTTTTCAAATTCAGTATATGAATTCACTTCGATCAGTTCAAGACGGTCACGAAGTGGCGCAGGAATATTTTCAAGATAGTTCGCTGTGCAGATGAACAAGACATTGCTTAAATCATATGGTTCTTCAAGATAATTATCATTGAAGGCAAAGTTTTGTTCTGGATCAAGTACTTCAAGAAGGGCTGAAGCTGGATCACCTTTATATGATGAAGCGAGTTTATCGATTTCATCTAGTAAGAAGACTGGGTTAGTAACTCCTACTCTTTTCATGCCAGAAATAATTCGTCCTGGCATAGAGCCAACGTAGGTTCTTCTATGCCCACGGATTTCAGCTTCATCAGAAATGCCGCCTAAGCTAGCCTTAAAGAACTTACGTCCTAAAGCGCGAGCAATGGATTTGCCAAGGGATGTTTTGCCACATCCTGGAGGTCCATAGAAGCAAAGGATTGGGGCTTTTAAATTACCAGTCATTTTCTTGACTGCTAAATATTCAACGATTCTTTTCTTAACATCGACTAAACCATAATGGTCTTGATCGAGAATCTTTTTAACGTTATTTATGTCATCATTATCTTTGGTTTCTTCATACCAAGGAACATCCATTAAGGTTTGGATGTATGACATAATTAATGAAGATTCAAGCGAAGCTTGTGGCATCATTGAATAACGTTTAAGTTCGGATTTGACTTTGGCTTTAACGTGATCTGGATAAGGATTATTTTCGAGTCGTTCACGAATCTTTTCTTCATCATCCGCAACATCATCGCCTTCGCCGAGCTCTTTCTTAATCGCGCGCAATTTCTCGCGTAAGATGTAATCGCGTTGTTGCTTTTCGGTTGATTGAGCGACATCTTTAGAGATTTCGTTATCAATTTTAGCTTCTTCGATTGCATCATTGATTGCAGAAAGAACAATTGTTAAACGTTTTTCAACGTTAACTTCTTCTAAAATCATTTGGCGACCAAGGTCAGTTAAAGGTAAATAAGGGGCTAAAAAGTCCGCTAATTCACTTGGATCAGCACCATGGCTAGTGAGTTCCATCATCGCTGAACGAGGAATTGAGGATGTAATTTGTGGGACATTTTGTAAAGATGAGATGATTGACTTAGTCAATGCAACGACCTTCTTGTCATCTCCCATCACATCGTTAAGTTTCTCAGAATCAGCGACAAAGAAACCGGAGGCGTCGAAACTGACGTTATTAACTTTGACACGAGCACTGCCCATAATGCGAATACGAACATAGTTTTTCATATCGCTATAGGAAGTGATGCGGCACAAAGTGCCGACTTCATATAAATCTTTTTGGGTTGGGACATCGATGGATGGATCTTTTTGTGAAACAACCAAAATAAGTGATGAGTTATTATCACGTGAGGCATTAATGGCCTTGATTGAAAAATCTCGACCCGCATCGATAGCGATATCTTTCTTGCCAGGAAAAACAGTAAATGCTTTTGTGACAAGTAAAGGGAGAGTAATTTTTTCTTTTTTAGAAGGCATAATTTCCCTCCTTTCGTAGGATTAATTAAGCAATATTTTCTTGGGCGATAAAGTCTTGGATTCGTCTTTGACGAATTTCAGCTTTGAAACGTGGTAAATCTTTACCAAGGATTTCTTTAACTTTATCGATTTCCATTTTGTATTGATCAGCAATTTTGGAGAATTCAAATTCGACATCAGCATCGCTGACTTCGATCTTTTCGGCTTTAGCAATTTCTTCCATGCAGAGGATCGCGCGAAGATTCTTTTCAGCATCTGCTTTCATTTGTTTTTCAACATCTTCAGCTTTTTGACCAGTGATGGAATAGTATTGATCAAGAGTCAAACCACGTTGAGCGATTTGTTGTTCCATGTTTTTCTTCATGCCTTCGACTTCGTCGGCGATAACTTCATCGGCGATTTCGACTTTGGCATCTGCAACAATTTTATCCATAACTTTGTTAAAAGCTTCATTATTAGCAGCGTTTTCCTTTTGAGCTTTAAGAGATGATTTTTCATATTCTCTTAAAGAGGCAACATCGCTTACATTTGGAATATTGAGTTCTTTAACAAGTTCAGCGTCTAACGCTGGAATAACTTTTTCTTTCACTTCGTGAACTTTGCATTTGAATAAGGCTTTTTTGCCTGCTAAATCTGGGACATATTGGGTCGGGAAGGTAACGTTGACATCAACTTCATCACCACTTTTATGTCCAACGAGTTGATCTTCGAAACCTGGAACGAAGGAGTTTGAACCAAGCTCTAAAGAATAGTTTTCAGCTTTTCCGCCTTCAAATTCTTTGCCATCAACAGTTCCGACAAAGTCGATAACGACAGTGTCACCTTTTTTAGCAGGTTTATCACTGAGCACAAGTGAAGCGTTTTGAGCGACTAATTTTTCGATTTCAGCATCGATTTCTTTTTCTTCAACTTTAACCGCGGCTTTCTTAATGCCTAAGCCTTTATATTGTCCGAGTTTAACTTCTGGGGCTAAGACGATGATGAACTTCAATTGAAGTTCGCTATCACTTAATTTAGTAACATCAACACTTGGACGAGCGAATGGTTGAAGCTTTTCTTCACGAAGAACTTCATCAAAGGCTGGTTGAAGGGAAAGGTTAACAGCTTCATTGAAGATATTGCCTTGATTGATTTCTTTACGGGCAATAGTTTCTGGGACTTTACCTTTACGGAAGCCTTTGACTTCGAGGTTTGCGGCTAATTTCTTAAAAGCTTTTTCTTGGTATTCTTTCCAGTCTTTAGCGTCAACATCGCAAAGGACTTCGACTTTAGAATTTTCGAGTTTTTTGACTTCTCTTTTCATAATCTATATTGATCTCCTTAAAATTTACTATGTAAAAGTATATTGCAAACCTTGGAGGCTTACAAGAGATATATAAAGAAATGTCTTCTAGACACCTATTCTTATAGTTTTAAATCTGGAGTGGATTCAATAATATACTTGATGTTATTGACAATTTTTTTAATATTTTCATCATTAGATGAAACTTCGATATTAAGATATGTTTTACCGATATAGATGAAAGCTTCAGCGAGTTCATCCTCGCTATGCTGATAGATATCAATTGGATAAGTATCAATGATAAAACAATTGAATAAATGAAGAGCGGTCTCAGCAAGAGTAATATTTTGATTTGCTTTTTCGCCAATCAATCGACACACTTCATTGAACTGTTTGCTCATGAAAGGTGGGAATAATTTTTTAGGATTAACTTTGATCATTCCTTTAAGCGAAAGGAACTCAATTTCTTCATCGTATTTATAGTCCACAAGTAAGATCAGCGCGTACGTCCTAAAGTTAGGATGAACATCATCTCTAGTTAAGAAAATTTTGAGTGAATCAATGTAAATATTTACATTGTAATCCTTTAAAGAGAAGACAACTTGCGAGATTTTTGAGGGCTCAGTTTCCTTCTCTAAAACATCACAAATCTCATCTAAAGAATAGGTTTTTCTACCCTTTGGATTTTCTTCTTGAACGATGCGAGAATGCATGTCGGACATGAACTCTTCAACCTCTTGAGAAACATATGGAAGATTCTCGTAATGTTTTAAAACAAGTCTTGCTTCATCAAATAGCTTCTTTGATAAAAGTAATTCAAAATGAAGTTTCATTAATTGAAGAGGATATTTCTTTTCAAGAACTCCCTGGTATTTTTCGATGTTATCTAACACTTCATCACTTTTTCCTAAAGCGACGAGGGAAGACACTCTTAAAAAGAGATCTTTTGGATCACTGCTAAGCTCAGTTAGCTTAACAATTAACTCGTATTCTTTCTTCTCAAAGAGGGAATCTAAATTATCCATGTGAGCATTATACTATGTTTATTTAGCAATTTTAATTATATTAACTAAATTTTTTAGCACTCTATGTTGACGAGTGCCAAAATTGATGTATACTATATTTAGCACTCCGAGTGTGAGAGTGCCAAAAAGGAGGTGTATATTATGAATAATATGGAAGGCATGCAAGATTATCAAAACGATGAAAACATCCTTGAAAAGTTTGGACGTGATGTCACAAAACAAGTCAAAGATGGCAAAGTCGATCCTGTTATCGGGCGCGATAATGAAATAAGGAAAATAATTGAAATACTTGCGCGTAAAAATAAAAACAATGTCATTTTAATCGGTGAACCTGGTGTTGGTAAAACCGCAATCATCGAAGGACTTGCTCACCGAATTGTTCAAGATGACGTTCCAACTTCCTTAAAAGGAAAAATGATTTATGAGCTCGATATGGGTGCCCTTGTTGCGGGTGCAAAATATCGTGGTGAATTCGAAGAAAGACTTAAAGCGGTTTTAAATAAAATTAAAGAGTCGGAAGGAAAGATTATTCTTTTCATCGATGAAATTCATTTAATTGTTGGAGCAGGCCGCACCGATGGTGCGCTTGATGCATCAAATATGCTTAAGCCAATGCTTGCCCGTGGTGAAATCGATTGTATCGGCGCCACCACACTTAATGAATATCGTCAATACATTGAAAAAGACCGTGCACTTGAAAGACGATTCCAACCAGTTATGGTTGAAGAACCGACTGTTGAAGATACTTATTCTATCTTAAGAGGTCTAAAAGAAAAGTTTGAATCTCACCATGGCGTGAAAATCACCGATAATGCGATCGTTGCAGCGGTTACCTTATCAAATCGTTACATCACTTCTCGTTTTCTACCAGATAAGGCCATCGATTTAATCGATGAAGCTTGTGCCTCAATCCGCGTTGAAATTGAATCAACTCCAACTGAGCTTGATGAAATTCAACGTAAGATCAAACTTCTTGAAATTGAAAAGGTCGCCTTAGAAAAAGAAAAAGATGAATCATCTAAGAAACGTCTTGAAAAGGTGAATGAAAATCTATCCAAAGCAAAAGAAGAACAAAGTTCTTTGAATAAACGTTGGGAAGATGAAAAAGCCAAGATCAATCGCGCGAAAGAATTAAAGATTAAGTTAGATAAGATGCGTAACGAATTATCTAACGCTCTTGTTGAAGCTAACTATGAAAAAGCAAGCGAACTTCAATATAAAAAGATTCCTGAAGCAGAAAAAGAACTTAAGGAACTTGAAAATGATAAGACAGTTGATCGTATCCTTTCCGAGGTTGTTACCGAAAACGATATTGCTAAAATTGTCTCAAAACTCACCAATATTCCTTTAAACAAGATTGCCGAAGGTGAAAAAGAGAAAGTTCTTCATCTTAAAGACACTCTTGAAAAGAGAGTTATTGGTCAAGATGAAGCCATTAAGCTTGTTTCTAACGCGATTATTCGTCAAAGGGCAGGTATTAAAGATCAAAATAAGCCAATTGGTTCATTCTTATTCCTTGGACCAACTGGTGTTGGTAAGACCGAAGTCGCTAGAGCGTTAGCAGAATCACTATTTGATTCTGAAACCCATATGGTCCGAATTGATATGTCGGAATATATGGAAAAGTATTCAACTTCTCGTCTCATTGGTGCCCCACCAGGATATGTTGGTTATGAAGAAGGTGGACAATTAACTGAAAAAGTTCGTCGAAATCCATATTCAATTGTCTTATTCGATGAAATCGAAAAGGCTCATCCAGAAGTATTTAACTTACTTCTTCAAATTCTTGATGATGGTCGTCTTACCGATTCACAAGGTCGAGTCGTTGACTTCAAAAATACGATTATCATTATGACATCAAATCTTGGATCTGATTTGCTCTTAGAAAATAAGCAAGACGAAGTTGAACGTCTCCTTAGAAGTAAGTTTAGACCAGAATTCCTTAATCGAATTGATGAGATCGTCTACTTCAAACCACTTAATAAGGATGTTCAATTAAAGATTGTTGATAAATTATTAGCAATTCTAAACAACCGTCTTAAAGAAAACTATTATTCCTTTGAATTTAGTGATTCGCTTAAGAAATGGATCTTAGATTCCTCATTCTCGTTTGAATTTGGTGCAAGACCACTTAAGAGATTTATCTCTAACAATGTTGAAACTGTTCTTGCAACAGCAATCATTGAAGGAAAAGTTGACACCAAACACAAATATCTTGTCGATTATAAGGACGATAAGGTCGTAATCAATTCCTTATAAACAAAAAGAGGTTAGAAATTGAAAATCTAGCCTCTTTTATTTTTAAAATAAAAA